>JADGOM010000055.1 GCA_017882925.1 Acidimicrobiia bacterium | reverse complement strand
GCGTCGTAGGCGAACTCGTCGAGCAGCTCCACCTGGTGCCCGCGGGCGCGGAGGCCGTCGATCCACGCGGCGGGCGCGTGGCCCTCGACCTTCACCCGCGACGCGGGCCGGCCCCGCCACACCGCGAACGACGCGTCCTCGTCCCCGGCCAGGACCCAACGCGGCGCGGCCACCGCGACCTCGGGCGCCTGCCCCGCGCCGAGCATCCGCGCCAGGAGCTGCAACAGGATCTGCGGCTGGCTGTCGGCGCCCATGGTGCCGAGCGCGATCACGGGCCGGTCGTCGGAGGTCGTGACGACGGCCGGCGACAGCGTGTGGGGTGGGCGCCGGCCCGGCGCGTACGCCCCGCCGTGGCCGTCGCGCAGGTTGAACCCGAGCCCGCGGTTCTGCAGGAAGATGCCCGTACCGGGCTCGGCGATGTGCGCGCCGAAGCCCGCTGCGTTCGACTGCGTACACGCGATCGTGAGGCCGTCGCCGTCGACGACGTTGAGGTGGATCGTGCCGCCGGGCGCGGCCGGCGCCTCGAGCGTGGCGGCCCGATCGGTGATCGCTGCCCGTCGCGGGCCGAGGCGCGCCGGGTCGAGCATCGCGGCGGTGTCGGCGTCCGCGTGCAGGACCTCCTCGCGGTCGTGGCCCGCCTGCTTCGCGGCCTCGACGAGCAGGTGGGCCCACTCCGGGTCGTCCGGGTCGTCGGGGAGCGGGAGCCCCGCCGCGATCCACGAGGCCGCGAGCGTGAGGTAGCCCTGCGACGGCGCGGGCACCGACCAGATGCGGTGGCCCCAGGCGTCCGCGGCGATCGCGTCGCGCCAGTCGGCGTGCGGGCGGGCGAGGTCGTCGGGCGTGTACTCGCCCTCCCCGAGCTCGATCAGGCCCGCACCGAACTCGCCGCGGTAGAAGCCGTCGCGGCCTTCGCGCGCGATCGCCTCGAGGGTGCGCGCGACGCCCGGGCGGCGCACGATGCTCCCCGGGCCGATGCCCCGGAACGGCTCCCCGCCGGATAGGTCGGCGATCAGGCGGGCGCGGTCGGCGAGCAAGGGCGCGGCGGGGAAGCCGTCGCTCGCGTAGGCGATCGCCGGCGCGAGCGCGTCCGCGAGCGGACGGCGCCCGAACCGCTCGTGCAGCGCGAGCCAGCCGTCGACGCAGCCCGGCACCGGCACCGACCGGATGTCGCCGCGGAACGGCATCACGCCCGCGCCCTCGGCCCGGAGCCGGTCGGGATCCGCACCGGATCCGGCCCGCCCGGCGGCGACCAGGGCGACCGGCGGCCCGGCCGGCGGGGCCACCACCGCGAGGAGGTCTCCCCCCATCCCGCACAGGTGCTGCGTGGTCACCGCGAGCACCGAGCTCGTGGCGATCGCGGCGTCGGCGGCCGACCCGCCGCCACGCAGGCTCGACATCCCGGCCGCGGACGCGAGCTGGTCGATCGCGGTCACCATTGCCCGGCGTGCCATCCGGATCGGCACCGGAACGTGAACCGCGTGTTTCATACCAACCTCCGTATTGATCCGGCGCTCCGGCGATCTTATGGTCTGACCATTCGACCGCAGCTGCTCCCGAGGAACCCTCTTGATCGTCTTCGATCCAGCCGAGCACAGCCCGGGCAAGAGCCAGGGGATGCTGTCGAGCCTCATCGTCCCGCGTCCGATCGCGATGGTCTCCACCGCGAACGCTGACGGCCTTGTGAACGTGGCACCCTTCAGCTACTACATGCCCGTCACGGGGAGCCCGCCCCTCCTCGCCGTCACCATCGGTGGACGTCGCGAAGGCGACGGGACGCCGAAGCACACGTGGGAGAACCTCAATCGGACCGGCGACTTCGTGATCAACGTGACCACCGAGTCGATGAGCGACCACATCGAGGTGGCGGCCATCGAGTTCCCGGGCCACGTCAGCGAGTCGGAGGTCGTCGGCTGGCACGCGGTCGCGTCCCAACGCGTCCAGGCGCCGTCGATCGCGGAGTCGCCCGCGCACCTCGAGTGCCGGCTCCGCCAGGTGGTCGACTTCGGCGACGACGAGGTGCACTACTCGACGGTGCACCTCGTGGTGGCCGAGGTCGTGTGCATCGTGCTCGACGAGTCGATCTGCTCGCCCGACCTGAAGGTCGACCAGGCCGCGCTGCGGCCGATCGGCCGCATGGCCCTCCCCTACTTCACCGCCGCGAGCGACGCACTCTTCGGCCTCGAGCGCATCAGCTACGAGGAGCACCTCGAGTCGGGGGTGCTCCCGGGGCGCCTCTCGTGACCGGCCCGGACCCCCTCGTCACCAACCAGCCGGACGGTCCGATGGACTGACCATTCCGGCGCGTATGTTTCATCCGTTCACAGAGCCGTTCAAGTCTGGTCATGTAGGCCCGCGAACCTGCGGCCGGGGGCAACACGAGCACCAATCCGCACGAACCGATCTCCAAGGCTGGGAAGGTGGATACCAGAATGCGCAAACGGACAAAGCTGTCATTGGTGGCCCCGATGTTGGTGCTGTCACTCATCGCCTCGGCGTTCGTGGGTGAAGCGGCATTCGCATCGACGTCAACGCCGAAGCAAGCAGCACCGTGCCCGGGGACCCAGGGCTGCACCCCGAAGGCGCCCACGGGGAAGGGCGTCAAGATCGGCGTGCTCAGCGGTGGTGACACCAACGACCACGGCTACTACGAGAGCTTCATCGACTCGGCCAAGGCGTACGCGAAGAAGAAGGGCTGGAAGCTCCAGGTCACCGACCGCGTCGCCCCCGCCGCCGCCGCTGAAGACGCACGCAGCCTCTGCCGCCAGGGCGTGAAGTTCGTCGCCCTCGCCGACAGTGCCAGCGCCGACGCCGTCCCGGTCGCCGCCGAGAGCGTCTGCAAGGGCGTGACCTTCTACATCAACGGCGCGCAGAAGCTCACCCCGTACGTCTTCAACACGACCGACAGCATCAACGACTCCCAGGTGGCCGCCGGCTACGCGACGGGTCTCGTGATGAAGGAGGAGAAGCTGACGAAGGGCGCCTACATCAGTGGCCCCGACCTCGACTTCGTGACCCAGGCGTTCAACGGCTGGACCGCGGGCATCAAGCTCGTGGTCCCGAAGGCCACGACCTCGAAGACCCTCACGGGTGACTTCGACGACTCGGCCCTCGGCCAGGAAGCCGCCAAGGCCCAGCTCGCAGCGGGCGCGCAGATCCTCTACCCGTACATGGGTGGTGCGACCGACGCGGTTGCCAAGGCCGGTGCCGCCGCCAAGGTCCTCTCGGTCGCCCCGGGTACCGACCGGTGCTCCGACAAGGCCTTCGTGGTGTCGTCCCTCTTCCCCCCGGGTGACTACTTCACCCAGGCGCTCCAGAACTGGTCCGCCGGCAAGGTGAAGATGGGCACGTCGCTGCAGTTCAAGGTCGGCGTCGACAAGGTGCCGTCCGTGAAGATCTGCCCGACGGCTCCCAACGCCAAGAAGCTGCAGGCGAAGACCGACCTCTTCATGAAGCAGATCGCTTCGGGCAAGGTGAACACCGCGAAGATCATCAAGAACAGCAAGTGACCTGACCGGCCGAGTCGACGAAGGAACCACGCGATGAGCGATGCGACATCGTCGACGATCGCGACCGGGAAGCCCGACGGCTTCCCGGTCGTGCCGGCGGTCGAGATGCGGGGGATCATCAAGCGGTTCGGCAGCACCGTCGCCTGCGACCAGGTCGACCTGGTGGTGCAACGGGGCGAGATCCACGGCTTGCTGGGCCAGAACGGCGCCGGCAAGTCGACCCTGATGAAGGTGCTCACGGGCCTGCTCACGCCCGACGCCGGCTTCATCGCCATCGACGGCGTGAAGTCGGTCGTCGAGGATCCGCGCGCCGCCGCGAGGCTGGGCATCGCGATGGTCCACCAGCACTTCAGCGTGATCGACGCGCTCACCGTCTGGGAGAACGTCGTCCTCGGCGAGAAGGGCCGGCTCGACGAGCCCGGCACCGTCGCCAGCGTGCGCGAGATCTCCGAGCGCTACGGCCTCGAGGTCGACCCCCACGCCAAGATCGGGACCTTGACCGCCGGCCAACGCCAGCGGGTCGAGATCATCAAGTGCCTGCGGCGCAACCCGAGCATCGTCATCCTCGACGAGCCGACCTCGGTGCTGACGCTGGCCGAATCCGAAGCCCTGTTCCGGACGCTCCGCTACGTCGTGCGCGACGAGAACCGCGCCGTCGTCCTCATCAGCCACAAGCTCGACGAGATCCTCAACGCCACCGACCAGGTCTGCATCATGCGCAACGGCGTGGTGGTCGCGCAGCTCGAGACCTCGGCGACCGACGCGCGCACGCTGGCGCGCGAGATGGTCGGCCGCGAGGTGTCGCTGCGCGGTGAGGCCGTGGCCCTCGGCCTGATCCAGGAGGCCGAGGAGATCGCGGTCGCCGACGAGGCCGTCACCGAGAAGGCCGGCGCGGTGATGCTGAGCGTGAAGGACGTGTCGGTGCGCGGGCCGGGTGGTGTGCGGCTGCTCGACCACCTCGACCTCGAGGTCCACCAGGGCGAGATCCTCGGCCTCGCGGGCGTGGAGGGCAACGGCCAGGTGACGCTGGCCAACCTCCTCAGCAGCCTCACCAACCTCGACGGCGGATCGGTCGAGGTCGCGGGCGAGCCGGTGCGCGCGGGCAAGGCCGGCGCGATGGCGAAGGCCGGTATCGCGGTGATCCCGGAAGACCGCCACGCGGCGGGATGCGTGCTCGACATGACGGTCGCCGAGAACCTGGTCCTCGACGACCTCGACCGGGTGTCCAACGGCCGGCTGGTGTCGGGCGCCAAGATCCACGAGAACGCGGTCCGCCTGATCGAGCGGTTCGAGATCAAGTGCCCGTCGCCCGACACGCCGATGCGCTTCCTCTCCGGCGGCAACCAGCAGCGGGTCGTGCTCGCCCGCCAGATCTCCCGCAACCCGAAGGTGCTCGTCGCCGCGCAGCCCACCCACGGGCTCGACGTTGGGGCGGTGGAGTACATGACCGGGCAGCTCCGGACGGTCGCCGACCAGGGCGTCGCCGTGCTGCTCATCTCCACGGAGCTCGAGGAGATCCTCGCCCTCTCCGACCGCATCGCGGTCATCAACGAGGGCCGGATCATGGGTGTGCTCGACCGCCACGAAGCCGATCTCGATCGCATCGGCCTGATGATGGGGGGTCAGCCGCTGTGACCGTCCCCGATTCGGTGACCACCTCCGAAGAGATCATGCCCATGGTCATGGGCCCGAAGGTGGGCAAGACCCGCGCCACCAACATCGCCATCAACGTCGCGCTCTACGTCGTCGCCTTCGCCGGCGCGATGGTGCTGATGTCGATCCTCGTCCTCGCGACGACCCCCAGCTCGCCGCTCGACGTGATGCACGCGCTGTGGACGGGCAGCATGAGCGGCTGGGCCGCGATCGGGCTCACGCTCGAGCAGTCGACCCCGATCCTGATCGTCGCCCTCGGCGTCGTGATCGCCAACCGGGCCGGCACGTTCACCATCGGGCCACAGGGCCAGTTCCTCATGGGCGGTCTGGTCGCGGGCTTCGTGATGTTCAAGTTCGGGCTCCCCACGCCCGTCGCGCTGCCGCTGTGCCTCGTGGGCGCCGCGATCGGTGGGGGTATATGGGCCGGGATCGCGGCGCTGCTCCGCTACACGCGTGGCGTCGACGTCATCATCAGCACGCTGCTCCTCAACTTCGTCGCGCTCGAGGTCGTCGACTTCGCCCTCAACAAGATCTTCCTGCTCCAGGAGAACGTCAGCATCACGCCGAAGCCGCCGCAATCCGCCCGGCTCAACACGGACCAGCAGCTCCCACACCTCGGGAGCCTCCCCGGGTTCAGCGTCACGAGCGGGGTCCTGATCGCGCTCGCCTTCACCGTCATCGTCGCCTTCGTGCTCGCCCGCACGAAGTGGGGCTTCCGCATCCGCATGCTCGGCCTGAACCCCACCGCGGCGCAGGCCGCCGGCGTCAGCATGGCGTTGTTCGGCGGCGGGGCGCTGGTCCTGTCGGGTGCCTTCGCGGGGCTGGCCGGTGGTGTGTGGTTCACGGGCATCGGGTTCCGGCTCACCCCCGGGTTCGAAGGCGGGCTCGGCGGCGAAGGCCTGCTGGTCGCGCTGATCGCCCGGCGCAGCGTTGTCGCCACTGTGCCGATCGCGATCTTCT
>JADGOM010000054.1 GCA_017882925.1 Acidimicrobiia bacterium | reverse complement strand
CGTCTTCCCCGACCGCACCCATTCCCAGCTCGGGTTGGAATGGGACGCCGAGCTTGCGCACCACGATCACGTCGAGCGGGGCAATCAGGGCCCGCGCCACCTCGAAGGCAACCGGGATGCCTCCCCTGGGCAATCCGACCACGACGGGCATTTCATCGGCGAGGGGTGCAAGGCGGGCGGCAAGCCGCCGTCCAGCCTCAGCGCGATCGCGGAACAGAGACATCGCAATCCTCCAGACAAGGAGTGGACAGGCACCAACGCCTGTCCGAGTGTCGCCTCACGACGACCAACCGCCCAGGGTCCGAAGTCCCAACAGCGGATGCGTCGAAGTGCCGCACGAGATCACGCGCCGAGCCGAAGCAGCCGTCACCGCCACACTCGCCGCCCCGGGGAACAGCCGCACCTCCCACGCTGTTCGTGAAGCTGCCACGAACGGCAGCAGAGCTCTCGAGTCGAGGGGAACCCATCGTCATGAAGCTGGTCGAGATCGCCGGACTCCACATCGAAGCCACCACCGGCACGCCGTTGCTGCTGCTGCGCGAGAAGGACTCCCCGCACCGCGTGCTGCCGATCTTCGTGGGCGGCCCCGAGGCGGCTGCCATCGCCCTGGCCTTGAGTGGGCAGTTCCTGCCGCGGCCCTCGACCCTCGACGTCATGGCCTCCCTCGTCGAGAGCCTGGACGCCGAGGTCGAGCGAGTCGAGGTCACCGAGCTCCGGGATGGAGCGTTCCTCGCGGAGCTGAGCGTGAGCGGGCCGGGCGGCGGACACCGCGTCGAGGCTCGGCCCTCGGATGCGATCGCGCTGGCGGTTCGGCTCGGGGCACCGATGTTCGTCAGCGCCGCGGTGCTCGACGAGGCCGGGACGGTGCTCGAGGAGGTGCCCGACGAGGAGACGATCGATGCCGAGGTCTCCCAGTTCCGTTCGTTCCTCGCCGAGATCGACCCCACCGACTTCGGGACCGAGCCCGGTTCCCTCGTGGCCGGATCGACCCCCGACGGGGCGGAGCCGTCTGAGGACGGTCTCCCGTCCGGTGATCCGGCGCTCGGTCAGCCGGGACCGCAGCCGGGCGAACCGCCGAACGCACCCGGTACCTAAGGGGCGTCCCGGGGAGGACGACTCGTATCGATCGGGGCTCAGGCGAACAGCACGAGATCGTCGAGTGGCTGGTCGTCGTGCAGGCGTCGGATGGCGTCTGCGAGCAGTCGATCGATGCTGACGACCTCAGCCGAAGGCGGGAGACCGACGGCCGAGGGCAGGCTGTCGGTCACGACGAGGTGCTCGATCGGCAGCTCCCGCAGGCGCTGAGGAGCCGGCCCGACGAACAGTCCGTGGGTCGCCGCGACCAGCACGGATGCGCGAGCGCCGTGTTCGAGGAGGGCCTGCATCGCGGCGCAGACCGTGGCACCGGTGCTGATCATGTCGTCGATGATCACCGGCACGCGGCCGTCGATCGCGCCCACCACCTCTTCGGCGCGTACCGACGTCCCCGAGATTCGACGCTTTCGCACGATGACCATCGGCAGGCCGAGCAGCGCGGCGTAGCTCTCGGCGCGCTTCACCGCACCGAGATCGGGGGCGACGACGACAGCATCCGTGGGCAGGGTCGGCCGGAGCCCTGCGGCGAGCACCGGGACGGCGCTCAGCGCGTCGAGTGGCATCTCGAACACGGCCTCGAGACCAGGGGTGTGGGGATCGACGACAAGTACCCGGTCGACCCGGACGGCGCGCAGGAGATCGGCGACGACTCGAGCCGCGATGGCCTCACCCGGCGCCCGTCGGCGGTCCTGGCGTGCGTAGCCGAAGTACGGGATCACCGTCGTGATCCGTCCGGCTCCGCCGCGCCGGCAGGCATCGACGAGCAGGAGAAGCTCCATGAGCTGCTGATCGACCGGCGGACCGGTCGATTGGAGGACGTAGACATCGTTGCCCCGCAGGCTGTGCGGCAACGTGACGTGGAGCTCACCATCGGGAAAGCGTTCGACGACGGGATCGGCGCGGTCCGGTTCGAGGATCAAGGCGACCGCGTCTCCGAGCCGCTGGTTCGCGCTCCCGATCACGAGGGTGAGCTCCATCGCGCGTTTGTCCTCCGGTTGGACGCCGGTTCTCGTGGCTCGGGCGTCGCGTCAGTACAGGACTCGCCGCCTGCTCCCGCCAGAGTCGAACGTCACGATCGGGCCCGGTCCGTCGGGGATCGGGCGACGCGGTCACCATCGTCGGCTTCCCCAAAGGAGGACCGGTACGCGCAGTGGACGGCCGCGTCGTCGACTACCTCGCCGGCGCCGAAGCCGAGGAACCCGGGCGGGTCATGCGCTCCAGCACCGAAGCAGAACCCGGCAACTCAGGCGGCCCGGGGCGATGTCCGCGGCACGTCACCCCTATCGGGCCGGCGTGGCCTGGTCGTCGGCCGTCAACGGTTGCGGCTGCTGCACGTCGACCCGACGCGAGATGAAGATCCGGGCCACGACGAGCAGGGCGAAGCCGTAGACCGCGGTCTCGAGCAGCGGCAGCAGGATCGGGCCGTTGGTCGTCATGCTCGACGCGAGCAGCTGCCGCGGCCCGTAGAACGGCAGGAACTTCGACACCGGCGACGAGAGGTCGACGGCCATCTGCACGCCGACCACCCCGATGAGCACCAACGTGCCCTCGAGCTCGCGCGAGACGATGGAGCCGACCGCGAGCCCGAACGGCACCGACTGGAGCGCGACGACTCCCACGCCGACGCCGAGGAGCCACGGCTGGGTCGGGTGCGACACGAGGGTCATGAGGACGCTGAATCCGGCCGCGACCGCGAGGCCGAGGGGAGCGAGGAACGCGAGCCGCCCGAGCAGCAGCTCGATCGGCCGGTAGCCGCCGAGCACGAGACGCTGGTCGACCTCGCTCGACGACAGGATCGAGAACAGCGACGCGCCCGACACCGCGAACGCCATGCCGATCCCACCCGCAGCGACGGCCGACGATCCCGAGCGCCCGGAGGCGAGGTAGAAGCACAGGGGGAGCGCGACGAGGAGCGCGAGTGACGCGTGCCGGCGCGTGAGGTCGCGGCCGTGCATCTCCGCCATGATCGCGATGCGCCGGAGCGTGCTCACGCGGTGGCCCGCAGCCGGGCGCGCGACGGATGGGCCGGGAGCTCGACCACCCGGTCGACGCGGCCGAGCTCGGCGAGCATGTGGGTGACGACGATCACCGACTTGCCCTCCTGCCGCCAACGGTGGCAATGGTCCCAGAAGTTCACGTACGTGCCGCGGTCGAAGCCCTGGTAGGGCTCGTCGAGGAGCAGGATGCTCGGGTCGGTGAGCAACGCGAGCGCGAGGTTGAGCTTCTGGCGGGTGCCGCCGGAGAGCTGATGGGTCACGATCCGCCCGCCCACCGGGTAGCCGAACTCCTCGAGGATCGCGTGCCCGCGTTCGAGCGCCTCGGTGCGACCGAGGCCGGCGCCGCGGCCGAACATCACGAGGTGCTCGTCGGCCGTCAACAGGTCGAAGAGGCCGGGGGTCTGGGGGCAGTAGCCGATCCCGCCGCCGACGCGCACGGTGCCTTGGTCGGGGCGCAACAGCCCCGCGCAGATGCGCATGAGCGTCGTCTTCCCGGCGCCGTTCTCGCCGGTGAGGGCCACCACTTCGCCGGCTTCGACCGAGAGATCGACGTCCTCCAGGATCGTCACCTGGCCGTAGCGCTTGCAGACGTCGGACACGACCAGCTGCGGGTTCACGGCGTCAGCTCCAAGCGAGCACGTTCGGCGCGGTGCGGGGCGGGGGAGTGCTGCCCGCCGCCGCGACCCCGAGGACTACCGGAAGCGCACACACACAGCCGGGCGGGACCCCGAACTCGGCCTTCGTCTCGGGCTGGTCGAACAGGGGCCGGGCGAGCCCGATCGGGCAGCTCCCGAGGCCCAGGGCCGTCGCCGCCAGGAGGAGGTTCTCGGCCGCGAGGTAGCAGTCGGGGACGCCGGCCGCGCTCGTCGCGTAGATCACGATCAAGGCGGGCGCTCCGTGGAGGATGTTGAAGCCCGGGGCGAGGACGAGGTCGCGGAGCTGCTGGAGCTCGGCCGGGTCGAGGGCTGCGAGCTCGGGAACGAGGGGTTCGTCGAAGTAGAGGGTCGCCGCCTCGGTCTCGAGCCGCATCAGGACCACCGGGTCCTGGACGACCACGAACGCCCACGGCTGCCCGTTCATCGCGCTCGGCGCCCAGACGGCCGCGTCGAGCAGGTGCTCGATCACGTCGTGCTCGACCGGATCGCTCGTGTACGACCGCACCGACCGCCGCTCGTGGATCGCGGCCAACGCGGGCGTGAGAAGAGCGGGGACTGCTTTCATACGCCCATCTTCGGGCCCGGCTGCCACCCCGACCAGGGACGAAGGACCCTTCGTCCGACCGCGCGCTCCGAACGGTCGATCATCGACGTGCCTGCGTCAGGCCGGCTGGACCGTGTACACGACCGTCTGGATACGGATCATGCCGTCCCGGAAGACGAACGTGTCGATGCCGTCTTCCACCTTCCGACCGCCGCCGGTGGCCTTCCACTCGAGGTAGAGGACGTCGTCGGCGAAGACGGTGACGAGATCCCAGGCCGCCTGCGGTACGTCGCTCAGCAGCTGGGTGAAGACCTGCCGGGCGCCGTCCTTGCCCCGGTAGACCTTGCCCTGCACGATGAGCACGGCGTCGTCGGTGTAGTCCTCCAGGATTCCTTCGAGGTCCTCGCCGCCGAGTGCCTGGCCGTGGTGGGCGAAGACCTCTTCCGGTGTGCGCGTCGCCATGATGTCTCCTCGGTTGGTATCGATCTCCCGATCGTGGACGCACCGCTCGGTCGCGGGAAGGGTCCTAATGCCCTTGGTGGGCACCCCACGCGGTGCTTGGCTACGGATCACGCCACGAGCGGAGGCTCGTCGGCCATCGGGCGGGAGGCTCCATGAAGGCGGTTCGTCTGCACGAGTATGGACTGCGGCCCAGAGTCGAAGAGGTTCCGGAGCCCGAGATCCGTGCGCCGTTCGACGTGGTGGTGCGGATCGGCGGCGCAGGTCTGTGCCGCACCGATCTCCACATCGTCGAGGGCCAGTGGGCGGAGAAGAGCCACGTGGCGCTGCCCTACACGTTGGGCCACGAGAACGCGGGTTGGGTCCACGCGGTCGGCTCCGCGGTGGAGCACGTGCAGCCCGGAGACCCCGTGATCCTGCATCCGCTCGTCACGTGTGGCTTCTGCCGGGCCTGTCGAGCCGGCGACGACGTGCACTGTGAGGCCAGCAGCTTCCCTGGCATCGACGCCGACGGCGGCATGGCCGGACAGCTTCGGACGTCGGCTCGCTCGGTCGTGAAGCTCGCACCCGGAACCGCGCCGGCTTCGGTGGCCGCGCTCGCCGATGCTGGTCTGACCGCCTATCACGCGGTCAAGAAGGCGCTGCCCTTGCTCTACCCGGGGAGCACGTGCGTGGTCATGGGAGCCGGCGGCTTGGGACACCTCGGCGTCCAGTGTCTCCGGGCGACGAGTGCCACCCGCATCATCGTGCTCGATCCCAACGAGGCGGCGCTGGCCCTGACCGCCGGCTGGGGCGCCGACGAGACGATCGTCGTGGACGGCAGGCACGTGGACCGGGTCCTCGAGCTCACCGACGGCCGCGGCGCCGAAGTGGTGTTGGACTTCGTCGGCGAGAAGGGTGCCGAACGCGACAGCTGGAACATGACCCGGCGAGCCGGGAGCGACTTCGTGATCGGTTACGGCGGGACGGTCGATGTCCCCACGATCGACGTGATCTCGACCGAGCGGAACATCGTGGGCAACCTCGTCGGCACCTACAACGACCTCGTGGAGCTCATGGCGCTCAATGCGGCCGGCAAGGTCACGATGCTCACGCACACCTACGAGCTCGACGCGGTGAACGAGGCCATGGACGACCTCGAGGCCGGTCGGCTCCGCGGTCGCGGCATCCTCGTTCCCGGGAGCTGACCGGCGTCGAACGCTCACCTCGGGGTGCACGCCACGTGACCCGCGTTCAACCGACCGGGGTCCACTCCAGCCCGTCGGACCGGTCGCCCTGGCGGCGGAAGTCGACGCCGCCCACGATGACCACCGAGGTCCCCGACCACACCGCGATGGCTTCGGCCCGCTGATCCGCGCTGTACGTGGGGCCGTCGACCGTCGGCGGGTACGGAGGCGCGGCGGGAAGCGCCGTCCAGGTGTCGGTGGACGGGGTGTAGGCCGCGGCGCCGGGCCCCGGCACGGGCAGGTCTCCGGCCGCCCCACCGACGACCAGGAAGACGTGCCCGGTCCACACCCCGGCCGCCATCGACTTCGCCCGCAGCGGGCTGAGCGGCAGCGCGCGCCACCGATCCGTTGTCGGGTTGTACGCAACTCCTTGCCCGATTCGGGTTCCCCCGCCGGTGTCGCCGCCCCAGACGAGGACCTCACGCCCGGACCAGACCGATGCGGCCATGCCCCGAGCGGGCACCGGCGCCCGCGGCAGCCGCCGCCAGACCCCGGTGTCCGGATCGAGCCGGGCGCCGTCGTCATAGGCGGTCGTGAAGTCCCGATCGAAGCCGCTCCAGATCACGAGCTCCTTCCCCGTCCACACCGCCGTGGCCCACGTACGGGGGGTCAGACCGGAAGGCGGGAGCTTCCGCCACGTGTCGGAGGCCGGGTCGTAGGCGAGCACGACCTCCGTCCCGCCCGATCCGGTGTCGGACCACGGCGCGGACGACCACACGAGCATCTCCCGCCCGGTCCAGACGGACGTCGGGTCGAGCCCGGACCCGGCCAACGGCTCCGGCATCGCCGCGATCGCGTGCCACTGGCCGGTCGCCGCGTTCCAGGCGGCACCGTCGGTCGCCGCGACCGCG
>JADGOM010000258.1 GCA_017882925.1 Acidimicrobiia bacterium | reverse complement strand
TCGACGGCGACGACCCCGACAACCTCGACCTGATCCTCGTGGGCACCGGCTCCGAGCTGCAGCTGTGCCTCGCCGCGGCCGACCACCTCGCCGACGAGGAGGGCCTCTCGGTCCGGGTCGTGTCGTTTCCCTGCTGGGAGCTGTTCGAGGAGCTCGAGGAGGAGGAGCAGCTCGAGGTGCTCCCCGGAGACGTCCCGACCATGGCGGTGGAGGCCGCGGCCGCGTTCGGCTGGGACCGCTGGGTCGACGACGTGGTGTCGATCGACGAGTTCGGTGCCTCCGCCCCCGGTGCGGTCGCGATGGAGGAATTCGGTTTCACCACCGACAACGTGGTGGAACGGGCACTGGAGCTCCTCGCGGCCGGCGAGGAGGAGGAAGAAGAGGACGAGGAGCTCGAAGACGAGGAGCTCGAGGACGACGAAGAGTACGAGGACGAGGAAGAGCTCGACGAGGAAGACGACGAGGAGTGAGCGTGCCCGACATCAAGAACGCGATCGCCCGGCTCAACGACTTCGGGCAGGCGCCCTGGTACGACAACGTCACCCGGGCCCTGGTCCGCGACGGCGGACTGGCGAAGCTGGTGGCCGACGACGACATCCGGGGGGTCACGTCGAACCCGACCATCTTCGAGAAGGCGATGGGCTCGGGTGAGGGCTACGACGAGCAGCTCAAGTCCCTCGCGGCCGCGGGAACGTCGATCGAGGACACGTACTGGAAGCTCGTCACCGACGACATCGCCACCGGCGCCGACGTGCTGCGCCCCGTCCACGACCGGCTCGACGGCTCCGACGGCTTCATCTCGATCGAGGTCTCGCCGACGCTCGCGCACGATGCCGACGCGACGGCCGTGCAGGTCCGCGAGCTGCAGGACCAACTCGGCCGCCCCAACGTGATGGTGAAGATCCCCGCGACCGCCGAGGGTGTCCCCGCGGTCCGCACCGCGATCTCCGAGGGCCGCAACATCAACGTCACGCTGATCTTCGCCCTCGGTCGCTACGGCGAGGTGATCGAGGCCTACCTCAGCGGGCTCGAAGCGCTCGCCGCGGCGGGGGGCGACCTCTCGAAGGTCAACTCGGTCGCGTCGTTCTTCGTGAGCCGGGTCGACACCGAGGCCGACCGGCGGCTCCCGAAGGGCTCGGCGCTGCGGGGCAAGGTCGCGGTGGCCAACGCCAAGCTCGCGTACCAGCTGTTCGAGGAACGCTTCTCCGGCGCCCGGTGGGACGCGCTCGCGGCCAAGGGCGCCAAGGTGCAGCGCCCACTGTGGGCGAGCACGTCGACCAAGAACGCCGATTACAGCGACACGCTCTACGTCGACGAGCTCGTGGGCCCGCACACGGTCAACACGCTGGCCCAGGCGTCGGTCGACGCGCTGCTCGACCACGGCGACCCGAAGGGCGACACGGTGACCCAGGGCGTCGCCGACGCGCTCGCGGTGATCCAGGGGCTCGACGCCGAGGGCGTCGACTACGACGACCTGGTGGCCACGATCGAGCGCGAAGGCGTCGACTCGTTCGCCCGGTCCTACCAGGACTGCATGGACACCCTGGCCAAGCGCGCCCGCGAGCTGCTCGCGCAGTAGCGCCGCGGGCGTGGCCGGTCCGGGTGGCCGCCGGGCGTGACCAGTGGCCAGCACGCCTACCTGCCGCGCACAGCACCGGTCCCGCGGGACCGTGTTCGCTCCCCGCGGGGAAGCGCCGCTCAGTAGCGGTCGAGCTGGTGCGCGCCGGTGGTGGCGCTCCACCAGCGGATGTCGAGGTGGTCGCCGGCCGGGCGAAGGATCGAGATCTCGGTGACGTCGGCGCGGAACAGGTGCATCGGGCCGGGTGGAGGCTCCTGCCCCGCTTCCGCCGCGAACGCGGCGCGGTATCGGGCGATCACGTCGTCGTCCTCGACGAGGACCGCGCGGCCGGAGATCTTGGCGTCGCCGTCGTTGACCTGCTTGTCGACGGTGGCGCTGTGGATCGCGAAGCGCGGGTCGCGCAGCAGGTCGGCCGACTTTCGCCCGTCGGGCATCATCCCGAACCACAGCTCGCCCAGCGCGAACAGCGGTTCGAGCCCACTCACGCGGGGTGAGCCGTCGGCCCGCAGCGTCCCGAGGAGTCCGAGGCCGGTGGCCTCGAACCGGTCCCGGACCGCGGCGGCGAGATCGGGTGCGGCGGCGACGACATCGGACCAGGCAGTCATGGAAGTCACTCTTGCAAGAGGGTGTGACAGGTATCCGGCCGCCGGTTCCGGTCCCCGTCACGCCCCGGCCAGCGCCGCCCGCAGGTGCTCCACCAGCACGGGGGGCTGGGCGTGGGCGTTGAGGCCGCTGGTCGACGGCATCACGTAGACCGGCACCCCCCCGAGCGGCGCGTCCTGCCAGCCGGCCACCGCGCGGCGGTCGAGCGCAGCCCGGTAGCCGGCGAGGCCGACGAAGCAGATCGCGCCCGGGCGCAACCAGGCCGCGAGCCGCGAGACCCGGGCGAGGCCGGCGCGGTACTCGTCGACGGTGAGGGCATCGGCGCGCGGCGTCGCCCGCTTCACGATGTCGGTCATCCCGATGCCGTGCCCGGTCAGCGCGTGCACGGTGTCGCGGGGGCGCGAGACCAGGCCGGCCGCGGTCGCCGCGGGCCAGTAGCGGTTGCCGGGGCGGGCGAAGCCGATGCCCGCGTCGGCCGAGTACACGCTCGGGTTCAGGCCGCACACGAGGAGGCGCATGCCGGGGCCGACGGTGTCGGGGAGCGTGTGCGCGCGCGTCACCCGGAAGCGCAGCCACTCGGGGCCTTCGGGAACGAGCTCGTCGATCGTGAAGCCGGCTCCGACCAGCACGTCGGCGAAGGCGTCGAGCTCCCATTCCGCGAAGTACCGGCCGGGGAAGTGGTCGTCCGGGAGCGGGCCCTCGGCCGTGCCCGCGCGCACCGTCCCGTGGAACGGCGCGCCCAGCACCAGCGCGCGCTGGAGGCCAGCGAGCGCGAGCGGCAGCCGGACGCGGGGCAGGTGCAGGTAGCTGGCCCGCGCGAACGCGCCCCCGAGGCCGGCGGGGCGGAACGGCAACGCCTCGAGGTCGGCCTGCACCCGGAGCGCGCCGGGCGCGGCCGCCGGAACGAGGTCGAGCATCGCCCGGGCCGCGTCGAGCGCGACCACCGGCTCGCCGAGCATTCCGGTGTACGAGCCCGGCCCGGACCCGAGGTCGACCCGCGGCAGCCCGCCCACCGCCGCGGCGGCCAGCGCCTCCGCCCACTCGGGATGGCGTGGGGGCCGGGCCGCCCGCCAGTCCTCGGCCCGCTGCTCGTACACGGCGACTGTCTTCGGGTCCACGGGCCGTATCATCGCCGCTGTGCCCGAGACCCCGCCCGACATCTCCGAGCTCGTCCGCCGACTCGCCGCCCGCGACGCCACGCTGTGGCCCGCCGGCAACGTCTCCGCCACCCGACTCGGCTGGCTCGACGTGGTGGCGGAGGAACGCGCGGCCGCGGCCGAGCTCACCGCGTGGGCGGCCGGGGTACGCGCCGCGTACGAGCCCACGGTCCTCTTCGGGATGGGCGGCTCGTCGCTCGCGCCGGAGACGTTCAGCGAGCTGTTCGGCGGCCCGCTCGTCGTGCTCGACAGCACCGAGCCGGTGGCGGTGCAGGCCGCGCTCGACGCGGCGACGCCGAAAGGGATCGCGCTGATCGCGTCGAAGTCGGGCGGCACGGTCGAGCCCAACTCGATGCTCGCGGCGTGGCGGGCCGAGGTCTCCGACCCGGCGCGCGTGCTCGCGATCACCGATCCCGGCACCGACCTCGACCGGCGCGCGACCGACGCGCGCTTCGCGCGCGTCTTCCGCAACCGGCCCGACATCGGCGGCCGCTACAGCGCGCTGTCCGACTTCGGGCTCGTGCCCGCGGCGCTCCTCGGCGTCGACGTCGCCGCGCTCCTCGACTTCGACGACACCGACCTCGAGCCCGGAGTCCGCCTCGGCGTCTACCTCGCGGCGGAGCAGGCCGCGGGCCGCGACAAGCTCACGGTGCAGTTCGGCTCGCCGCCGCTGGCCCGCTTCGGCCTCTGGATCGAGCAGCTCGTGGCCGAGAGCACCGGGAAGCGCGGCACCGGCATCATCCCGATCTCGGGTGAGCCCGTCGGCGATCCCGCGGTCTACGACGCCGACCGCACCTTCGTCTTCGTCAGCCTGCCCGGCGAGCGCGATCCGGCTCTCGAGGCTCGGGTCGACGCGCTGGAGGCGGCCGGCTTCCCCGTGCTGCGCCAGGAGCTCGGCTCGCCCGCGACCGTCGGCGAGCTCATGTTCCGCTGGGAGGTGGCGATCGCGGTCGTCGGCTCCCGGCTCGGGATCGACCCGTTCGACGAGCCCGACGTCGCGGTGGCCAAGGCCGCCACCAACACGCTCCTCGCCGACTGGCCCGGGGTGCCGGCGGCGGCTTCCACCGACCGCGTGCCCGGCTGGCTCGACGAGACGGTGCGCCCGCGCGACTACGTGGCGATCCAGGCCTTCCTGCCCGAGGCCGACGGCATCACCGACGCCCTCGCGGATCTCCAGCGCGCCATCCGCGACGCGCACCGGGTCGCGGTGAGCCGCGGCTTCGGCCCCCGCTTCCTCCACAGCACCGGCCAGCTGCACAAGGGCGGCCCCGACACCGTGGTCGCGCTCCAGCTCGTGGCCGGCCCGAGCGCGGGCGCGGAGCAACCCGACGTCGCGATCCCGGGCGAGCCGTTCACCTTCGGCCGCCTGATCGCGGCGCAGGCCCTCGGTGACCACGACACGCTCGAGCGCCGCGACCGGCGCGTGCTGCGGGTGGACCTGGGCGCCGACCCCGAGGGCGCGGTCCGCGCGCTCGCGGCGGCGATCGGGCGGTGAGCCCCGACCTGCCGCCCGAGGAGGTCGCGATCGGCCCCGACGCCACCGAGAGCGTCGCCCTCGGCGCCGCGCTGGTCGTCTTCGGCGCCACCGGCGACCTCGCGCACCGCAAGCTCTACCCCGCGCTGGCCTCGATGGCCGCGAAGGGTCAGCTCCCGTACCGGCTGGTCGTCGTGGGCGTCGCCCGCACCGAGATGGACGACGACGACTTCACCGCCGAGGTGCACCGGACCATCGACAAGGCCGCGCCCGACCACGCGCCGGGCTGGGCCGACGCGCTCGACCGCCGGCACGTGCAGTTCCGCTACGTCCCGGGGTCGATCGACGACCCGGAGGCGTTCGAGCAGCTCCGCGCCGTGCTGGCCGAGGCCGACCAGGACCTCGGCGCCGCGGGCAACCGCCTCTACTACCTCGCCACCATCCCGCAGTTCTTCGCCACTGCGGCGAAGGGCCTGTCGGACGCCGGCCTCGCGGAGGAGCAGCCGGGCTCGTTCCGGCGCATCATCGTCGAGAAACCGTTCGGGCACGACCTGCCGAGCGCGATCGCGCTCAACGACGAGCTGCACCGGTACTTCGCCGAGCACCAGATCTACCGCATCGACCACTACCTCGCGAAGGAGACGGTGCAGAACATCCTCGCGTTGCGCTTCACCAATGCGATCTTCGAGCCGCTGTGGAACCGGCGCTACGTCGACCACGTGCAGATCACGGTGGCCGAGGAGCTCGGCGTCGAGCACCGCGGCACCTTCTACGAGAAGGCCGGCGCGCTGCGCGACATCGTGCAGAACCACGTGATGCAGGTGCTCGCGCTCACCGCGATGGAGCCGTCGGCCTCCTTCGCGGCCGACCCGGTGCGCGACGAGAAGGTGAAGCTGCTGCGGTCGGTGCGGCCGTTCGACCCCGACCGCCTCGTGCGCGACGTCGTGCGGGGCCAGTACGACGCGGGCGAGAGCGCGGGCATCGAGGTGCCCGGCTACCGCGACGAGGAGGGTGTCGCGCCCGACAGCACGACCGCCACCTACCTCGCGATGCGCTTCGAGATCGACAACTGGCGCTGGGCCGGCGTCCCCTTCTACATCCGCACCGGAAAGCGGCTCGCGAAGCGCGTCACCGAGGTGACCCTGCGGTACCACGCGGTGCCGTACCTGCCGCTCCCCCACGGCGCCGCCGACTCGATCGAGCCCAACGAGCTGGTGCTGCGGATCCAGCCCGACGAGGGCATCACGCTGCATTTCGCGGCCAAGGTGCCCGGCTCGCCGTTCCGCGTGCGCACGGTCCCGCTGGTCTTCTCCTACAAGGAGGCCTTCGACGAGGACCCGCCCGAGGCCTACGAGCGCGTGCTGCTCGACGCGTTCCTCGGCGACGCCACGCTCTTCATCCGCGAGGACGAGGTGCTCGAGAGCTGGCGCATCGTGCAGCCCCTCATCGACGCGTTCGGCCGCGGCGAGGTGCCCCTCGCCCGCTACCCGGCCGGCAGCTGGGGCCCCGAGGAGGCCGACGAGCTCATGCACGACAGCGACGACACCTGGAGGTGTCTGTGAGCAACGGCCTGCCCGGCGAGCTCCGCGTGGTCCCCCACGTCCCGCTCGCGTTCGCCCAGACCGTGGCGGCGGAGCGCTTCCGCACGATCGCGCTCTCGGGCGGCGACACCGCCCGCAGCTGCTACGAGATGCTCGCGGTGACCGAGATCCCCTGGAACGAGATCGACGTGTTTTTCTCCGACGAGCGTTGGGTCCCGGTGGGCGACCCCGAATCCAACGAGGGCCTGGCCCGGCGGGCGTTCCTCGACACCGCCGACGCCGCGGGCATCCACTCGATGCGCCACGCCGCGGGCACGCACGACTCCGGGCCCGACCCGCGGCAGGCCGCGGCCGACGCCTACGACGAGCTGCTCCGCGGGCGCGACCCCATCGACATCGTGCACCTCGGCGTCGGTCCCGACGGCCACACCGCGTCGCTCTTCCCCGGCACCGCCGCGCTCGACGAGACCGAGCGCCTGGTCGTCCCCAACGGCGACGACCTCCACCCTGCGCCCCGGCTCACCTTCACGTTCCCGGGGATCCAGCGGTGCCGCCTCGCCATCGTCACCGTGGAGGGCGCGGCCAAGCGGCCGATCCTCGACGCGCTGCGCGCCGGGGCCGATCTCCCGGCGGCCCGCATCGCGGCCGACCGCGTCCTGTGGCTGGTCGACCCGGCGGCGGCCGGCGCGAAATCCTGACCTAGTCTCTCCGGATGCTGAGTCGCGAGGACGCGTACGCCCTGCAAGGGGTTCCGCTGGCCGAGATCATGCGCGACGCCGCGGCGGTGCGCGACGCGTTCCACGGCAGCCGGATCACGTTCTCGCCCAAGGTCTTCATCCCGCTCACGATGCTGTGCCGCGACCGCTGCGGCTACTGCACGTTCGCCAAGCCGCCGGCCCGGCTCGAGTCGCCCTACCTGGACCTCGACCAGGTGCTCGACATCGCCCGCCGCGGCGCGGCGATGGGGTGCCACGAGGCGCTGTTCACACTGGGCGAAGGTCCGGAGGACCGCTACCCGGTGGCGCGTGAGTGGCTCACCGCGCACGGCTACGCGAGCACGGTCGACTACCTCGTCGACGCCGCCGGCACCGTGTTGCGCGAGACGGGCCTGCTCCCGCACGCCAACGCGGGCGCGCTCGACCAGGCCGACCTCGAGCGCCTGCGCGCGGTGAGCCCGTCGCAGGGGATCATGATCGAGACGCTCGCGGCCCGGCTCGGCGAGGCGGGGGGCCCGCACGCCGGCGCGCCCGACAAGACGCCCGAGCGCCGGCTGGCGACGCTCGAAGCCGCGGGGCGCGCACGCGTGCCGTTCACCACCGGGATCCTCGTCGGCATCGGCGAGACGCGCGAGGAGCGCATCGACGCCCTGGTCGCGATCCGCGACAGCCACGCCCGCCACGGCCACGTGCAGGAGGTGATCGTCCAGAACTTCCTGCCCAAGGCCGACACCTCGATGCACAAGCACCCGCCGTGCCCCACCGACGAGTTCCTGTGGAGCGTCGCCGCGGCCCGGCTCGTGCTCGGCGGCGCGATGCACATCCAGGCGCCGCCCAACCTCAGCGACGACATCGCCCCGCTCGTCGCCGCGGGCATCGACGACTGGGGCGGCGTCTCGCCGCTCACGATCGACCACGTCAACCCCGAGCGGCCCTGGCCCGGGCTCGAGCTGCTGCGCGCCGCCACCGAGGGCTTGGGCAAGGTCCTCGCCCCGCGCCTCACGATCTACCCCGAGTACGTCGCCGACCCCGAGCGGTGGATCGACCCCGAGCTGGTGTTCGCGGTGAA
This sequence comes from Acidimicrobiia bacterium, assembly GCA_017882925.1. Classification (GTDB taxonomy): domain Bacteria; phylum Actinomycetota; class Acidimicrobiia; order IMCC26256; family Chersky-534; genus Chersky-534. The sequence continues at coordinate 10,921 of JADGOM010000258.1, read as the reverse complement.
CGACCGCTCCGACTCCGAGCACCTCGCGCGCGACACGACCTGGCACGCGGGGAGCAACGACGCGCCGCCCACGCTGCTCCCCTGGCCCACCGAGATCTGGCCCGCCGCGCCCGCTCGGGCGGGCAGCGCGGTCGGCGAGGTGCTCGACGGCGTGCTGGCCGGCGAGTCGGTCGACGAGGCCGAGATCGTCACGCTCCTCGGCGCCCGCGGCGTCGAGCTCGCCCGGGTCTGCGACGTGGCCGACCAGCTCCGCCGCGAGGCCAACGGCGACGTCGTCACCTTCGTGCGCAACCGCAACATCAACTACACCAACGTGTGCACGTTCAAGTGCAGGTTCTGCGCGTTCTCGAAGGGCCCGCTGTCGCTCAACCTGCGCGGCGACCCCTACCTGCTCGACATCGAGGAGATCCAGCGCCGCGTCGTGGAGGCGGTCGACTGCGGCGCCACCGAGGTCTGCCTCCAGGGCGGCATCCACCCCAGCTTCGACGGCGAGTACTACCTCTCGGTCCTGCGGGCCGTGAAGGAGGTCGCGCCCACGATCCACGTGCACGGCTTCACCGCGCTGGAGGTCACCGAGGGCGCCAAGCGACTGGGCACGCCGCTCGCCGAGTACCTCGCGATGCTGAAGGACGCGGGGCTCGCGTCGCTGCCGGGCACCGCGGCCGAGATCCTCGACGACGAGGTGCGGGCGATCATCTGCCCCGACAAGGTCAACACCGAGGAGTGGCTCGAGGCCCACCGCCTCGCGCACTCGGTCGGCCTGCGGTCCAACGTCACGATCATGTTCGGCCACGTCGAACGGCCCGAGCACGTCGCCCGCCACATCCTGCGCACCCGCGCCCTGCAGCACGAGACCGGTGGCTTCACCGAGTTCGTCCCGCTGCCCTTCGTGCACATGGCGAGCCCCATCTACCTCCAGAAGCGCGCCCGGCCCGGGCCCACCTTCCGCGAGACGCTCCTCATCCACGCCGTCGGCCGCATCGGCTACCGCGGCGCCATCGACAACGTCCAGGCCAGCTGGGTGAAGATGGGCATCGGCGGGGCCCGGCAGGTCCTCCGCGCCGGCGGCAACGACCTCGGCGGGACCCTCATGGACGAGAACATCTCCCGGGCCGCCGGCGCGAGTCACGGCCAGGAGCTCGACGACGCCGAGTTCGCCCAGATCGTCGAGCCGCTCGGGCGCACCCTCGAGCAGCGGACCACGCTCTACGGTCGGGTGTCCACGGTGGGCCGGCGCCTGCGACCGCCGCCCGAGACGATCGAGCCCACACCCGTGGTCCTCCTGTCCCGGCCGGCCGCCGCCCGCGCCTAATCTCCTCCGGCGCCGGACCCGGGCACCCGAGCCGCACGGCCCGAGCTGCCCCGGTCCCACCCACCCCGAGGAGACCCGTGAGCGATCCCACCCTCGACGTCGTCGCGATCGGCAACGCGATCGTCGACGTGCTGGCGCCGGCCGAGGACGCGCTGGTGCAGCGCCTCGGGCTCGAGAAGGGCGCGATGAACCTCGTCGACGCCGAGGAGTCGACCCGGATCTACGCCGCGCTCGGCCCGGCCGTCGAGCAGTCGGGCGGATCGGCGGCCAACACCTGTGCCGGCATCGCGTCGTTCGGCGGCACCGCGGGCTTCGTGGGGCGGGTGCGCGACGATCAGCTCGGCGAGGTGTTCGCACACGATCTGCGCAGCATCGGCGTGCGGTTCGAGACCCGCGCCGCCACCAGCGGCGCGGCCACCGCCCGCTCGATGATCCTCATCACCCCCGACGCGCACCGCACGATGTGCACGTTCCTCGGGGCCGCGGCCGAGCTCGAGCCCGACGACGTGCCGCCGGAGCTGATCCGGGCCGGCGCCGTCACCTACCTCGAGGGCTACCTCTGGGACCAGCCGGCGGCGAAGGCCGCGATCCGCCACAGCGCGGCGACCGCCCACGCTGCGGGCCGCCGGGTGGCGTTCACGCTCTCCGACCCGTTCTGCGTCGAGCGGCACCGGGAGGAGTTCCTGGCCCTGGTGGAGGGCGACATCGACATCCTCTTCGCCAACGAGGCCGAGATCACCGCGCTCTACGAGACCGACGACTTCGACGTCGCGGTCGCCGCGGTGCAGGGCCACTGCGAGATCGCCGCGCTCACCCGCAGCGAGCGGGGAGCGGTGGTCACCGACGCCGGGGGCGTCCACGTGATCCCGGCCGAGCCGATCAGTCGGCTCGTCGACACCACCGGCGCCGGCGACCAGTTCGCGGCCGGTTTCCTCTACGGCCTCACCCACGGCCTCGCGGTGCCCGAGTGCGGCCGCCTCGGCGCGTTGGCGGCCGCGGAGGTCATCGAGCACGTCGGCCCCCGCCCGGAGACGTCGCTGCGCGAGCTCGCGGCGCCCATCCTCGACTGACAGGTCGCGTAGCCTCGGGCCATGCCCCGACCCCGCCGCCCCCGCTACCGCACCGACGACCCCGAGCTCGACCGCGCGGTCGCCGATCTCGTCGCCCTCCTCGACGTCGAGGACGAGAACCCCGACCTGATCTACGAGCTGATCATCTCCGCGCTGCGTCTCGCGCGCGACCACGCGAGCCGGGGCGACCTGAAGATCGCCAACGCCGCGCTCAAGGAGATGCGCTACGCGTTCCACGTCTTCGCCCCCTACCGGTCGGAGAAGAAGATCTCGATCTTCGGGTCGGCCCGCACGAAGGAGCACGACCCGCTCTACGACCAGACCCGGCGCCTCGCGGCGGAGATGGCCCAGCGCGACTGGATGGTCATCACCGGGGCCGGGCCCGGGATCATGACCGCCGGCATCGAGGGCGCGGGCGCCGACATGAGCTTCGGCGTGGGCATCCGCCTGCCGTTCGAGGCGACCACGAGCCAGTTCCTCGCCGACGACCCGAAGCTCATCAACTTCCGCTACTTCTTCACCCGGAAGCTCGCGTTCATCAAGGAGAGCCACGGCTTCGTGATGCTGCCGGGCGGGTTCGGCACGATGGACGAGACCTTCGAGCTGCTCACGCTGCTCCAGACGGGCAAGTCGCTGCCGGCCCCGATCGTGCTGCTCGACGTGCCCGGCGGCACCTACTGGCAGAGCTGGCGCGAGTTCGTCGTGCGGGAGTTCCTCGACTACGGCTACATCTCGGCCACCGACCTTGCCCTCGTGTGCATCACCGACGACGTCGCGGTGGCGGTCGACGAGGTCGAGGGCTTCTACTCCAACTACGACTCGCAGCGCTTCGTCGACGGCCGGCTGGTGCTGCGCATGCGCCACGCTCCCGATGTCGCCGGCCTCGACGCCCTCAACGCGGAGTTCGCCGACATCGTCGCCCGCGACCGGATCGAGCGGATCGAGGCGACGAAGGCGGAGCTCGCCGACGACGACCACGTCGACCTCGAGCGGATCGCCTTCCGCTTCGACCGCCATGGTTGGAACCGGTTGCGGCAGCTCATCGACCGGCTGAACGACCGCCCGTCACACGCGTGACCGGTCGCGTGGGCCTGCGGAGCCGCTTCTGGCACGCGGTCGACGTCGCGTTCGACGCGACGTTCGCGGCGCGGGTCGATGCGGGCGCCGGGTCGACGGCCGGGTCAGTCCCAGTCGTCGTCGCGCCGGGGCGAGAGGTCGCGGATGGCCTTCTCGATCGCGCGCCGCGCCTTGCCCACCGCGCGTTCGTCCGCCTCCCCCGTCGCGTCGCCCGCGGCCGCGGCGCGCAGACGGTCGAAGGACAGGTCGCGCAGCTCGGCCTCGATGTCGCGCAGCCGCTCGATGATCGAATCGGTATCCATGCGTCCGAGGATAACGAGCCCTCGCGTTACGATCGCCACTCCCCTCCCCGTGCTTCGGCACCCCGCCATCCCGAGGAGCACCGCATGGCCGGACCCACCCGCGAATGGGTGACGTTCCCCGACCCCAAGGACGAGCAGCGCACGTGGGAGTTCGACGTCACGTTCCTGATGTCGCACTGGCAGTGCATCTTCGGTGACGGCTGCCAGGGCGTGATGACCGAGCCGGTGCCCGAGCTCGTGCAGGGCTGCTGCTCCTACGGCGCGCACTTCTCCGACGCCGACGATCAGCGGCGGGTCGAGAAGGCCGCGAAGAAGCTCACGGCGAAGGAGTGGCAGTTCCGGTCCAAGGGCCTGAAGAAGGGCATCGCGGTCAAGGTCGGGAAGAAGGAGCACCGCACCCGCCTGGTCGACGGCGCGTGCGTGTTCCTCAACCGCCCCGGCTTCGGCAACGGCCCGGGGTGCGCGCTCCACCAGCACTCGATACGCACCGGCACCCACTTCATGGCCATCAAGCCCGACGTCTGCTGGCAGCTCCCGCTGCGCCGCATCGACCGCGACGAGGACGACGGCACCGTCGTCTCGGTGCTCACCGAGTTCGCCCGCGAGGGCTGGGGTGAGGGCGGCGACGACTTCTGCTGGTGGTGCACCGAGGCGCCCGAGGCCTTCACCGGCGCCGAGCCCGTCTACAAGAGCCTGGGCGCCGAGCTCCAGGGCATGGTGGGCAAGAAGCTCTACAAGCAGCTCCTCGCCTACCTCGAGACCCATGAGCACGCGTCGCCGCCGCCGCTCCTGCACCCGGCCGAGTCGCCGGTGCAGCTCCTCCCCACCCGGAAGCGGTGAGCCCGGCGGCCCGGGCCGACGTCGACGCGCTGATCGACGACCTCCGGGCCGAGCAGCGTTCGCTCCTCGACGTCACCGCGGGCCTCGGGCGCGACGCCTGGGCCACCCCGGTCGCGGCCCACGGGTGGGATGTGCGCGACACCCTCGCCCACCTCGCCGACACCAACGAGCTCGCGCTCGACACGATGGACGGCGGGCCCCGCTCGCTCAACGTCTTCGCGTCCCGGCTCTCGAGCCCGGAGGACGTCACGTTCTGGGGCGTGCTGCGCGGGCGCAAGCTCACCGGCGCCCAGGTGCGGGACTGGTTCGAGGCATCGAGCGCGGCCGAGTGCACGCGGCTCGCCGCGTTGGATCCCGGCACGCGGGTGCCGTGGGGGCTCGGCATGGGCCTGCCCGCGTTCACGACCGCGCGGATGATGGAGACCTGGGCCCACGGGCTCGACGTGCGGCTCGCGCTCGGGCTGCCCACCGAACCGAGCGCCCGGCTGCGCCACGTCGCGTTCCTGAGCTACCGCGCGCTGCCGTACGCGGCGACCGTCGCCGGCGAGGAGCTGCTCGCGCCGGTGCGGGTGGAGCTCACGAGTCCCGACGGCCTCGAGGTGTGGGAGCTCGGGCCCCCCGGCGTGCCCGACCGGATCACCGGACCGGCCGAGGACTTCTGCCGCGTGTTCGTGCAGCGGCTGCGCCCGGCCGACTCGCGGCTCGTCGCCGAGGGCGACGCGGCCGAGCAGGCGCTGCGCATCGCGCGCGCCTACCTGTAGCGGCCGGCGGCCCGGGTGACGATCTCGCCGACCCCCTGTTCGCGCTGCCACTGGCGCGCGTACCACCCGTCGACCGCGACGAGCTCCGCGTGCCGGCCCCGCTGCACGACGCGGCCCCCGTCGAGCACGAGCACCTCGTCCATCGCGGCGAGCCCCGCGAGCCGGTGGGTGATCAGGATCGTGGTGTGGCCCGTGGTCGCGGCGACCACGTCGGCCGTGAGCGCGTCGCCGGTCGCGGTGTCGAGGTGCTCCCCGGGCTCGTCGAGCACGAGGACGGGGAAGTCGGCGAGGAACGCCCGCGCCAACGTGAGTCGCTGGCGCTGACCGCCCGAGAGCCGGGCGCCGTGCTCGCCGACCGGGGTGTCGAGACCGAGGGGCAGCTCGTCGATCCAGGACGACAGGCGGGCTCGGCCGAGCGCGACGTGCAGCGCCGCGTCGGTCGCGGCGCGGTCGCCGATGAGCAGGTTCTCGCGCAGGGTCGTGTCGAAGACGTGGGCGTCCTGCTCCGCGAGCCCGATCACCCGGCGGACATCGGCGCCCCGGAGGTCGGCGAGCCCGACCCCGTCGAGCGTGGCGAGGCCCGTTTCGTACGGCAGGAACCGCAGCAGCACGCGGGCCAGCGTCGACTTGCCCGCGCCGCTCGGGCCCACGATCGCCACGCGTCGGCCGGGGGCGAGATCGAGGTCGACCGCGTCGAGGGCGAGGGGCCGGCCGGGCGCGTAGCGCGCGCTCACACCCCGGAGCACCAGGTGGTGCGGCCCGGTCGGGAGCTCGCGCGGGGACGGGGCGTCGAGCACCGGGTCGGGCGCGTCGACCACCTCGAGGACGCGCGTCGCCGACCGCCGTACCTGCTCGAACGCCTGCGTCGCCCCCGGGAGCGGGAGCACCAACTCGAACAGGGCGAGCGGGGTGAGCACGATGACCGCGAGCAGCGTGCCGTCGAGGCGCCCGGCCGCGACCGCCGGGATGCCGACCACCGCCGCGCCCCACACCGCGAGGCCGGTGAGGAGCGTGATGACGCCGGTCCCGACGCCCGCGGTGCGGGCCGCGGCCGCGGCGGTGCCCGTCAACGCCCGGTCGTGCGCGCGCACCCGGGCGAGCTGGGCCGGCACCGCGCCGTTGGCGACGAGCTCGGGGGCGCCCTCGACCAGGTCGACGATCGCCAGGGTGAGCTCGCCCCGGAGCTCGGCCTGGCGGCCTTCCGACCGGCGGGCCAGCCGGTGCGTGAGGTATGGCACCGCGACCATGGCGAGCAGGCTCGCGACCGCGAACACCAGCCCCGCGGCCGGGAGCATCAGCGCGACCATGCCGACGGCCGCGACGCCGACGAGCGCGGCGACCGTGAACGCGGGGACGACGCGGATCATGAGGTCCTGCAGCTGGTCGACGTCGCGCACGAGCCGGGTCAGGAGATCGCCGCGGCGGAACGCGGGCAGCCCGGCCGGGGCCAGCCGCTCCAAGCGCTCGTACACCCGCACCCGCACGTCGGCGAGGGAGCGGAACGCGGCGTCGTGGCCGACCAGGCGCTCGCCGTAGCGGAACAGCCCCCGGGAGAGCGCGAAGAACCGCACCCCGACGACCGCCACCCCGAGCGCGGCGATCGAGGGGTGCTGCGACGCGCGCGAGATCATCCAGGCCGACGTGGCCAGGAGCCCGACCGCGCACACGCCGGCCCCGACCCCGAGCAGCGTGGCCAGGGTGAGCCGCCCGACCCGCGCGTGCGCGAGCGAGAACGTCGGCCGCACCGGCGCGACCGGGGTCCGCGGGTCCACCGCCGCGACCGGGGTCACCGGGTCGCTCCGACCGTCGCGACTGTCGGGGCGCCGGCACCCGGCGCCACCAGCGGCACGACCCGGTCGGCCAGCTCGACGAGCGCGGGCCGGTGCGCGACGAGCAGCACGGTCCGCCCGCGGGCGAGCCGGCGGATCGCGCCGATGACCTCGGCCTCGGTCTCGCCGTCGAGGCTGGCGGTCGGCTCGTCGAGCAGCAGCAGCGGCGCGTCGCGGAGGAACGCGCGTGCGAGCGCGACGCGTTGGCGCTCCCCCGCCGACAGGCCCGCGCCGTCGTCACCGAGGCGGGTGTCGAGCCCGGCGGGCAGGCGCGCGACGAGCGGGCCGAGCCCCGCGTCCGAGATCGCCGCGCGCACCGCGTCGTCGTCGGCCCCGGGCCGGCCGAGGCGCACGTTGTCGAGGATCGACGCGGCGAAGAGGTGCGGCCGTTGCGGGAGCCACGCGATCTGCGCCCGCCACGCGTCGGGATCCGCGCTCGTCTGGTCGACGCCACCGATGCGCACCGAGCCCCGCGCCGGCGCGACGAATCCGAGCAACACGGAGAGCAGCGTCGACTTGCCACAGCCGCTCGGCCCGGTGATCGCGACGACCTCCCCCGGCTCCACGGTGAGCGAGAGGTCGGCGAGCGCGGGGACGCGGCGCCCGCGGTGCACGACCGTGAGGCCTTCGACCCGCAGCGGCCGGGTCGACGGGTCGGGGATGTCGATGCGCCGGCCGCGCTCCGGCTCGGGTGCCTCGAGCACCGCGAAGACCTGCTCGGCGGCGGCCATGCCGTCGGCGCTGGCGTGGAAGTGCTGGCCCACCAGCCGCAGCGGCAGGTAGGCCTCGGGTGCGAGCACGAGCACGAACAGCGCGGTGCGCAGGTCGAGGTGGCCGTGCAGGAGGCGCAGGCCGACCGACACGGCCACGAGGGCGACGGCCACGCTGGCGAGGAGCTCGAGCACCAGGGACGAGAGGAACGCGATCTTGAGCGTGTCGATGGTCGTGCGCCGGTAGCGGTCGGTGACGGCGCGGATCGTGGCGATCTGGGCCTTCGACCGGCCGAACACCTTGAGGGTCGTGAGCCCGGCGACCACGTCGAGGAAGTGGCCGGCGAGGAGCTGGAGCGTGCGCAGCTGGCGCCGGGTGTGGGTGCGCGTCGCCATCCCGATCAGGACCATGAACAGCGGGACGAGCGGCAGCGTGACCAGGATGATCGCCCCCGCGATCCAGTCCTGGCTCCACACCACCGCGAGGATGCTCAGCGGCACGATGCACGCGAGCACGAGTTGCGGGAGGTAGCGCGCGAAGAAGCCGTCGAGCGCGTCGATCCCCTGGGTCGCCAGGGTCGTGAGCTCCCCGGTGCGGCCGCCCACGAGCGGCCCCGGCCCGCCGGCCGCGATGCGCGTGACCAACGCGTCGCGCAGCTCCGACTTCACCCGGGCCGACGCCCGGTGCGCGGCGAGCTCCGACGCCCACGCGACCAGCGCCCGGAGCCCGACGACGACGAGCAGCACCTCGAGCGGCGTGCGCAGCTGGGCGAGGTCCTTGCCGTCGCTCACCGCGCCGGCGATCACGGTGGCCAGCGTCGCGGCCTCGACGACGATCAGCGTCGCGGTGGCGATCCCGAGCAGCACCGACTGGGCGAGGAACACCCGCGTTCCCCGCGCGTAGCGGAGCAGCCGCGGGTCGATCGGGCCACTGCGCCGGGCGGGCGCCCCGGTCGCGTCACCCACGCTCGGGGGGCGGTGCCACCACCGGGTCGACGCCCGGCGCCGCCGTCGCCGCGTCGAGCGCGACCGGTACGTCCACCGCGGCGGACCCGTCCGCCGCGTCCGCCACCGGGCCGCGGATCCGGGCCCGGAACGTGTAGTAGGTCCAGCCCTGGTAGAGGAGGACGACCGGGAAGAGCAGGACCGCGACGACCGTCATCACGACCAGCGCGTAGTGGCCCGACGCGCTGTTGTCGACGGTGAGGTTGTAGCGGGCGCTCGTGCTCGAGACCATCACGTTGGGGTACAGGTCGATGAAGATCGACGCCGCGCTGAGACCGATCGCGAACGCGGTGGCGGTGAAGGCCCACCCGTCGCGTTGGTCGCGCACGGCCCACGCCGCCGCGAACACGGCGAACACCGCGAGGAACTGCACCGGGCCGGGGACGACGCTCTTGTCCGAGGCGAGGTGGGTCCACACCGCGAAGACCGCCACCGCGAGGACGGCCACCGACGCGAGCCGGCCGGCGAGGCGGCGGGCCCGGTCGTGGACCACGCCGGAGGTCTTCATCGAGAGGAACGTCGCGCCGTGCAGCAGGGTGAGCGACAGGAACGTGAGCCCGGTGAAGAGGCCGTAGGGCGTGAGCAGGTCGAAGAAGTTGCCGGTGTAGACGCCCGCCTTGTTGATCGGGAGCCCGTGGAGGAGGTCGCCGAGCGCCACGCCGAAGAGCACCGGCAGCAGGAGGCTCGAGATCGTGAGCGCCCAACTCCACGTCGCGCGCCAGGCGGGGCGGTCGACCTTGCCCCGGTACTCGAACGAGAGGCCCCGGGCGATGAGCCCGAGGATCACGACGAACAGCGCGAGGTAGAGCGCGGAGAACCAGCTCGCGTACCACGCGGGGAACGCGGCGAAGATCGCGGCCCCGCCGACGATCAGCCACACCTCGTTGCCGTCCCAGAACGGGCCGATGGTGTTGATGGCGACGCGCTGCTCGATGTCGGTCCTGCCGACGACGCGGTGCAGTGCGCCCACGCCGAGGTCGAACCCCTCGAGGACGAAGAAGCCGATCCAGAAGATGGCGACGATGATGAACCAGACGACCGGGAGCTCCATCGTTCGTCTCCTCCTCTAGTAGGTGAGCACGGGTTCGCGCTCGAGCCCGTCGGCGTCGGGCCCGCCGCCGCCGGAGACGGCGTCGGATTCATCCTGCGGCTCGGGCTCGGGGAGTCCTTGGCGCGCGTAGCGGATCATCAGCACCGCGTTGACCACGCCGAGCACGCCGTAGACGGCGATGAAGCCGATGAGCGTGATGGCGATCTCGGCCGAGCTCACCGACGTCGAGACTCCGGCCTCGGTCTTCATCAGGCCCTGCACGATCCACGGCTGGCGCCCGTTCTCGGTGAGCATCCACCCCGCGGTGTTGGCGACGAACGGCGTGATCACGGCCCACGGCGCCACGAAGAGGAACAACCTCGACCGTTCGAGCCGGCCCCGCCACAACAGCCAGCCGCCCCAGAGCGAGAAGAGGAACAGCAGCCCGCCGAGGTAGGCCATGACCCGCATCGACCAGTACTGCACGAACACGTTGGGCACGTAGTTGCCCGGGCCGTACTTCTTCGTGCTCTGGCGCTGGAGCTGGTTGAGGCCGACGACCTTGCCGTCCCAGTGGCCGGTCGCGAGCACCGACAGGAGGTGCGGGATCTGGATGATCTGCGTGGGGCTGCGGTCGTTGCTGCCCCCACCGATCTGGAACAGCGAGAACGAGCACGGCTGGCAGGTCTTCCACTGCGCTTCGGCCGCGGCGATCTTCATCGGCTGGTACTGCGTCTCGATCACGCCGAGCCGGCTGCCCACGATCATCATGAGGAAGGTCGCCGGGATGAGGACCACGAGCGCGAGGCGCGCGCTGCGGGAGAACACGGAGACGTCCTGCCTGCGCCGGAGGTGCCAGGCCGAGACCGCGAGCATCGCCGCGGCGCCGGTGACGAGCGACGCGACCAGGACGTGCAGGTAGCTCCAGGTGAACACCGGGTTGGTGAACAGCGCGGCGATGTCGTTGAGCTGCGGCCGCTTCGTC
>JADGOM010000053.1 GCA_017882925.1 Acidimicrobiia bacterium | reverse complement strand
GCAAGCGGCTCGACCTCGAGCGGCCGGTCCCGGATGCCGTGCTCCTCGAGTGCCTCCGGATCGGGATCCAGGCTCCGACCGCGTCGAATTCGCAGGGCTGGCGCTTCGTGGTGGTGACCGATCCCGCGGCGCGCGCCGCGCTCGCCGACCTCTACCGCCTGGCCGCCGACCCCTACCTGGGCGCTCAGGCCGAGGCCCTCGCGGCCCAGCCCGGCGGCATGGAGTCGTCCGACGGACGGGTCCTGACGAGCGCGCAGTTCCTGTCGGCCCGTCTGCAGGACGTGCCGGTGCACGTGATCCCGTGCGTCTACGGGGCCGAGGCCGTCGGCAACTTCGCCGGCGCGAGCCTCTACGGATCGATCTTCCCTGCGGTGTGGAGCTTCCAGCTCGCGCTGCGCGCGCGTGGCCTCGGTTCCGCGCTCACGACGCTCCATCTCGCCCACGAAGCCGAGGCCGCCGAGCTCCTCGGCATCCCGCCCGGCGTGCTCCAGGTGGGCCTGATCCCGGTGGCCTACTTCTCCGGCGACGACTTCAAGCCCGCGGCCCGCCGGCCCATCGAGGAGATCTCCTACTGGAACCGGTGGAAGACCCCGCCGCCCGACTCCGTCTAGGAGCCGAGGAGGGCGGCGGGCCACGAGAGCTCGCCGGGCGCGAGGGACTCAGAGCAGAGCGAGCGGTAGCGGCAGCGCGCGCAGAGCTCGGGCTCGGCGTGGCCCGTGAACGCGCCGTCCGTGCGCATCGCGATCACGACGGCGGCGAGCTCGGACCCGATGGCGTCGAGGTCGTCGTCTTCGGGAACGAACGGCTCCGGGTCCTCGTCGACCTCGGTGGCGAGGTACTCCCAGCGGAGTCGCAGGCGCAGGCCCTTGCGCGCCGCGAAGTGGGCGAGCACCCAGGCCTGGAGCCGGGCCTTGGGGTCGTCGGCCACGCGGTCGATCGACCGGAAACCGGTCTTGTAGTCACGCGCGTCGAGCACGTCGTCGACGATCCAGAGCGCATCGATGCGGGCCGAGGCCATGAACATCACCGGCGGGCGGCGGTAGAAGCGGGTGAGGTCGACCTCGTGGTGCCCGCTCGTCGGCTCGTTCGGGCAGCGCCGGGCGTGGCGCTCGAGGATGCCGCGCGTCTCCGAGTCGTCGTCGAGGCCGTAGGCGGCGAGCAGGTCGGCGACGTGCGCGGCGTCGTGGCACGAACCCTGCGCGTGCAGCTGGTGCAGCAGGTTGTGGACGAACAGGCCGTGGTCGGGTGACGCACCCGGGTCGCTCTCGGGGAGGCCGAGCACCCGCCCGAGCAGCGTCTCGCGCGGGCAGCGCAGCCACTGCTCGAGCGCGGTGGGGCTCAACGGCACGATGTCGGGGAGCCACTTGTCGGTCACGCGCCCGGCCCGCTCACCGGTGGGCCTTGCAACCCGGCACGTAGCCGCAGCGCGCGCACTCGTGCCCCTGGCGTACGCGCGACTCGTCCGCCGCGAGCTGCACCGCGGCGACGCGCTCGGCCAGCCAGGAGTCGACCGTGGCCGCGAACGGGTCGACCGTGACCTCGTCGTAGGTGCCGTCGACGAGATCGGCCACGCACACGCGCACCGACGGACCGTCGCGGTCCTCGTGGAGGCCGGGGCGGAGGCGCGCGACGAGGAACTGCACCTCCACGGTCGACGCGAGATCGGGGCCGAGCTCGCGCTGGTGGAACCGCAGCAGGCGCACCTCGGGCGCGCCGTGCTCGTCGTCGAGCAGCAGGGGAGCGGGCCCGAGCAGGCGCACGCCCAGCTCGGGGACGTCCGTCGACCAGTCGATCGGATCGCGCGCGATCGCCGGCCGTCCGGCGAACAGCGCGCAGTACGCGCGCGTCGCCACGGTGTAGAGCGTCAGCTCCTCCGGCAGCAGCTCGCTCCCGGCGTGGAACCAGGCCGGGTCGGCCGCCTGCAGCTCCGTGTGCGCGAGCCTGATGTCGGCGCTGATGCGGTTGGAGAGCCGCCACCGCACGTTGGCCGCCCGGGTGGCGCGCAGCCGGTTGTCGAGCTCGAGCGCGAGCCGCCGCCCGCACTGCCGCTCCGGGTCGCGCAGGTTTGCGGCCGTCACCCGGGGGAGGAGATCCTCGTCGTCGACGTCGGCCACGCGCCCAGGGTACGACCGCCCCGCGCGGGCGCCGATGACCCTCAGCCCGCGAGCAACGCGTCGATCCCGGCGACGATCTGCGCGTCGGCGGTCTCGTCGCCGAAGGGTGAGGGGATCGACTCCAGGCGGGCGTGCTCCGCGGCGGGGTCGTCGAGCACCCGCACGGCGGCCGCGAGCAGTGCGGGCCCGGGCTGGAGCAGCTGCGCGAACGTCCCGATGGCCTCGGGCCGCTCGGTGGAGCGGCGCACCACGAGCAGGGGCCGCTTGAGGACGCTCACCTCCTCCTGCACGCCGCCGGAGTCGGAGACGAGCAGCGCGGCCTCGGCCGCGAGCCCGAGGAAGTCGCGGTAGCCGAGCGGTCCGATGACGCGGAGCTTGTCGAGCTCGCGCTCGAGCCCGAAGGCCTCGGCGCGCGCCTGCGTACGGGGGTGGATGGGGAACACGACCGGGAGCTCGAGGGCCGCGAGGTCGTGCAGGACCGCGGCGAGCTGGTCGGGGTCGTCGGTGTTCTCCGGCCGGTGGATGGTGGAGAGCACGAACGACTCCCGGGCCACGCCGTGGCGCCGGAGCAGCTCGATCCGGGCCTCGGGGTCGGGCAGGAGCCGCTGCACCGCGCCGACCACCGGGTTGCCGGTGACGGCGATCCGCGCATCGGGGATGCCTTCCTCCAGCAGCCGGGTGCGGTTCTGGGCCGTGGCTGCGCAGGCCAGGTCGGCGAGATGGTCGACCACGACCCGGTTGTGCTCTTCGGGCATTCTGCGGTCGTCGCTGCGGAGGCCGGCCTCGACGTGGACCAGCGGGACCTCGCGGGCGTTCGCGGCCAGCGCCCCGGAGAGCGCGGCATTTGTGTCGCCCTGGACCACGACCGCGGCTGGTTGGTGGTCGGCCAGGACGCCGTCGAGGGCGATGAGCGCGCTCCCGATCTGGACGGCCCGGCCGGTACCGCCCACGGCCAGCTGGACGGCGGGCTCCGGGAGCTGCAGCTCGTCCTGGAAGTCGCCCGCCATCTCGGGGCTGTAGTGCTGCCCCGTGTGTACGAGTAAAGCGCGGGGTCCGAGGTGTCGAACCAGACCTGCGAGCTTGATCAGCTCGGGCCGGGTTCCGAGGACCACCGCAATCGGTCGTGGCGCCATCAACGTCGACTCCACGCCAGTTTTCGGCCCTCGGGAAAATCGGTGATGCGAATCAATTACCATACTCCGGGTGGCATTTCGGTGGTGCAATGACCACGGAAGGTGACCTCCGGATACAGCCCAATGCATCGGAGGAACGTGAACACCAAAGGACGAGTGTCGACCCCTGCCGTCGACCTGCCGTCGGATCGCGATGCGTCGGGTCGTAGCTTCGGGCCGGAAGAGCTCGCGCGTGTCGCCGCCGTCCTCGAGTCGGGCACGCTCACCGCGACGGCCGGCGCGCAGACCCCCGAGTTGGAAGCCGACTTCGGCGCGCTGCTCGGTGTGAAGCACGTCGTCGCGTGCTCGTCGGGCACCGCGGCCGTGCACGCCGCGATCGCCGCGGTCGACCCCGACCCGGGCGACGAGATCATCACGACGTCGATCACCGACATGGGCGCGATCGCGCCGATCCTCTATCAGGGCGCGATCCCGATGTTCGCCGACGTGGAGCCGACCACCGGCAACGTCACCGCGGCCACGGTCGAGGCCGCGCTCTCCGACCGCACGCGGGCGATCATCGTCACGCACCTGTTCGGGCTCCCGGCCGAGGTCGACGCGATCGTCGCGCTCGCCGACGCTCGCGGCATCCCGGTCATCGAAGACTGCGCCCAGGCGTTCCTCGCCGAGCGCGGGGGCCGCAAGGTCGGCACGTTCGGCGCCGTCAACGCGTTCAGCCTCCAGCAGGGCAAGCACATCACCACCGGTGAGGGCGGTCTCGTCGTCGGCGACGACGACCACTTCGCCCGCCGGGCCCGCCTGTTCGTCAACAAGGGCTGGCCGTACGGCGAGGCCGGTCCGGACCACGAGTTCCTGGCCATCAACTCCCGGATCAGCGAGCTCCAGGCCGCGGTCGCCAACGCCCAGCTCGAGAAGCTGGCCGCGGGGGTGGCCCAGCGGGTCGCCATGGCCGACCGCCTCACCGCGCAGCTCGCCGACGTCCCCGGCATCGAGACGCCGCCGGTTCCGCCCGGCGACCGCCACGTGTACTGGAAGTACTGCCTGCGCGTCGATCCCGACGTCGTGGCCGGCGGGCCGCCCGCGATCGCCGACGAGCTCAAGCTCGGCGGCATCGCGTCCGCGCCCCGTTACATCCAGAAGCCCGCGTTCCGGTGCGCGGTGATCCGGGACCAGGTCACCTTCGGTTCCAGCCACTGGCCGTTCGACCTCGCCCGCCCCGAAGCCGTCGACTACGACGAGGCACGTTTCCCGGGCACGTTCGACATGCTCGACCGGGTGCTGGTCCTGCCGTTCAACGAGCGATACGAGGAGCAGCACGTGGACTACCTCGCCAAGGCGATCCGGGCATCGGTCGAGTCGCTCGTGGGCGGCCGGCCGTGACCGCCCTCCGCTACGCCATCATCGGTGCCGGCGGCATCGCGCAGTCGTACGCGCAGGTGTTCTCGCTGAGCACCGACGCCGAGGCCGTCGTCGTCGTCGACGAGGTCCGCGAGCGGGGCACCGCCCTGGCCGAGCGCCTGGGCTGCCGTTCGCTGCGTGCGTACACCGACGTCGATCCCACGACGATCGACGCGGTGCTGGTGTGCACCCCGCCCATCACGCACTTCGAGATCTGCTCGCACTTCATCGCGGCCGGTGTGCCCGTGCTCTGCGAGAAGCCGCTCGCGATCGACACGTCGAGCGCCGAGACCCTCGTCGCCGCGGCCGACGCCGCGGGCGTCACGTTCGCGATGGCGGCCAAGTTCCGCTACTGCGCCGACGTGATCCGGGCCAAGAGCATCGTGGCCTCGGGCATCCTCGGCGAGATCATGCTGTTCGAGAACGTCTTCGCGTCCCGGGTCTCGATGGGCACGCGATGGAACGCGGATCCCGCGATCAGCGGCGGGGGCGTGATCATCGACAACGGCACGCACTCCGTCGACATCGTCCGCTACTTCCTCGGCCCGGTCGCCGACGTGATGGCCGTGGAGGGCAAGCGGGTCCAGGGCCTGCCGGTCGAGGACACCGCGCAGATGTACATCCGGACCGTCGACGACGTCATGGCCACCGTCGACCTCTCGTGGAGCATCGACAAGGAGGTCGACAGCTTCATCAGCATCTACGGATCGCAGGGAACCGTCCGGGTCGGCTGGAAGGAGTCGAAGTACCGCCAGGTGTCGAGCCCCGACTGGGTGGTCTTCGGCACGGGCTACGACAAGCTCCAGGCGATGGGCGACCAGCTCGCCAACTTCACCGCCGCGGTCCGCGGCGACGAGAAGCTGCTGATCTCGGGCGAGGACGCCATCGCGTCCGTCAGCGTCATCGAGCGGGCCTACTGCTCGCTCGCCCGCACCGACTGGGTGGCGGTCACCGGCGACGGTTCCGCGCTCCCTCAGGACTCCGGTGAGCTCGTCGGCTGAGACCGTCGCGCGCGACGCATCGGGCGGAGTCGCTCGCGACGCAGCCGGTGGGGGCGCCCGCGACCCCGCAGGCGCAGTCGCTCGCGACGCGCGCGTGCACCCCACCGCCGACGTCGAGCCCGGGGTCGTGGTCGGTGCGCGGACCGCGATCTGGGACCACGTGCACGTCCGCGCCCCGGCGCGGATCGGCACCGAGTGCATCATCGGCGGCAAGACCTACATCGCGGGCGAGGTCGAGATCGGCGACCGGGTGAAGCTCAACGCGTTCGTCTACGTCTGCTCGGGGGTCACGATCGAGCGGGGCGTGATGGCGGGGGCGGGCACCATCTTCACCAACGACCGGTTCCCGCGGGCCACCACCCCCGACCTCGCCGAGCTGCGGCCGTCGGAGGTCGACGAGCACACCCTCCCCACGCTCGTCCGCGAGGGAGCGTCCATCGGCGCGGGCTCGATCATCGGCTGCGGCATCGAGCTCGGCCGTTTCGCGATGGTCGGCATGGGCTCCGTCGTCAGCCGCACCGTTCCCGACTTCCACCTCGTGGTGGGCAGTCCCGCCCGCACGATCGGCTGCGTCTGCCGCTGCGGCGAGCCGTTCGTCCGCTGCGCACCGGGCGAGATCCCGCGTGCCCGCGACGCGCACTGCCCGGCGTGCGACCGCGTCTACGACGTCGACGCCACCGGCCACGTCACCGAGCACGCCGGCGGTCCCGAGGTCGAGCCGGCCTCCGGAGCCGGAGGCGGTGCGTCGTGACCGACACCGTTGAACCGCGCCGGGTCGCGATCGTCGGCGGCGGCATGCTCGGGCTCACGCTCGCCCTGCGACTGGGGCGGCGGGGCGACTCGGTGACGGTCTTCGAGGGCGCCGAGGTGCTCGGAGGGTTGGCGAGCGCGTGGTCGATCGAGCTCGACGGCGGCACCGCCGGCGCCGCGCCCGAGGCCGTCACCTGGGACCGCCACTACCACGTCACGCTGCTCTCCGATCTCGCCGTGCGCGGCGTCCTGGCCGATCTCGGTCTCGAGCGCGACATGCGCTGGGTGCAGACCAAGACCGGCTTCTCCGCCGACGGCCGGCTCTCCTCGGTCTCCGACTCCATCGACTACCTCCGCCTGCCGTCGCTCGGGCCCGTCGCCAAGGCGCGCCTCGCGGCCACGATCCTGCACGGCTCGCGCATCCACGACTGGGAGCGGCTCGAGCAGATCCCGGTCTCCGACTGGCTCACGCAGTGGTCGGGTCGCGCGACGTACGAGCGGTTCTGGATGCCGTTGCTCCGGGCGAAGCTGGGGGAGAGCTACCGCGACGCGTCGGCGGCGTTCATCTGGGCCACGATCCAGCGCCTCTACGCCGCGCGCCGGTCGGGCATGAAGAAGGAGCTCTTCGGCTACGTCCCCGGCGGCTACGCCCGCATCCTGGAGCGGTTCGGCGTGGTGCTCGGGGAGCTCGGCGTCGACGTGCGGCTCGCCACATCGATCGCGTCGGTCACCCGCGACCCCGGCGTCGACACGGTCACGGTCACCGACGGCGCGGGGCGGTCCGAGGAGTTCGACGACGTCGTGCTCACCACCACCACCTCCACCGTCAGCCGGCTCGTCCCGCAGCTCACCGCCGCGGAGCACGAGCGGCTCGGCGGGGTGCGGTACCAGGGCATCGTGTGCGCCTCGGTGGTCCTGCGCCGCCCGCTGAGCCCGTACTACCTCACATACCTCCTCGATCCCGCGCCGTTCACCGCGGTGGTCGAGATGTCGGCCTTCGTCGACCGCAGCCAGCTCGGTGGCCACGCGCTCGTGTACCTGCCGAAGTACGTCGCGCCCACCGACGCGCTGTTCGACACCAGCGACGAGGAGATCCGGGCCTCGTTCCTCCCCGCGCTCATGCGCCTCCACCCGCAGCTCACCGACGACGACGTGCTCGCGTTCCGCGTGTCGCGGGTGCGGCAGGTCTTCGCGCTCCCGACCATCGGCTTCTCGCGGTCGGTCCCGCCCCGCGGGACGAGCATCCCCGGCGTGCACGTCGTGACGTCGGCGCAGATCGTCAACGGCACGCTCAACGTGAACGACACCGTGCAGCTGGCCGAGCAAGCGGCGGTGGCGCTGCGCGGCCCCGCACCCGATCCGGCCCCGCCGGTGCGGCGCAGCGTTCCCGCGACCGTGGCCGCACCGTCGGGGGCGCCGGAAGTCCCGAAGCCGAAGCCCGTCGCGAGCCTGTCCCTCGACCTCGACAACCTCTGGTCGTACCAGAAGACGCACGGCGACCCCGGCTGGGAGAGCTACCCCTCGTACCTCGACCTCGTCGTTCCCCGCGTCCTCGACTTCTTCCGTGACCGCGACCAGACCATCACCTTCTTCGTCGTGGGGCAGGACGCCGCGCTCGCGAAGAACAAGGACGCGCTCGCGCTGATCACGGCCGCGGGGCACGAGGTCGGCAACCACTCCTTCCGGCACGAGCCCTGGTTGCACCGCTACTCGGAGACCGAGCTCGACGACGAGCTCGCCGACACCGAGGACGCGCTCGAGACCGTCACCGGCGTCCGCCCCACCGCGTTCCGGGGGCCTGGATACAGCCTGAGCGAGTCGACGCTGCGGGTGCTCTCGCGGCGGGGCTACCTGGTCGACGCGTCGACCCTGCCCACCTACATCGGTCCGCTCGCCCGCGCCTTCTACTTCCGCCAGGCCGATCTCACCGACGAGCAGCGCACCGAGCGCGAGGCCCTCTTCGGCACGTGGCGCGACGGCCGCCGACCGGTGAAGCCGTACCGCTGGGCGATCGACGACACCACGCTGCTGGAGCTGCCGGTCACGACCTTCCCGGGCGTCAAGGTGCCCACGCACGTCAGCTACCTCCTGTTCCTCGCCGGGCGCTCCCCGGCCGCGGCGCGCGCCTACTGGCGCACCGCGCTGGCGGCCTGCAAGGCCACCGGCACGGAGCCGTCGCTCCTCCTGCACCCGCTCGACTTCCTGGGCGGCGACGACCTCGAGGAGCTGGCCTTCTTCCCGGGCATGGAGCTCTCGGCCGATGTGAAGATGGCGCACGTGGGTGACTTCCTCGACGCGTTCACCGCTCGCTTCGACGTGGGCACGATCGGCCAGCACGCCGCGCGGCTCAACGCCCGGACCGACCTGAAGGTCGTGCAGCCGAGGTTCGACCGATGAAGCTCGAGCCGGACGACGTCGAGATCGACGAGGTCACGGTGCCGGGCGCGTCGGCGCCGGTGCACGTGCGGCACTCGGCGTCGGTGATCGTCCCGGCGTACAACGAGTCGGCGATCCTGGCGAAGAACCTGGGCGAGCTCTACGACTACATGCTCACGCTCGACCACTTCGATTGGGAGATCGTGGTCGTCGACGACGGGAGCAACGACGGCACCGGGGATCTGGCCGAGGTGTTCGCGGCGTCGCACCCGCGCGTGCGCGTCCTGCGCCACCGCACCAACTTCCAGCTCGGCCAGGCGCTCCGGTTCGCGTTCGCGAGCTGCCACACCGACTACCTCGTGGTGGTCGACGCCGACCTCAGCTACTCGCCCGACCACATCGGCCGGCTGCTGCACACGATGGAAGACACGCACGCGCGCGTCGTCGTCGCCTCGCCCTACATGAAGGGGGGCGAGACCACCGCGGTACCCCGGTTCCGCAAGGCGATGAGCCGCTGGGCCAACCGGATCCTCGGTCTGGCCGCCAAGGGCGACCTCCACACGCTCACCGGCATGGTGCGCGCCTACGACCGGCGCTTCCTCCGCACCTTGAACCTCAAGGCGATGGACAACGAGATCAACACCGAGATCATCTACAAGGCGCAGCTCCTCCGCGGCCGCATCGTCGAGATCCCGGCCCACCTCGACTGGACCGCCCAGGTCTCCGAGCAGACCGAGCGCTCGTCGAAGCTGCGGGTGAGCCGCAGCACGCTCTCCTCGGTTTTCATCGCGTTCATCTTCCGGCCGTTCATGTTCTTCATCGTGCCCGGGCTCGTGCTCCTGGCGATGTCGGCCTACATGCTCGTGTGGATCGTCATCCGGATGGTCCAGGACTACAACCTGGTCCCGGGGGAGAGCGGCATCTCGGGGGCGTTCGCCGTCGCGTACACCCGCGCGCCCTACACGTTCATCGTCGGCGGGCTGAGCCTGGTCGTCGCGGTGCAACTGATGTCGCTCGGGATCGTGGCGTTGCAGGCCAAGCGCTACTTCGAAGAGCTGTTCCACCTCGGTTCGTCGATCCTCAAGCGGGTCGACATCGAGGAGGACGTGTGACCGACGGTTGCCGCCGGCCGTATCCGGGTACCTAGACCCGATGGGAGTGGTGGAGCGCGCGCGCGAAGTTTCGCCCGCGACAGGTCTCACACCCCCGGAACCCCCGTCCACCACCGCCGGCCGACTGCGGGAGTACGCAGCCCCGATCGTGCTGGCGCTGGTGATGCTGGGCATGGGGCTGTTCCGCCTCGGCGCCAAGCCGTTCTGGCAGGATGAGGGCTTCACCTGGTCCAGCGCCACCATGAGCGACGGCGCGCTCCTGCACCACCTGGTCCACACCGAGGCCACCGGCGGCGTCTACCTGGTCCTGCAGCACTTCTGGGTCCAGCTCGGCACCGGCGTGTGGTGGATGCGGCTGCCATCGGTGGTGTTCGCGGCGGCCGCGGTCCCGGTGCTCTGGGTGCTCACGCGCCGGCTCACCGCCGACTCGGTGGCCGCGACGATCGCCGCCGCGCTGCTGGTGGTCAACGCCACGTTCCTCGACCACGTGCAGGAGGCCCGGACCTATCCGCTCGTGGTGCTGCTCGCGTGCACCTCGATGTACTGCTTCGTCCGCGAGATGGAGACGCCCACCCGGTGGACGCGCGTGTGGTGGGTGATCACCACGATCCTGCTCGTGCTCGCGCACGTGGTGGCGGGGCTGGTGATCGTGGCCCAGGTGGTGTCGCTGCTGGTGGCCCGGCCCGACCGTGGCCGCCGCCGGCACGTGGGCGTCGGGGCGCTGATGATCGCGGTCGTCGTCGTGCCCTTCGGGCTGCTGGCCAGTTCCCAGCCGCTCGAAGGGCCGGTCAACAAGCCCTCGTTGCGCTTCTTCTTCAACACGGTGCGGGTCCTCGCCGGCGGTGGCAACGCGCTCGTCGCGGTCGAGGCGATCGCGGTGGTCGGCGCGTTCGTGCTCGTGTACCGCGCGGTCCGCGCCCACGGGCGGAGCGACGCGGTGTGGAGGCTCACGCTGCCGGCCTTCTGGTTCGGGCTGTCGAGCGTTCTGTTCTTCCTCTACGGCCAGGTGGCCAGCGGGTTCCAGCAGCGGTACCTGCTCGCGTTCGTGCCCGGGCTGTTCATCCTGGTCGCGGTCGGCATCCGCTCGATTCCCGTGCGCGCGCTCCAACTCGCGGCGGTCGTGGTCGTGCTCGCGCTCGCGGTCCCCGCGGTGTGGCGCTGGTACGACGGCGAGCCGCGCGAGGGCTTCGACCAGGTCGCGGCGGTCCTGAACCGGGACGCGCGACCAGGAGATGTCGTCGTCTTCGACGTGGATCTCAGCCGCATCCCCGTCGCCTACTACCTCCGGAACCAGCCGCGGACGGAACGCGACATCACCCCGGTCTGGCCCGGCCGGCCGGCCTGGACGTCGGGGTTCCGCACCGGCGACTACCACTTCGTCGCGGTGCCCCCCTCGGTCATGGCCGATGTCGCCGCCACCCACGACCGGATCTGGGTGGTCGACGTCGGGGTCCTCGATCGTCGGACCAACCGGGCCCTCCGGGTGCTCCGGCGGACGCACCACCGGGTGGCCGACGTCGAGGTCGCCGGGGCGCCGAGCCTGCGGCTCTACGTCCGCAACTGAGCTGAGAGCCCGATCGACGGCAGCATCGCCCGCCGCCGGGCGCTCGGGGCGACCTGCCTAGAATCCCGGCTCATGCTCGTGGCGCTCGGTCTCGGCGCCGACGGCCCGACCATCATCGCCCGGGGGGCCACGTGACCAACGCCGAGGCAACCGCCGCCGGCCCGGGTTCCGCCCCGTCCCTCTCGTCCGGCACCGCCCCGACCGAGGGTTCCTGGCTCCGCGAGTACGCCGCACCGATCGTGCTCGCCACGGTCATGCTGGCGATGGGCCTGTTCCGGCTGGGGTCGAAGACCGCGTGGCAGGACGAGGCCTTCACCTGGTCGAGCGCGACGCTGAGCAACGCGAAGTTCGCGTCCAACCTGCTGCACCACGAGGCGTCGCTCGGGCTGTTCCTCACCCTGCAGCGGATCTGGATGTGGTTCGGCACCGGCACCTGGTGGATCCGCCTGCCCTCGGTGCTCTGCGCCACCGCGGTGATCCCGGTGCTCTGGGTTCTCACCCGCCGGCTCTACGACCCGCGCACCGCGACGATCGCGGGCCTCTTGTTCATGGTCAACGTGACCTGGCTCGAGCACGTCCAGGAAGACCGGGTCTATCCGCTCGTCGTCCTGTTGGCTTGCCTCTCCACCTACTGGTTCGTCCGCGAGATGGACGGTCCGACCCGCGGCACACGTTGGTGGTGGGTCGTCACGACGGTCCTCATGGTCCTCGCCCACGTGATGTCGGGGCTCGTCCTCGTCGCGCAGCTGCTGTCGCTGCTGGTGGCCCGACGCGACCGGGTGCGCACCCGGCACGTGCTCGGCGGGGTCGGAATGATGGCGTGGGTCGTGGTCCCGTACGGCCTGCTGGTCGCGCTCCAACCCGTCTACGCGCACGACTCGGGGTCGACGCCGAGCCCGAAGTTCTTCGTCACGACGATCCGCGACCTGGTGGGACGCGGGACCCCGCTGCTCGCCCTGGAGCTGCTCGCCGCGTGCGCGGGTCTCTACCTCCTGTACCGGGCATTGCGCACCCGAGGGCCGTCGGACGAAGCGTGGCGTCTCGCGCTGCCGGCGCTCTGGTTCGGGTTCTCGAGCGCCGCACTCTTCGTCTACAGCCAGGTCGCGCCGGGGTTCCAGGAGCGCTACATGCTCGCGTTCGTCCCCGGGCTGGCGATCCTCGTCGCGGTCGGCATCGGGTTGATCCCGAACCGGACGCTCCAGGCCGTGGCGGTCGTCGTGCTCCTCGCGCTCGCGGCGCGCGGCATCTGGAGCTGGTACGACGGCGAGCCGCGCCAGGACTGGCGGGGCGTCACCCGGGTGTTGGAACGCGACGCGCGTCCAGGCGACGCGATCCTCTTCGAGGCCGATCTCAGCCGGCTCCCGGTCGCGTACCAACTGCGCGATCAGCCGGCGACGCAGCGGAACCTCGATCCGGTCTGGCCCGGGGGCCGGCCGTGGACGGCCGGCTTCACGAGCGACGACTACCGCTTCGCGACGATCACGCCGGCCGCGATGGCCCGGGCGGTCGCCGGTCACGACCGCGTGTGGGTGGTCGATGTCGGCGTGCAGGATGACGGGACGCGCGCCGCGTTGCGCACACTCGGGAAGAGCTACCGCCGCGTCCGCGACGTCCGGTTCGATCCCACGACGAGGCTGCTCCTCTACGAACGCCGCTGAACCGCCCCGCCCCGTCCCCGACCACGGTGTGCGCGCGGCTGCCGGGCCGGGCGGCGCAGGCCGGATACGGGCAGAACCGCTGCCTAGACTCCGGGCATGCTCGTTGCGATCGGTTCGGACCACGCCGGCTTTCCCCTGAAGGAGCACTTCAAGGTGCTCCTCGAGGTGGAGGGCCACGAGGTGATCGATCTCGGGACCGATTCGGAGGAGCCGGTCGACTACCCGCGGTTCTGCGCCGCGGTCGCCCGCGTCGTCGCCCGCGGCGAGGCCGAGCGGGGGATCGTGCTCGGTGGGAGCGGTCAGGGCGAGCAGATCGTCGCCAACAAGGTGCACGGGATCCGGGCCGCGCTCTGCAACGAGCTGTGGACGGCCCGGCTGTCGCGCGAGCACAACGACGCCAACGTGCTGTCGATGGGCGCGCGCGTCGTCGCCTTCGGGCTCGCCGACGACATCCTGCGCCTCTGGCTCGCGACACCGTTCGCCGAGGGCCGGCACGTCCGCCGCATCGAGCAGATCGCCGAGCTCGAGCGCGCCGTCGTGGCCGAGGCGGCACCGTGACCACCACCGCGCGGCGGCGGTAGCGCGTGGGTGGCTACGCGGTCGTGCTCGCGGTCGCGGCGATCGTCACCGCGCTCACCACCCCGCTGGTCCGGATCATGGCGCTGCGGTTCGGCGCGGTGCAGTACCCCACGGCCCGCTCGATGCACGACAAGCCGATGCCGACCATCGGTGGCGCCGCGATGTTCGTCGGGTTCCTCGCCGCGATGGCCACCGCGTCGCAGATCCCGCAGTTCCACGAGATCTTCCACAACAGCACCGAGCCGTTGGGCCTCGTGCTCGCCGCGGGCGTGATGTTCCTCGTGGGCGCGGTCGACGACCTGCGCCCGGTGTCACCGCCCGCGAAGATCGCGGGCCAGGTGCTGAGCGGCAGCCTGCTGTCGGTGCTCGGCGTCACGATGCTGTACTTCCGCGTCCCCTTCGCGAGCTGGGACTACATCATCCTGTCGCCCGACCTCGCGCCCCTGGTGACGGTGCTCACGGTCGTGCTGATGGCCAACGCGATCAACCTCATCGACGGGCTCGACGGGCTGGCGGCCGG
The DNA here is from genome assembly GCA_017882925.1 of Acidimicrobiia bacterium. GTDB lineage: Bacteria > Actinomycetota > Acidimicrobiia > IMCC26256 > Chersky-534 > Chersky-534. The sequence goes on along the minus strand of JADGOM010000053.1, from coordinate 3,446 downwards.
GATCGTCATCATCGCCGGGTCCGCGTTGTTCCTGTACTCCGACCGCCTGTTCAAGGCGCACCTGCTCGAAGGCTCCAACATCGGCCCGCTGGTCGCGATCCTCGCGGTCGGGGTGTGCGTCGGGTTCCTCCCGTTCAACTTCAACCCCGCGCGCATCTTCATGGGCGACGCGGGCGCGATGTTCCTCGGGCTGCTGATGGCGGCGACGACCATCACGGTCGGGGGGCGCACCGCGGACCAGTTCAGCGGTCAGACGTACTTCTTCTTCGCCCCGCTCTTCATCCCGGTCGTGATCCTCGGCGTCCCGATGATCGACACCACCTTCTCCTTCGTCCGGCGCGTCTACCGGCGCAAGTCGTTCGCGGTCGCCGATAAGGACCACCTCCACCACCGCCTGATGCGCCTGGGCCACGGGCCCCGCCGATCCGTCGTCATCCTCTGGCTCTGGACCGGGCTGCTGAGCGCCCTCGTGCTGACGCCCACGTACACCAACCGGGGCAATGCGCTCGTGCCGGTCGGGGTGCTCGGCCTGGCGCTGCTGCTCTACGCGTTCTTCCACCCCGGGCTCCGGCGGGCCCGCGAGGAGGCCGCGCTCGCGGCCGAGGAGGAGGCCGCCGACGCCGGATCGGCGCCGCCGCCCCCCGAGGCCGCCCCCGAGGTCGTCCACCTGGCCGAGCGGCGCCGGTCCGACCGGCGCCGCGCGTAGGCCCGGCGGCCGCAGGGGCGCGCCCGCCCGGAGCGCAGCCCGCGCCGGCATCGCTGCTAGTTTCCTCGCCCGGCGGGCGCGGTCGGCTTGACGTTTCCTGCACTCGTCCCATACATTGCGAAAACATTCACAAGCTCGTCGGCCGTTCCTCGCGCCGACGCGACCGGGTAAGGGGTAACCGAGTGGCCGCACGCGACAAGCGCGCGATCTACCGAGGTTTTGACGACGGCTGGCAGCAGGCCATCGAGCTGACGATCACCCCCGTCCTCTTCGTGCTGCTCGGCGTCTGGCTCGACGCCAGGATGGGCACCCGGCCGCTCTGGACGATCTCCCTGGTCCTCTTCGCAGGGGGTGCTGCGGTCGCCACCGCCTACGTCCGCTTCCAGGCCCGTTCGGCCAAGCAGGACGCCGGCAAGCCCTGGACCCGCCGGGCGCAGCGCGCCGCGGGCGACGACCCGGACGCCCGATGACCTCGCCCACACCCAAGGTCACGCCGCCCGACCCCGACGGCATCGAGTCCCGGATCGCCCGCGACATCGCCCGCCACGCGGCGATGATCTCCCCGGTCGTCGTCCTCGTCACCGGCCTGATCTGGGGTTGGGGCGGCGCGCTCGGCTCGGCCCTCGCCCTCGCGCTCGTCGTCCTCAACTTCCTGGGCGCGGCCGCGCTGCTCGGTTGGGCGGCCCGCATCGCACCGGAGACCGTCATGGTCGCCGCGATGGGCGGCTACCTCCTCAGCCTGGTGATCTTCATCGCCGCCTGCGTCGCCATGAAGCAGGTCACCGCGGTGGATCTCCCCGTGTTCTGCTTCACCCTCATCGGCGCGCACCTCGGGCTCCTGTTCTGGGAGCTGCGCTCGATCAGTCTCAGCCTCGCGTCACCGGGCCTCCGGCCGGCGCAGAAGAAGGAGTAGCCAGGCTTGCTCGCCGCCCTTTTCTCCCACGGGATCTCCGAGCTCTTCGGCTGGAAGCCGTTCCTGTTCGACGGCACGCCGTTCGCGTTCAACAAGGTCGCGCTCATGGCCGTGATCTCCACGGTCATCTGCTCCGTGATCTTCATCGGCGGCAGCCGCAAGCGGGCCCTGGTCCCGAGCGGGATCCAGAACGTCGCCGAAGCCGGCTACGAGATCGTCGAGAGCAGCATCGCCACCGAGGTCATGGGGGAGAAGGACGGCAAGACGTGGGCGCCGTTCCTCGCCACGCTGTTCTTCTGGATCTTCTTCATCAACATCTGGGAGGTCATCCCGGGCATCCAGTTCCCGGCCACCTCCCGCATCGCGATCCCGATGTACCTGGCCCTGCAGACCTGGGTCATCTTCATCGTCGTCGGGTTCAAGTCCCAGGGCCCGAAGTACATCTTCAACGCGATCTTCCCGCCCGGGGTGCCGAAGGCGCTCTACATCCTGGTGGCGCCGATCGAGCTGGTGTCGATCTTCCTCGTCCGCCCCTTCTCGCTGGCGGTCCGGCTCTTCGCCAACATGGTCGCCGGCCACGTGCTGCTCACCGTGTTCACCCTCATGTGCATCGAGCTCCTGAAGGCCAACAGCGGTGCGTACCAGATCGCGATCATCCCGCTGCCGTTCTTCATGCTCGTCGCGATGACGGGCTTCGAGATCCTCGTGGCCGTCCTGCAGGCATACATCTTCACCATCCTCACCGCGGTCTACGTCGGTGAGGCGCTCCACCCCGCTCACTGATCCACACCTCGCAACGATCCACACGTTCAGTACACCGAAGCGAGTTCGCGCACCGCGAATCCCTCGAACAAGGAGAACCACCCCGTGCACAGCCTCTTCCTGGCCGTAACCGACGCCGGCGAGCTCAAGTCCGGCCTGTCGGCCGTCGGTTACGGCCTCGCGGCCATCGGCCCCGGCATCGGCATCGGCTACCTCGTGGGTCAGTCCGTGCAGGCCATGGCGCGCCAGCCCGAGATGGCCGGCACCGTCCGCACGACGATGTTCCTGGGTATCGCGTTCGCCGAGGCGCTGGCCCTCATCGGTTTCGTCGTCATCTTCATCTAGGGAGTCGTTCACCATGAAGATCCGAAAGCTGTTGGCGAGCGTTGGCGTCGCCATGGCGCTGGTGATCGCGGTCCCGTCCGTCGCGTCCGCGGCGACCAAGCCGAGCGACTTCACCGACTGCATGGTCAAGGCGAGTGAGCAGAAGACCACGGCCAAGCAGGACTCGGCCGCGGAGAACTGCCACAAGTCGACCAGCCCCGTGCTGCCTGCGCTCAACGAGGTGGTCTGGGGCGGCATCGCGTTCCTCATCGTTGCGTTCCTGCTGATGAAGTTCGCGTTCCCGGCGCTGAAGAAGGGCATGTCCGACCGGTCGAAGAAGATCGCGGACGACATCGCCGCGGCGGAGAGCGCCCGGGCCGGAGCCGAGGCCGAGGCGGCCGACTACCAGGCGAAGCTGTCCGACGCCCGGGGCGAGGCCGGCCGGATCATCGAGGAGGCCCGCCAGGGCGCCGAGGCGCTCCGGCTCGACCTCATCGCCCGCGCCGAAGCCGACGCCCAGGCCATCCGGGCCCGTGCATCCGACGACGTGCAGGCGCTTACCGCCCGGGCGCTCGCCGACCTGCAGGGCCGGGTCGCCGACCTCTCGATCGAGCTGGCCGAGAAGGTCGTGGAGCGCAACCTCGACCACGACACCCAGGTGGCGCTGATCGAGAACTACATCAACAGCGTGGGGACGACAGGCGGATGAGCGAACGCATCGAGGCCTACGCCGAGGCGATG
>JADGOM010000052.1 GCA_017882925.1 Acidimicrobiia bacterium | reverse complement strand
TTCACGTAGGTGCTGCCGAGCCGCTCGAAGCTCTTGCGGAGCCGCCGGGAGAGCCCGTTGCGGGACGCGACGGGCCCGCGGCGGCGGTCGACGACGTACCAGGCCCCGAGGGCGGAGCCGACCGAGGCGAGGACCCGCACCAGCCGCCCGAGCGGCGGGAAGCGACTCGGCGCCAGCAGCACCGGAACCTCGGCCCGCACCTCGTGGCGGAGCTCGGCCGCCCCGACGCGCCAGATCAGGTCGTCGGGGACCACGACCCAGGGGCCGTGATCGCTGAAGGCACCGACCTCGAGGTCGGTGGAGGGCGGCGGGGATTCCGGCTCGGCGTCGATGGTCGCGACGGTAGACGGCCCGGGCGCCCGGCCGGGCACGCAGCGACCGGCGGTGACGCCACCGGGCGCGAGCCGGGTCCGGGCCCGGGACGCGAGTCCGGCGCAGCGCCCGGGGTCGCGCGTGCCTGCGTGCTCCTCTGTTTCGTGCGACGACGCGCGCGTCAGCGCATGGGATACGGGGAGTGGAGTACATCAACCGCCGCCTACGGAACGATCTCCGGTCCGCAACTGCAGGAACCGGCTCGCGATCTCCACATCGTCTGACAGAATCTGCCGGATCGCTCAGTGCGGGGCTTCGGCCGCCCACGATCCGTCGGCCCGGCCCTCGGTGACGCAGATCCGCTGCGAGAACCGCCATCCACCTGCGGGTTCACCCGGATCGCCGGCACGCTCCGTGAGCCGCACGTACTCGTCCCGGTAGCGGCCCCAATGGTCGACTCCCCGTTCGGTGATCGCGAGGAAGTAGACCGCGCCACGTGCGTGGTCGTCGTCGATCGGGTCGACGACCGCGGTGGTGACGTGGTGCCGGATCAGCCGCGTCACGGACGTCGCCTCGAGCGTGTGGCCCACGCCTTCGAAGTACTGCCGGATCTCGTCGCGTCCGACGACCCGCGCGCTTCCCTGCACCTCGAGCACCGCGTCCGGAGCGAAGAGCGCGGCGGTCTCCGCGAAGCGCCCGCGGTCGACGCCCTGCGCGTAGCGCGCGTGGAGTGAACGGATCGCGAGCTCGTCGGACGCATCCATGGGCAGGCTCCGGTGTGTCGTCGCGGCACCGCCGCGCGGATCCGATGCGTCAGCGCGACGCGCGGTCCCCCACGATGGCACGAACCGCGCTGAGCACGTCGGACGCGCTCAACCACGGCGTCGGCTCGTCGGCGACGGCGCGGTACTCGCCGGTGCGCACGCGCGCGGCACGCAGGCCGGCGGCGTGGGCGCCGGCCACGTCCTTCGCCGGCCGGTCGCCGACGAACACCGCGTCATACGCGGGGACCCCGAGGGCCTCGAGCGCGACGCGGAACGGGAGCGGGTCGGGCTTCCGGTGTTCGCGGCCGAGCTCGTCGCTCGCGACGATCACGTCGAACGCGTCGCCGAGGCCGAGGGCGCGGATCTTGTCCCGCTGCACCGCGGGCCAGCCGTCGGTCACCAGGCCGACGAGGCCGTGGCGGGCCGCCAGCGCGATCGCCTCTCGCGCGCCGTCGTAGGGCTCGAGCGCGCCCGAGCGGTGGGCCCGGAACGCGTCCACCAGGATCGGGGCCAGATCGGCGTCCGCGCCGGTGGCGGCGAGGGTCCGGTCGATGATCGACCCGCGGTCGCTCCCGGCCGCCGCCGCGTCGAGCAGCGCGTCGAGGAACGCCGCCCGGTCGAGCCCGGGGGCCTGGGCGGCCGCGACGTCGGCGACCTCGGCCCAGGCCCCGGCGAGCCAGTCGGCCTGGGCGTAGAGCGTGTCGTCGAGATCGAACAGGATCGCCCGGATCACGCGACCACCGACCTCGGGCCGACCCGTCCGTCCTTCCCCGCGAATGGGGGTGGTTCACGCAGAATGAGGCGTTCGCGCACGTCGGGGGCGTCGAGCACGGCCACGATCCGATCGGCGGCGTGGCCGTCGCCGTAGGGGCAGGGCAGCGCGGCGATCCGGAGCTGCTCGGCCGGCTCGCCGAACCGGACCGCCGCGGCGAGGGCCCGGGCCACGTCGAGGCCCACGAGCGCCGAGCTCCCGGCCTGCACCCCCTCCCAACGCGGGGTGCTGTCGCGCAGGACCACCACCGGGACGCCGTACCAGGCGGCCTCCTCCTGGAGGCCGCCGGAATCGGTCACCACGACGCGCGACCCGGCGATCGCCGCCAGCATGGCCGGGTAAGGCAGCGGCTCCATGAGCTCCAGCTCCGGAGCCCGCTTGAGCGCGGTCCACAGACCCACGGCCTCGAGCCGGTCGCGCGTGCGGGGGTGGACCGGGAAGCGCACCGGCCCCAGCTCGGCGCCGAGCCCGAGCACGAGGTCGACCAGCCGGGCCAGCCGGTCGGGGTCGTCGACGTTGGTGGCGCGGTGTGCGGTCACGACCGCACCCACGCGCTCCACCACCGGCACCCGCGCGGGACCGTGGAGGCGGAGCGTGTCGGTGACCGGGTTGCCCACGACGTGCACAGTGGTGCGGTCGACGCCCTCGGCCGCGAGGAAGCCGGCCGCGAGATCGGTCGGCGCGAAGTGCAAGGACGCCACCGCCGCCGCGACCTTGCGGTCGACCTCTTCCATCGACCGGGCGTTGTGCGAGCGGAGCCCGGCCTCCACGTGGACCACTGGGACCGCGAACCGACGCGCCGCGAGCGCGAACAACGGCACGGTGTACGTGTCGCCGAGCACGAGCACCGCGTCGAACGGTCGGGCGCCGGGCGCGCGCGGGTCGAGCTCGAGGAACGCCCGCTCGAGCACCGCGCCGACGCGGGCCGCCTCACCCTCCGGGAGATCCCATCGAGTGTCGGGCTCCAGCCCGAGATCGGCGAAGAACCGGTCGGCGAGGCGCGGGTCCGAGTGCTGGCCGGTGGCGACCGTGCGCACCTCGTAGCCCGCGGCGCGCAGCGCGCCGACGACCGGCGCCAACTTCACGATCTCGGGGCGCGTGCCGAACGGCACCAGGATCCTCATCCCTCGAACTCCTCGATCCAGGCCCGCCGCATCGACACGCCGGGTCGGAAGCGCAGCTTCTCGGGCCGGATGGCAAAGCCGAGCGCACCGCGGACGTACTCGCCCACGAGGTCCGCGCCGGCGGCGAGCGCGAGCGGCAGACCACCCGAGAAGCGGGGGTTCACCTCCACGACGGCGACCGACCCGTCGGCGCGCACGAACCCCTGCACGTTGGCCACGCCCTGCAACCGCACCGCGGCGAGCGCGGCGCGGGTCGCCTCCACCACCGCGGGGTCCCGGAACGTGCGGCCCTGGGTGCTGATGCCGGCCTTGGTCTGGAGTCGCCAGCGTGGGACCGCGGCGCAGAGACCCCCCTCGCGGTCGACCAGCGCGTCGACGGTGAACTCGCGCCCGTCGATGCGTTGCTGCACGATCGGCTGCTCCACCCGGCGCACGGCCCACATGAGCTCCGACTCCGAATCCACGGCGTAGACGTCACGCGAGCCGCGGCCGAAGCGGGGCTTCACGATCCAGGGGCCGGGCGGGAGCGCGTCATCGGCCACGGTGGTGACCGGCCCGTCGACGCGATTGGCGACCAGCGCCGCGGCGAACTGCAGCTTGTCGATGCACGTGCGCACCGACGCCGGGTCCGGGATCCACAACGCCGCGCCACTCTCGCGGACCAGCGCCGCGCCCGACGGCGAGCCCAGCGGCAGCATCTCCTCGGCGACGGTGCAGACCACGACCGCGCTCTCGGTGCGCTTCGCCACTCCGGCGAGCGCGGCGGCGAAGTCGGCGTCGTCGGCGAACGGCACGACGGCCGCGTCGTCCGCGATCGCGAGCCCGAACGCGCGTTCGTCGGGATCGACCGCAATCACGCGGTGCCCGACCGAACGCAATGCCCGGATCACGGCGACGCCGGCGGCGCCACCCGCCCCCGTCACCAACACGTCGAGCCGCGGGACGCTCATGATCGTTCACTCGGAACCGGCGGCATCGGGCGGGCGGCGGGCGCGGCGACCGGAGCCGGCGCGGGCGGTGCGGCGGCCGGCGCGGGAACAGCGGGAGCGGGGACCGCGACCGGGATCGGCTCCACGCTCAACCGGTACGGGCCCGCGTCGAACGGGGTGCCGAGGTGGGACGCGAGCAGGGCGAAGAGCTGGCCGGTCCGCTCGACCACGCGCTCGGGCGGGCCGCTCGGGATCGGTCCGCTGATCAGGACGAGCAGCTCCGGGAGCTCGACGGCGACCGCGCGCGCCGGGCCGGCGCCGCGCACCGACCAGAGCACCTCCGCGGCGAACGCCTCCAGCACCTGCTGCTCGTGCCCGAGCACCCACTGGTCGTTGGTCTCGATCGGGGGCCGTGAGCTGCTCGCGGGCAGGCGCGGGCCACCCATGTCCGAGATGCGGGTGACGGCGGGCGGGAAGAGCCCGACACCGCGTCCCTCCTCACTGAGCTCGTTGTGCGCCCAGCTGCGCAGCTCGTTGATCGGCGCGCGGCCGCCGGGCTCCCACTGGCGCTCCGCCACGGCCTCCGCGATCGCGCGCTTCACCACCGGATCGGTCTCGTGCTTGAGGAGCTGGATCAGCTGCGGCGCGCTCTGGTCGAGGCCGCGCCGCACCAGCGCGACCGCGGCCGCGGTGCGCGAGTCGGCATCGGGGGACGCGAGCTGGCGGGCGATCTGCTTGCGGGCCCAGCGGTCGGTCAGCGTCCGCCACGCCAGGCCGACGACGATGAGCGCGACGCCCCCGGCCACCAACCACTGCGAGCGGCTCCAATCAACGGTCACGGGTCGCCTCCTCGAGGATGCGTCGGTTGCTCGGCAGCATGAGGAAGAGCATCACCATGAACGCCGTCAGCAGGACGATGAGCCCGATGACCGTGCCGACCCAGTCGTGGTACACGGTCATGTACGTGCTGCCCCATTCGAGGCCGATCCAGACCGAGGTCGCGATGCGGAACAGGTTGCCGGCGATCACGATCGCGGCCGCGACCGCGAACGCCAGGATCCGGCGCACGATCGGCCCGTGCATCAGGAAGAGCGCGATCGCCGCGAGCCCGAGCACCGCCCCGATCGACGAGCACGACGGCGAGACGTCGACCCGGAACGGCAGCCCGTGCGCCGGGAGGATCAGCAGCTCCGGGCCGTAGGCCGCCCCGACCCCGCCCACGCCGAGCGCGGTGAGCAACCCGCCCGTGGTGTGGGCCTCGATGCTCCGGGCGTGGTCGACCCAGAGGCTGAACAGGACCACGACGAGCACCATCGCGGTGAGGATCCGCAGCAGCACGCGGATGAGCCGGGGCGTCATGCCGGCACCCCTCCGACCCGTACGACCGGCGCGGTCTGCCCGTGGCCGGTGCGCTCCGTCTTCTGCCACGAGTACGGCGCCTCGCGCAGGCCGTCGATCCAGCTCTTCGCGCACACGACGCTGAAGATGATGAAGCCGGGGAGGAACAGCAGGATGCCGAGGGCCGCGCGCCGCGGCGCGCGCGTCACCACGAGCCCGGCGCCGAGCTCCACGAGCGGGCCGAGGAACAAGAGCGTCGTGAGGGGCAGGAGGTCGATGTGCCCCGCCCACGGGAACACGCCGAACGCGCGCAGCAGCACCAGGACGAACCCGGCCGCGCACAGCACGGGGATGTGGAAGACGAGCAGGAACATCGTCGTCTCGATCTTCTGCGTGACCGTGAGGTTGCGGGAGCGCCACACCGGCCGCCAGTAGTCGCGGAAGGCCTGTTGGTGCCCGCGCGCCCAGCGGTAGCGCTGCCGCCAGAACCGCTGCATGCTCGGCACGCTCTCTTCGGTGTCGATCGCGGTGACGTCGAAGCGCACCTTGTAGCCGTCGAGGACGAGGCGGAGCGTCACGTCGGTGTCCTCGGTGACGGTCTCCTCGTTCCACCCGCCGAGCGCGCGCAACGCGCTCGCGCGGACCGCGCAGTTGGAGCCGCCGTACGCCGGCATCCCGAAGAGCGCCTGCCGCCCGTACTCGTTGACGACGTAGCCGCAGTAGTAGTCGACCGCCACCGTGCGCGAGAGCGGCGATTCCTCGTAGTTCCGGACGATGCAACGGCCCTGCACCGCGCCGACCTCCGGGTCGGCGAAGTGGCGGACGAACCGGCGCAGCACGTCGAGCCGCGGCTTGTGGTCGGCGTCGAACACGACGATCACCTCACCCGTGGCCACCTGCAACGCCGCGTTGAGCGCGCCCGACTTGCCCCCGCCCATGCCGTCGGGGCGGTGCACCACGCGGAGCCGCGGGTGCACCGACGCGAGCCGGTCGAGGATGCCGGGGGTGCGGTCGCTCGAGCCGTCGTCGACGATCACGATCTGGAGGAGGTCGGCCGGGTAGTCGAGCACGAGCAGGCTGCGCACGAGGCCCTCGATCACCAGCTCCTCGTTCTTCGCCGGCGAGATCACGGTGACGGACGGGCGGAAGTCGAAGTCGAAGCCCGTCGTCGCGTGGATGTCGGCCGGCGCGTACTGCAACGCGATCGTCGTGAACGCGAGGTGGCGCACCAGGAACACGAAGAAGACGACGCTCATGACCGCCGCGGCCCAGCCGGCGGCATCGGACGCCCCGAGCAACCCGACCGACAGCAGGATCACCCCGCCCCAGAAGCACGCGGTCCATCCCGAACGCGAGCGCGGGCCGGCGCGGCCGGCGCCGGCGTCCACCTCGAGGTCGCCGTCGATGTCCGTACCGGTCACATCGTGGCGAGGCGTTCCCACTCGCTCATACCCTTCTGCCGGTCGCCCGCGCCGAGGTCCCAGGTGAAGCGGGTGGACTCGAATCCCTCCGCGGTGCGCACGTGGGCCTGGAACCCGCGGAACCGGGCCTGGGCGGCGATCGCCTCGAGGTCGAACGGGCCGTCCTGGCGCACGACCTGGCTGAGATGGCACTGCAGCACCGCGAGCTTGCGCTCGACGATGTCGTCGATGTCCACGAACATCGTCGGCTGGAAGTGCTGGGTCGACGGCGTCTCGTAGAACATCACCGTCCCGATGCGGCGGGCGGCGGCGACGCCCGCGAGCGAAGCGGTCCGGTGGTCCTGGTGCGAGTCGTCGGGCGCGTGGACGTAGAGGATGTCGGGCCGCACGTCGGCGATGACGCGGTCCATGGCGTCGATCGTCTCGCGCCCCTCCGGGATCGAGCCGTCCTCGAAGCCGCCCCAACGGAGGTCGGCCCCGATCATCCGGGCGGCGTTCTCCTGCTCCGCGCGGCGCAGCCCGATCCCCTGGTGGGTGGCCTGGCCGAGAGTCAGCACGAGCATCGTGACGTGGTCACCGCGCTCGACGTGGCGGATCAGCGTCGCCCCACAGCCGAGCTCGATGTCGTCGGGATGGCATCCGATCGCGAGGACGTTCACGCGCTCACCTGCTTCTTGCCGCGGCGGGACATGAAGAACCATCCGGCCAGAGGAATCGCCACCAGCGTGAGCACCACGGCCGGCACGACCGCGCCGCTCACGGGCACGGGGTGGTCCTTGCACTCCGTGTCGACGGGGCCGGTGACGGTCTGGCCCGCGAGCAGCCAGCTCACCTTCTCCTGGGACGACACGACGAACGCGTTGTCGTGGTCGCCGCTGGAGAAGTCGGTCACCTGGTTCTGGTCGATGCCCTTCGGCACGAGCAGGTTCTTGGGCCCGACCTTGATGTGGACGTCGCGGGGCAGCTTGGCGCTGTAGCCGAACACGGTGCGGAACACACCGCCGTCGTCCTTGTAGCTGCACTGCGCGAGCGGCTTGAGGAAGTAGCCCGCGGGGTCGTCCTGGGCGTTGTTGATCTTCCGCCCGGTCGACAGGCGTTGCTGCTGCTGCGCCTGCGCGGCGGCGGCGTCCGTCGAGCAGGGCGCGGTGGTCGCGCTCGGGTCGCCGTTCGCCTGCGAGAGCGACTGGGTCTGTTGCAGCTGCTGCTGCTCGGCGGTGGTGGCCGGGGCGTCGGCCCCACCGAGGAGCTTCAGGATCTGCTGCGGCTGCTGGTTGGCCTGGGCCAGGGTCGTCGTGCCGTTGCAGCCGTCGCCGGGGTTCTGTATCTGCTGGGCGGTGGTGTTGGTGTTGATCGACGCGCCCGCCGGCACGGCGAACGCGGCGAGCAGCACGAGCGGCAGGGCGGCGAGCAGGAGCGCGCGCTTCGGGCTTCGGGTCCGCGGGTTCGCGCGGGCGGGAAGGGTCACCGGATCCTCCAGGTATTGGGCGATGGAGGCTCATCGTCAGGAGGCGCCACGGAGTGAAGCGCGTTCCTGTGCCGGTTCCGGTGCGTTTGTCGGATTTCGCACGCGACCCGGGCGACCGGAGGCGCACCCCCGGGCTTCCTGCGCAAACCGGAGCACCGCCCGATCGTTGTCGGGGAGACTCCCGGCCTGATGGCGATCCTGCTGGCCCTGCTCGCGTCGACGGCCTGGGGCACCGTCGACTTCCTCGGGGGCCTCGCGTCGCGGCGGGCGAACCCGGTTGCGGTGACCTTCACCTCCGAGCTGATCGCGCTCGTGCTGCTCGTGCCCGCCACGCTGATCGTGGGCGGCCATCCCTCGGCCACGGATCTCGGGCTGGGGCTGATCGCGGGGGTCGGCGGAGCGCTCGCCCTCACGCTGTTCTACCGGGCGCTCGCGATCGGGCGGATGAGCGTGGTCGCGCCCATCACCGGGGCGACCACCGCGACCGTGCCGGTGGTCGCGGGGCTGATCCTCGGCGAGCGCCCGGGCCCGCTCGCGGTCGTCGGGATCGTGGGCGCGCTCGTGGCCATCGCGTTCGTCTCCGCGGGAAGCGAGCACGAGCTCGCCGACCCGGCCGCCGCGACGCGGCACCCCGTCGGCTCCCACCTCCGGCCGATGCGCCTCGGCGAGGTGCCGCTCTCGATCATGTGCGGCACGCTCTTCGGCTCGTTCCTCGTGCTCCTCCACCAGACCGGCGACGGCTCCGGGCTCTGGCCCCTCGGCGCATCGTTCGTCGGCGGGGTCGTGGCCGTGGCCGTCCTGAGCCGCGCGGTCTCCTCGCCACTCATCACTCCCCGCGTGGTCGCCCCGATGATGCTCACCGCCGGCTTCCTGAGCGCCACCGGTGGCGTGCTCTACGTCGTGGCCACCCGCTCGGGCCTGCTGAGCGTGGTCGCGGTGCTCAGCTCCCTCTACCCCGCGGTCACCGTCGCGCTGGCGCGCGTCGTGCTGCACGAGCGCTTCGGCCGGGTGCAGGCCGTGGGCCTCGGTCTCGCGGTGGTGTCGATCGTCCTGCTCGGCACGGGTTGACCGCACGACCACCGCAGCTACGGTTCGCGCGCGGTCGACGGCCGGCAGCGGATCGACAGGCAGGGGGAACGATGGACGTATCCGATCTCGTCACGTTCGAGCTCATCAAGCGGGTGAAGTACCAGTACCTCCGGTGCCTCGACCAGAAGCGGTGGCAGGAGCTCGGCGAGATCCTCACCCCCGACGCCGTCGCCGCCTACAGCGGGGGCAAGTACAGCTACGTCGGGCGCGACGCGATCCTCGCGTTCCTGGAGCGCACCATGGGCCGCGAGACGTTCCTCTCGAGCCACCGCTGCCACCAGCCCGAGATCGAGATCACCGGCCCCACCACCGCGTCGGCGGTGTGGGCCCTCGACGACGTGGTGATCGACCTCGACTGGGACATCACGATCCGCGGCGCCGCGTTCTACGCGGACGACTACGTGCTCGACGGCGGGCGGTGGCTCATCGCACGCACGGCCTACAAGCGCTCGTTCGAGGAGCTGCAGCCGCGCAAGTCGGTGCCAGGGCTCCGGTTGACCGCGAGCTGGTGGGGAACCGACGGCCGGAGCGAGCTCGAGGCCTGACCACCCGGGGCCGGGGCGGTGCCGGGATCAGACCCCCGGCCGCCACACCATCAGGAACACGATCACCACGAGGAGCACCGACAGCGTCATGCCCCCGATGTCGCGCTTCTTGGCCAACGCCTCGAGCTCGGTGGGGATCGAAGCGTCGGAGTCGCCGTCGACCTGGCGCCGGAGCAGCGCCATGGTCCGCTTCTCCGCCGGGATCACGAGGCCGTGGACGATGCCGATGCCGGCGATGAACAGCAGCAGCGAGAGCCACACCCAGGTCTGGGAGAACTTGTAGAGCTTGTCGCTCATGCCGACCAGGGCGAGGCCGAGGATCGGCACCACGTAGATGACCTTCTCCGCCACCGACGAGACCGCGAAGTTGGCCTCGAGGACGGCGAGGCCGTCGGCCCCGGGGCGCCGCGCGGCCTGGCGCACGTACAGCGCGTTGAGCATGACCCCACCGAAGCCCACGATCGCGGTGAGCAGGTGGAGGACGAGCACGAACTTGAACGGACCGTCGAAGTACGTGGCGAGCATTGCGATCTCCTTGTCCCAGGGTTCCGACCCGGGCGAGAGTGTGCCTCATCGCAGCGTGACGTGCCCGGATCGCCGCTCCGGCGCCCGGCTATCGTCCGCCGCGGGGACGACGCCCGGGGGGAGACACATGGTCGAGGTGCAGTTCAACCACATGGAGCTGACGTTCCCACGGGGCGCGCTCGACGGGTCGGCCCGGGCCGACATCGACGCGTTCTACGGCGACGTCTTCGGCTGGACCGGCAAGGACACCACCGTCCTCGGCCAGAGCTGCCACCTCCTGCTGGCCGGCGCGCAGTTCATCCTCATGGCCGAGAGCGACACGCCGATCGTGTCGCCGGGGTACGACCACCTCGGCCTCCTCGTCGACACGTTCGAGTCCGTGGACGAGCTGCTCGAGCGCTGCCACCGCTACCGCGAGAAGGATCCGCGGTTGCAGATCAAGGAGTACGACGACTTCGTGGTCGGCCCGGTGACCCAGCACACGTTCTACGTGCGCTACCTCCTGCCGATCTGGTTCGACGTCCACGCCATCCGCCGCACCGACGACACAGGAGCCTCCGCCTGATGCCCGACGACGACCTCGGTACCCCGCACCTCCGCTTCGAGCGCCGGGGCAGCATCGCCTGGTGCATCGTCGACCGGCCGAAGGCGCGCAACGCGCTCACTTCGGCCATGTACTTCGGCGTGCGCCATGCCGTCGACATCGTCGACCAGGATCCCGACCTCGCCGCGCTGATCATCACGGGCGTCGGGGACGTGTTCATCCCCGGCGGCGACATGGGCGGCCCGGAGGTGCAGACCGACGGCACGTTCGACGTCGGGCTCATGGGCTCCGACATCCTCCCGTTCCGCACCATCCGCCAGAGCCGCGTACCGGTGGTCGCCGCGGTCAACGGGTTGTGCCAGGGCGGCGGGTTCATCATCGCGATGCTGTGCGACGTCGCGGTCGTGAGCGACCGCGCGACCTTCCGCGCCCCGGAGACCCTGCGCGGCATCGTCGACGGCAACCTCGCGTCGATCCTCCCGGCGCACGTCGGCATCGCCCACGCGCGCGACCTGCTCATGACGGGCCGCCGCGTCGGCGCCGAGGAGGCCCGCACGATGGGGCTGATCGCGCGCGTCGCGCCCCACGACGAGCTCGAGGCCGAGGCGACGCGCGCCGCGCGGGAGCTGCTCCTCGCCGCGCCCGAGGCCCGCTTCCAGGTGAAGCGCATCATCAACGAGGCCTACCGCCCCGTCGACCAGATGACGTTCGACGCCTCGATCCAGAACGAGGAGACGCGCGAGGGCTTCACCGCGTTCCTCGAGAAGCGCACCCCGAGCTGGGTGCCCGACGAGTTCCGCACCGGCGAACGGCTCT
>JADGOM010000257.1 GCA_017882925.1 Acidimicrobiia bacterium | reverse complement strand
GTCGACATCGACCGCCTTGGCCGCCGCCCGCACGGCCGCGGTGAGCATGACGATGCGGAACCAGTCATCGGGCAGGCGGCCGGTGAACGCGCGGAGCTGGTCGCGAGCCTCATCGACTCGACCGCCTTCGGCGAGGACCCAGGCCCGGAACCAGGGCATCGACGATCCGTAGACCGAGTGGGCCAGCACGTCGAGCTGCGCCAGCGCGTCGTCGGTGCGCCCCGTGTCGCACGCCAACTGAGCGCGCAGGCCGGCGGCGGTCGTCTCGACTACGAACGGGCGCGTGCGTTGGAGGGCGTCGGCCAGCTCGACCACGGTGGCTTCGACGTCGTCGAACTCGCCTTCGACCAGTTGGACCGATACCTCCGCATAGAGGAGGTAGCTCCAGGCCGACGGTGTGCGAACCGGTTCGGCGGTCCGCCGTGCCGCGGCCACCGCCGCACGCGCGCCGATGCCGTCGGCCCGCTCGTAGGCGTTGGTGAAGCGCGCCAGATGCGCGAGCGGCGTGAAGGACGGAGGAAGCGAACCCCGTTCGACGAGCGCCAACAACGCGTCGGCGGCCTCGGTGCGGGCGTCGTTGCCACTCGGGTACCACGTCGACCAGAACCGTTGCATGAGGACGCGGGCCTGCGTCATGGGGTCGCCCACCCGAGCAGCCACAGCCACGGCCTCGGTCGAGAGCGCATCGGCCTCTGCAGGCACCTCGGCGTAGTAGAGCTGCGCGGCCTTCGCCGCGAGGAGCTCGGCCCGGGCGCCGCCATCGTGCTCACCCAAGCCGCGCAGCGCCCGGTCGATGAGTCCGACTGTTCGCGCGTCGTACTGGGCCCAATCCAGGCTCGACCACAGGTCGTCGGCGTTCACCCGGGCCAGGGCCGATGCGGCCGCCTCGGCGTCGCCGAGATCGAGGGCCAGCGCCGCCGCGTCGGTCAGCGCCGTCCGCGCCGGTGCCATCGCGCCGGCTTGGCCGAGGACGACACCGAGCTCGGTGAGCAGCTCGACTCGGCGGGCCCGATCCCCCGGCGCCGCGAGGTCGAGCGCGCGCAGGGCCCGCCGGTACTGCACCGCCGCTTCCCGCGGCGCATGGGCCGCCGCGAGACGGGCACCGGCCCGAGCCGTGAGCCCGACGGCGACGGCGGCCGTCCCCGCGCTCGCACCGGCGTACGCGTGGTGGGCGAGCGCGTCGAGGCTGCGCTCGTCATCCGGTCGGAGCGCGAGGAAGGCGTCGGTCGCCGCGGCGTGAAGCCGGGCTCGCCGCACGGGGTTCAGCTCGGCCAGGAACGTCTCGCCCACGAGCGCGTGGCTGAACCGGTAGCAACCGGGTCGTTCGCCGGCCGCGCTGACGAAGCCGGTGATGACCGCGGGCTCGAGCGCATCAAGTACCTCGCGAGTGTCGGCGTCCGCGACCCGGGCGAGGATGTCGGCGTCGAACTCCCGACCGAGCACGGCGGCGGCACTGAGCACCACCTGGCTGGCCGGAGGAAGGCGCGAGGCCCGTCGGCGGATCACGTCCTGCACCGCGGCCGGCACGAGCGGCGCCGCACCAAGCTCAGCCCCGTCGGCTTCGGTGGCGCGTCCTTCGGCGACCAGCAGCGCGAGCAGCTCGCGCGCGAAGAACGGATTGCCGTTGGTGCGCTCGCGGAGGAAGGCCCCGAGCTGCTGGCTGTTCGATGCGGGGCCCGAATGCTCGACGAGCGCAACAAGCTCACCGGCATCGAGACCCTCGAGGTCGATCCGGCGGTAGCCGCGCGCGCGGGCCAACGCGCCGAGGCAGTCGACGAGCCCCGGCGCAGGATCAACGAGCGGGGTGCGCAGAGTCACGAGGACGACGACGTCGAGGTTGGCGAGGTCGTCGGCGAGGAGCTCGAGGAGGGCGAGTGAGGCCTCGTCGGCCCATTGCAGATCGTCGATGACGACGATGGGTCGGCCTAGCCCGCGCAGTGCGGCGGCGATGCCTTCGTGCACGAGGAGTCGGGACGAGAGCGGGCTGCCGTCGGGATCATGGCGGCCGAGGGCAGCGGCGAACGGGCCGACATGCGAATCATCGATCGAGACGGCGTCGAGCGTCGCGGCGATGCCGGCCCACGGTCGCAGCGGCGCCGAGGTGGCCATCTCCGAGCAACGACCCCACGCGATCAAGCGGCCGGGCGCGACCCGCTCGAGCAGCACGGTCAGGAGCGTCGACTTGCCGATGCCCGCCTCGCCGCCCACGACGACCACCGCGGACTCGGTTCCGGCCAATGCCTCCGTGAGCTGCGCGAGCTCGCGGGCCCGTCCCACGAAGGGCCCGCCCTCGCCATCGTCGGGCATGGACCTTGGAGCACCGGCGGTCGGCTCGACGGTCGGCTCGACGGTCGGCTCAGAAGGCTGCCACGACAGCTTTGGATCGTGCGCCAGGATCGCCTGCTCGAGGTCGACCAGCTCGGGTCCGGGGACGACGCCGACCTCGTCGGCGAGCACGCGGCGCGCCTCGTCGATCGATCGGAGCGCCTCGACGGCACGACCACTGCGATAGAGCGCGAGCGCGAGTTGGGAGCGACGACGCTCGCTCAGCGGCTCGGCTGCCACCGCGGCGCGCAGGTCGCCCACGAGGCTGTCGTGCTCGCCCGAGGCCAACCGGACCTCGATCAGCGCCTCCTCGGCGTCGCGCCGTCGACGCTCGAGCCGCGCCACGACATCCGCGATCTCGGGGCCGTCCGCCGCCGAGCCCAGCGGCGGACCGGTCCACAACGCGAGCGCGCCGTCGAGATGGGTGCGCGATGCGACGACGTCACGCGCACGCCACGCGTCGAGCCCCGCCGACACGAGCTGGTCGAAGACATGCACGTCGATCTGGTCGACGGGCACCTGCAACACGTACGCACCGTCGCGCCAGACGATCAGGTCGGCGTCATCGAGGGCCTTGCGCAGCTTCGAGACGTAGGCCCGCAACGAGGAGGCCGCCTGTGCCGGAGGCTCCCCACCCCACACCAGCTCGATGAGATGGCCATCGGGCACCGGCCGCCCCGCGTCGAGCGCCAGCAGGCCCAGCACGGTCCGCTGCTTGGGACCGCCGAGGTCGACCTCACCGTGCTCGTCCCGGACGGTCACGCCCCCGAATAGCCGCAACCGGGTTGCCGGGCCGTTGTGGGCGGAACCTTCGCCGGACGGAGCGTTCGCCACCGCGCCAGTCTCGCAGCAATCGGGTTCCAATCGAGCCGCAACCGGTCTCCGGGATGGTGTCCGCATGGAACAGACACCAGACCTCACCCACTTCTTCGCCATCCACCGCAAGATGCGCATCGACACCCGGCGCTATGCCCGAGCGGTCGAGACCGCCACGCTGGCCGACCGCGGTCAGCGCCTCAAAGCCCTCGACCGTTGGGTCCGC
>JADGOM010000256.1 GCA_017882925.1 Acidimicrobiia bacterium | reverse complement strand
GCTCCGTGCGCCGGCCGACCGGTCGGGCACGACGCTTCTTCCAGCGAAGGAAATCAGAGCGCGCGCATATGCCGAAGGCCGCCACGATCACCGAGCACCGGGTCCACGAGACCGACACCGGTTCGCCGGAGGTGCAAATTGCCCTCCTCACCGACCGGGTCAGCCAGCTCACGGAGCACTTGAAGGTCCACAAGAAGGACCACCATTCGCGCCGGGGCCTGCTCATGCTCGTCGGTCGCCGACGTCGGCTGCTCGACTACCTGCGAAGCAATGACGTCGAGCGATACCGCGCCCTGATCGCCAAGCTCGGGCTGCGTCGCTAGTCACGCGGGGAGCGGATCGTCCGCTCCTCGTTTCGCGTCACCCCGAAACCGCAGAGAAGGTGTCGGTTGTCAGTCGCCACCGCCCGAGCTCGACGCTCGGACGTTGACAACTGGGAACCGGGTCCTCGCTGCACGACAACAGAGGAGCCGCTCCAGTGAGCGACACCATTCGTGTATCCGGCCCCGTCAATGCCGCGGGCCTCGAGATGTCGTTCGAGACGGGCAAGCTCGCCACTCTCGCCGACGGGGCGGTCATGGTGCAGGTCGGTCGTACGACCCTGCTCTCGACCGTCTGTACCAGCAAGCCCCGTGAGGGCATCGACTTCTTCCCCCTCACGGTCGACGTCGAGGAGCGGATGTACGCCGCGGGCAAGATCCCGGGCTCGTTCTTCCGGCGTGAGGGCCGGCCTGGCGAGGCCGCGATCCTCACCTGCCGCCTCACCGACCGCCCGCTGCGCCCGTCGTTCCCGGCCGGGTTCCGCAACGAGGTCCAGGTCATCGCCACGATCCTCGGCGCCGACCTCGAGAACCCCCACGACATCGCCTCGATCAACGGCGCGTCGGCCGCGCTGATGGTGTCGGGCATCCCGTTCAACGGCCCGATCGGCGCGGTGCGCCTCGCGCACGTCGACGGCCAGTGGGTCGCCCACCCCACGTACCAGCAGGGTGACGAGTCGACCTTCGAGCTCGTGGTCGCCGGCCGCCAGCTCCACGACGGCGACGTCGCGATCATGATGGTCGAGGCCGGCGGCACCGAGGCCTCCGATCGCCTCTACGAGGGGGGCGCGCCGAAGGTGACCGAAGAGGTCATCGTCGAGGGCCTCGAAGAGGCCAAGAAGTGGATCAAGGCCTCGGTCGCGCTGCAGCTCGAGCTGGTCGCCAAGGTCCAGGAGGCCAACGGCCCGATCGAGCTGATCGCGTTCGACGAGCACTTCGATTACCAGCCCGACGTCTTCGACGCGGTCGCCGCCCTCGTGCGCGACGGCGTCGGCGAGGCGATGCAGATCGCCGACAAGCACGACCGCCAGGTCCGCCTCGACGAGCTCAAGGACGTCGTCCTGGCCGAGCTCGTGGGCGGCGCCGAGAACCCCGGCCAGTTCGCCGGGCGTTCGGGTGAGGTCAAGAAGGCGTTCTCGTCGCTGCAGAAGCAGATCGTGCGCCACCGCATCGTCACCACCGGCGAGCGCATCGACGGTCGCAAGACCGGCGACATCCGTCCGCTCTCGGCCGAGGTCGGCGTCCTCGAGACCGCGCACGGCTCGGGCCTCTTCCAGCGGGGCGAGACGCAGGTCCTCAGCGTCCTCACCCTCGGGATGCAGCGCATGGAGCAGATGGTCGACTCGATCGGCATCGACGACCGCAAGCGCTACATGCACCACTACAACTTCCCGCCGTTCTCCACCGGTGAGACGGGCCGGGTCGGCTCGCCGAAGCGCCGCGAGATCGGCCACGGTGCGCTCGCGGAGCGGGCGCTCGTGCCGGTGATCCCGAGCGTCGAGGAATGGCCGTACGCGCTGCGCATCGTCTCCGACGTGCTCGCGTCCAACGGCAGCACGTCGATGGCGTCGGTGTGCGGCAGCACGCTCTCGCTCATGGACGCGGGGGTGCCGATCAAGGCGCCGGTCGCCGGCATCGCGATGGGCCTGGTGTTCGCCGAGGGCAAGTACACGACCCTCACCGACATCCTCGGGCAGGAGGACGCGTTCGGCGACATGGACTTCAAGGTCGCCGGCACGCGTGAGTACGTCACCGCGCTCCAGCTCGACACGAAGATCGACGGGCTCCCGGCCGACGTGCTCGCCCAGGCGCTCGCCCAGGCCAAGGAAGCCCGGCTCAAGATCCTCGACGTCATCGAGGCCACGATCGCGGCGCCCCGCGCCGAGGTCCGCGACTCCGCGCCGAAGATCATCAGCTTCGAGATCCCGATGGACAAGATCGGCGAGGTGATCGGCCCGAAGGGCAAGGTCATCAACACGATCCAGCAGGAGACCGGCGCCGACATCGCGGTCTCCGACAACGGCGTGGTCGGCACGGTGTCGATCGGCTCGAAGGACGGCTTCCGCGTCGAGGAGGCCACGCGCCGGATCGAGCTCATCCTCGACCCGCCCACGGCCGAGATCGGCGTCGAGTACACCGGGCGCGTTGTCAACGTCACCAAGTTCGGTGCGTTCGTCAACATCCTCCCGGGCCGTGACGGCCTGCTCCACATCTCCAAGCTCGGTCGCGGCAAGCGAATCGACCGGGTGGAAGACGTCCTCAACCTCGGTGACGAGGTCACCGTGCTGGTCGACGACATCGACCAGGGCGGCAAGCTCTCGCTCTCCCTCGTCGGTGGTGACGCCGACGGCGGTGGCGAGGGCGCGGGCTCGAGCAACGGTGGCGGCGAGCGCAGCTCCCGTCCCCCGCGCGAGCGTGGTCCCCGTCCCGACCGGCCCGACTCGCCCCGTGGCGACGCCGTTCCGGCCGCCGGTGGCGAGGGCGGCGGCGACCGCGAGGTCGCGTCCTTCGAGGCGTTCTGGGAGGGCGAGGCCAAGAGCGAGTTCGGCGACCTCGGCCCGGCCGAGACCGGTGGTGCCCGCGAGGGTGGCGACCGCAGCGGCGGCGGCGCCCGTCGCGGCCGTCGGGGTGGCCGTGGTGGTGGCGGCGACCGCCGCTGACCGAGCCCACGCGTCCGCAGGGCCGGGCCCGGTTCGTCCCGGGTCCGGCGCGGCTGCGTCGCTTCCTGCGGCTTGGTCACTATGCGAGGTATTGAGTCGTCAACCCGACCACTTTGCGTGACGAAGAGGTGTCGGTGACCAACCAGATCCGACGTACCCAGCTCGATTCCGGCCTCCGGGTCGTCACCGAGTCGTTGCCGCACCTCCGGAGCGCCTCGGTCGCGTTCTGGGTCGGCACCGGCGCCCGGGACGAGACCCCGGGCCTCGCCGGCGCGAGCCACTTCCTCGAGCACCTGCTGTTCAAGGGCACCGCGACCCGTGACGCGCAGGCGATCGCGACCGCGGTGGAGTCGGTCGGCGGCGACATGAACGCGTTCACGGCCCACGAGTACACGGCCTTCTACGTGCGCGTGCCCGACGCCCAGCTCGCGATGGCGGTGGAGATCCTCTCCGACATCGTGTGGTCGCCGGCCTTCCGGCCCGACGAGGTCGACTCGGAGCGCCAGGTGATCCTCGAGGAGATCCGCATGCGCGACGACGCGCCGGACGACCTCGTGCACGACCTCCTGGCCGGGATCGTGTTCCCCGACCACCCGCTCGGGCGCGAGGTCATCGGCTTCCCCGAGACGGTGGAGACGGCCACGCCCGAGGTCATCGCCGCGTTCCACGCCGAGCATTACCACCCCGGCAACATCGTCGTCGCGGCGGCCGGCAACGTCGACCACGACGAGGTCCTCGCGTTGGTCGAGCGCGGCCTCGCCGGCCGCACCGGCGACCGACCCGCCCGCGACCTCGGCGTGCTCTCCGACGCGAAGGGCCAGGTCGTGCTCGACCGCCCACTCGAGCAGGCCCACATCGCGCTCGGTCTCCGGGGCATCGCCCGCAACGATCCCGACCGCTGGGCCTTCGGCGTCCTCAACCAGGTGCTCGGCGGCGGGATGTCGTCCCGGCTGTTCCAGGAGATCCGGGAGAAGCGCGGCCTCGCCTACAGCGTCTACTCGTACCGGGCGTCGTTCGAGGAGACCGGTGCGTTCGCCGTCTACGTCGGCTCGGCGCCGGAGCGGGTCGACGAGTCGCTCGCCATCGCCCGGGCCGAGATCGACCGCTTGGTCCGCGACCGCAGCGTCACCGACGCCGAGCTCGTCGCGGCCAAGGGCTACCTCACCGGCTCGCTCGCGCTGTCGCTGGAGAGCAGCACCAGCCGCATGCACCGGATCGGCCGCAGCGAGCTGCTCCACCACGAGGTGCCCGAGCTCGACGAGCTCGTCGCCTTGATCAACGGCGTGGGCCCCGACGACATCGCCCGCGTGATCGACCGGGTCTTCGTCGGCGCCGAGCCCGTGCTCGCGGCGATCGGGCCGTTCGACGACGGCGCGTTCGCGACCTGAGCCACGGGCCCCCGGCGGGGCCGACGCGTCTGTCGCCGGGCAGGCGGCGCCCGGCCGCGTAGAGTCACGGCGTGATCAAGGTCGGGGTCTTCGGTGCCGGTGGACGGATGGGCACGGCGGTGTGCGACGCGGTGACGTCCGATCCCGCGCTCGAGCTGGTCGCCGCGGTCGACCCGGGTCGCGCGGGTGAGCACGTCGGCGGCCTCACCATCGCGGCGACCGCCGACGCGCTGCTCGAGGCCGGGGCCGAGGTCGCGGTCGACTTCACGGTGCTGGCCGCGGCGCGCGAGAACCTGCGCTGGTGCGCGGACCACGGCGTGCACGCGGTCGTCGGCACCACGGGATTCTCCCCGGCCGATCTCGACGACTTCCGGGCCCGGTTCGGCGCGGGCGGTGCCAACGCGGTGATCGCGCCCAACTTCGCGATCGGCGCGGTGCTGATGATGCGCTTCGCGGAGCTCGCGGCGCCGTGGTTCGAGACCGCGGAGATCATCGAGCTCCATCACGACCAGAAGGCAGACGCGCCGTCGGGTACGGCGATGCTCACGGCCGAGCGCATGGCCGCGGCGTCGGCCGATTGGGCCGACGACCCCACGAAGACGGTCGTGGTCGAAGGCGCGCGCGGTGGCATGGGCCCCGGTTCCATCCACGTCCACTCGGTCCGGTTGCGCGGCCTCGTCGCGCACCAGGAGGTGCTGCTCGGCACCACGGGCCAGACGCTGACGATCCGGCACGACTCGATCGAGCGCACGAGCTTCATGCCCGGCGTCCTGGTCGCGGTGAAGGCCGTCGCCGACCGGCCCGGACTCACGATCGGTCTCGACCCGCTCCTCGGCCTCTAGGGCGCGCGGTCGCCGCGGCCCCTGCGTCGCGGCGTCGGCCGTTGCACGCGGGAGGCCGACTGTTACCCTGCGCTCGTGACTCGGGGGGTCGAATCACCGATACTCGTCGTCTCCGACGTCGAGGCTGTCTACGCCGACGTGATCCTCGCCCTGCGCGGGGTGTCGCTCGAGGTGCGCGAGGGCGAGGTCGTCGCCCTGCTCGGCGGCAACGGCGCGGGCAAGACCACGCTGCTGCGCGCGGTGTCCGGGCTGCTGCGCGTGCACGGCGGGCAGATACGGCGGGGGAGCGTCACCTTCGTGGGGCAGGACGCGCTGAAGCTCGGTCCGGTGAAGACGGTGCAGGCGGGCATGGCGCAGGTGATGGAGGGCCGGCGCATCTTCGCGGAGCTCACCGTCGACGAGAACCTGCGCAGCGGCGCGTTCACCCGGCACGACAAGCAGGCGGTCGCCGCCGACTACGAACGCGTGCTCGCGCTGTTCCCGCGGCTGGCCGAGCGGCGCAGGAGCGCGGCGGGCTACCTGTCGGGGGGTGAGCAGCAGATGGTGGCGATCGGCCGCGCGCTCATGGCGGCGCCGAAGCTCCTGCTGCTCGACGAGCCCTCGCTCGGTCTCGCGCCGCGGGTCGTCGAGCAGATCCGCGACATCATCGTCACGATCAACGGCACCGGCACCAGCGTCCTGCTGGTGGAGCAGAACGCGACGATGGCGCTGTCGATCTCGCAGCGCGGCTACGTGCTCGAGAACGGCAGCATGGTGAAGACCGGCAGCGGCGCCGAGCTGCTGGCCGACTCCGACATCCAGGAGTTCTACCTCGGCGCCGGGGAGACGGGCCGGGCGTCGTTCCGGGGGCTCAAGGACCGGTACCGCGCGGCGCGGTCGGCAAGCGCGTCGTGACCGCGACCGAGCACGCGTTCGGGTCGGGTCCCGCAGGGACCCCGCCGCTGCTCGAGGTGTCGGAGGTGACCCTGCGCTTCGGCGGTGTCACCGCGCTGTCGAGCGTCTCGTTCGACGTCCGCGAGGGCGAGCTGTTCGCGATCATCGGTCCCAACGGCGCGGGCAAGACCTCGATCTTCAACTGTCTCAACGCGGTCTACCGCCCGCAGGAGGGCCACATCCGGCTCGACGGGGTCGACCTCGTGGGCAAGCGGCCGTCGACCACCGCGCACATGGGCGTCGCCCGCACGTTCCAGAACCTCGCGCTGTTCAAGAACCTCGACGTGATCGACAACCTGATGCTCGGCCGCCACCACATCATGCGCACCGGGTTCCTCAAGGGGATGTTGTGGGTCGGGTGGGCGAAGCGGGAGGAGATCCGCAACCGCGTGCGGTGCGACGAGATCGCGGAGACGCTCGGGCTCACGCCCTACCGCCGCGTGCCGGTGGGCATCCTCCCCTACGGCGTGCAGAAGCGGATCGAGATCGGGCGGGCGCTCGCGATGGAGCCGAGGCTGTTGCTGCTCGACGAGCCCGTCGCGGGCATGAACCTGGACGAGACGGAGGACATGGCCCGTGCCATCTGCCAGATCAACGGTGAGCTGGGCGTCGCCATGATCCTCGTCGAGCACGACATGCACCTCGTGATGGACATCGCCGACCGCGTGCTCGCGCTCGACTTCGGCGTCCCGATCGCGCTCGGCCCCGTGGACGAGATCCGTGACGACCCGCGCGTGATCGAGGCGTACCTGGGCCAGGCTTCGACGCCGGGGCCGGGGGCCGCGTCGTGAAGCGCGCCGACATGGTCCTCGCCGGCGTGGGCGTCGTCCTCCTCGCCATCCTGGTGTTCCTGGCCTTCGACGGGCCGCAGAAGTTCTTCACGCTCTTCGCCGCGGGGATCGCGCTCGGCGCCGTCTACGCGCTCGTGTGCCTCGGGTTCGTCGTGATCTACCGCGCCACCGGGATCGTCAACTTCGCCCAGGTCGGCATGGTGGTCTTCGGCGCCTTCGTCACCTACAACGCGGTGTACACGTGGGGCTGGAACTTCTGGCTGTCGATGCTCTTCTCGGCCGCGGTGCTCGCGGTCATCGGCATCGGGTTCGAGCGGTTCGCGCTCCGCCGGATGACGGGCAAACCGATCTTCTCGATCATCCTCCTGACCATCGGGCTGTACCTGCTGCTGCAGTCGCTCATCGGTGCGATCTGGACCAACGCCAAGGACACGATCCCGAACCCGTGGATCGGCAAGACGGTCAGCCTCGGAAGCGTCAACATCCTGCAGGTCGACGTCGTGACGATGGTCCTCGGCGCAGCCGTGCTCGCGTCGTTCTTCGCGCTCTTCCGCTACACGAAGGTCGGGCTCGGCATGCGTGCCACCGCGATCGACCAGGAGGCGGCGCTGGCCCAGGGCATCAGCGTGCCCGGGATCGTCGCGCTCTCGTGGGCGATCGCCGGCGCGGTCGCGGTGATCGCGGGGACCATGCTCGGCTCCGGGGCCACGCCCAAGGTCGGCCTCGGGCTCGGCATCAGCGCGGTGGCGCTGCAGGCCCTGCCCGCGATGGTCATCGGTGGGCTCGACTCGCCGATCGGCGCCGTGATCGGGGGCCTGGTGATCGGCGTCGCCTACGAGATGGCCGTCGGCTACCAGACGCAGTACATCCCGTCGCTCGGCACCAGCGGCTTCGCCGACGTGCTGCCGTACCTCCTGATGGTGCTCGTCCTCCTGATCCGGCCCAGCGGCCTGTTCGGCACCCGAGACGTGCAGCGCGTCTGATGGCCTCCACGCTCGCCCCGCCGCCGGCCGCCGACGCGACCGATCCACCGAACCGCAGCGTGCTCGAAGCGCGGGCCCGGCGCGAGATCCGCCTGTTCCCCACGCCCTCCTACTGGGTGGGCGCGGCTGTGCTCCTCGCCCTGTACCTCGTGCTGCCGCTCGTGCTCTCCGACCTCTGGGCCAACGTGCTCGTGCTGGCGGGCATCACCGCGATCGGTGGCCTCGGCCTCAACCTCCTCACGGGCTACGCGGGCCAGGCCTCGCTCGGCACCGCCGCGTTCGTCGGCATCGGCGCGTTCACCGCGAGCTACCTCGGCCGCGCCACCGACGTGAACAACGGCCTCGGCCAGCCGTTCGTCGTCTACCTCATCGCCGCGATCCTGGTCGGTGCGGCCGTCGGGTTCCTGGTCGGCCTGCCCGCGCTGCGGCTCCGGGGCAGCTATCTCGTCATCGTCACGCTCGGCTTCCTCTTCGTGACCACCTACGTCCTCACGCAGTGGAAGACGGTGAGCAACGGCAACCTCGGCGCGCCGATGCCGGTGGGCGTGCAGATCGGGTCGATCGACTTCACGAGCTTCGACGTCTTCGGGATGCGCGACACCCCGCTCGGCCGCAATCAGGGGCTCTTCTACCTGGTGTGGATCTTCGTGGCGATCACCGCGTTGCTGGTGAAGAACATCGTGCGCAGCCGCCCCGGGCGGGCGCTCCAGGCCGTGCGCGACCGCGACGTCGCGGCCGAGATCGTGGGGGTCAGCCTCTTCCGCTACAAGGTCGGCGCCTTCGTCGTGTCGAGCGCCATCGGCGCGATGGCGGGCGTCTTCTACGGCCTCTACATCCAGTACCTCACGCCGAACCAGCAGTCGATCGGGCTCACCCTCTCGGTCCAGTTCCTCGCGGTGATCATCGTGGGCGGGATCGGGACCGTCTACGGGACCGTGGTCGGCGCGGTGATCATCGGGGGGCTTCCGACGATCATCAACGAGTTCTCCAACCACATCCCGTACCTCACCGCCTCCACGGTCTCGGCGTTCCAGGGCATCGTGTTCGCCCTGCTGCTGGTGGTGACGCTGCTGCTCGAGCCCTGGGGGTTCGCGGGCGCGGTGCGCAGGTTCAAGACCCGGAAGCTGCGGCGGACGATGGTTCCGGGCTCCGCGGGTTCGACGGGTGCTACCACGGGGTAACTTCCCGGCAGCGTTTCGGCACGACCGATGGCGGCGACCGCCACCGGGCCAGGGCACACCGCCGAACCGGCGGATCATGCAACGGGGGGAACATGAATCAGAAGTCCGTGGCCAAGCTCGTAGGCCTCGCGGTCGTCGCGGCGCTGTTCGTCGTCGCCTGTGGTGGCGGCGACAAGACCGCCAGCAACGCGGCCAAGAACACCACGACCACGAAGTCGTCCAACGCCGGGAAGGCCCCGAAGACGGGACCCGGCTTCGACGGCACGACGATCAAGCTCGGGGTGATCACTCCCCAGTCGGGGGCGATCGGCAAGATCGTCGCCGACGACATCGGCACCCCGATGACGTCGGGCAACCAGGTGTACTGGGACTCGGTCAACGCCAACGGCGGTGTCGCGGGCAAGTACAAGGTCTCGCTCGAGACCGCCGACAGCCAGTACGACGCGACCGTCGGGCTGCAGGCCTACGACAAGATCAAGAACGACGTCGCCGCGATGCAGCAGGTGCTCGGCACGCAGGTCCTGCAGGCCATGCAGCCGAAGCTGAAGACCGACCAGATCTCGGCCGGCCCCGCCACGCTCGACGCCGAGTGGACCAACGACCCGAACCTGTTCCCGATCGCCACTTCGTACCAGCTGCTGTCGATCAACGGCATCGACTACTACATCCACAACGGTGGCTCGAAGACCAAGAACATCTGCGTGCTCGCCCAGGACGACGCCTACGGCGAAGCCGGCGTGCAGGGCGCCAACTACGAGGCGCAGAAGGCGGGCTTCACGCTGAAGACGGTGCAGCGGTACGCGACGCTCACCGACAAGACGGCGCAGATCCAGGCGCTCAAGGACAACTCGTGCGACGCGGTGCTGTTCGTGGCGACGCTCGCCGACACCAAGGCGGCGATCCAGACCGCGATCCAGCTCAACTACACGGCCCGCTGGATCGCACTGTCACCCGCATGGCTGCCCAGCTTCGTGGCGAGCTCCGAGAGCGACGCGTCGTTCAAGACGTACCTCGAGCAGAACATGTGGGTCTCGTCCACCGGTGTCGACTGGAACTCCCCGGTGCCCGGATACGTGCAGATGCGGGCGGCCATCGCCAAGTACGCGCCGACCCAGCAGCCCGACCCGTACTTCGCCTACGGCTTCCAGCAGGCCCGGGCGATGGACCAGATCCTCGAGGTCGCGGTGAAGAACGGCGACCTCTCCCGAGCGGGGATCCTCAACGCGATCAACGGCGTGGGCACGCTGAAGTTCGACGGCGCGTTGCCCGACTTCTTCTACGGGACCTCCGTGGCCACCCGCAAGCAGCCGACCCCGGCGACGATCTTCTCGATCGTGGCCGGAGTCCCGCAGGGCCTGAAGACCCTCTCCGCCAACTACACATCGGCGGCGGCCAAGACGTTCAAGCCCGCGGGCTAGCACCTCGCCCGAGCTCCGATGCCGACGTGCCGCCTGGTCCCGACCGGGCGGCACGTCGCGTCGGCGACCCGACCCCGTCGCGCCGGTAGCGTGACCGCATGGCGTCCAACGAGCTCGCGGGGCGTGCGCGGATCCTGGAGGGCGCGCTCTCCTGCGTGGGTCACTACGGGCTGGCGAAGACGACGGTCGAGGACGTCGCCCGGGCCTCCGGCCTTTCGCGCGCCACGGTGTACCGCTACTTCCCGGGTGGTCGGGAGGAGCTGGTCGACGCCCTGATCGCGTGGGAGATGGGCCGGTTCTTCGGCCGCCTCGCCGAGCACGTCGCCGACGCCCCCGACTTCTGCTCGCTGATGGAGGAGGGGCTCGCCTTCGCCCACCGGTCGTTGGTCGGGCACGAGGTCCTGCGCACGATGGTGGCGCTCGAGCCCGAGCGTCTGCTGCCCGTCCTCTCCATCGAGTCGAGCAACGTCCTGCCGGTCATCGCCGCCTACCTGCTCCCGTTCCTGGACCGGGAGGCGCGGGCCGGGCGCCTGCTCCCGGGCGTCGACCGCCCGGCCAGCGCCGACCACCTGGCCCGCATGGTCCTCTCGGTGATGGGGTCACCGGGGGAGTGGGACCTCGACGCCCCCGCGCAAGTGCGGGATCTGGTCCGGGGCGAGCTGCTCGCAGGCATCCTGACCCCGGCCGCGCTTCAGACTCGGCCGGGAACGGGCGAGAACCCTGTGTGATCACGGGATGCCTTGACCCTGAGACAAATATCGCCGTAACGTCTCACGCAGTGATCGTCGACGCGTCCGACGGCGTCACGCCGCCGGATCTGCTGCTCCCGGCCGTCCTGACCCAGGAGCCCCGCCCCGTCGTCGGCCCGCGGGCCGCCGCGCCGGACGCCGGCGCCTCCGGCATCGAGGGCCGGGCCGTGGCCGCCACGCTGGCCTGCATCGCCCGGATCGGGCTGGCCAAGACCACCCTCGACGACATCGCCCGGGAGGCGGGCTGCGGGCGGGCCACGCTCTACCGCTACTTCGGGAGCCGCCGGGCCCTCGTGGCGCGGGCCGCGCGGTCCGAGCTCACCGCGGTCGGCGAGCGCATCCGGGTGCGGATCGCCGCGGCCGGCACGCTCGACGACGCGCTCACCGCGCTGCTCGTGGCCACCGCGCTCGAGTACGGCCGCCAGGGAGCCCTCCAGACGCTCCTCGAGGTGGAGCGGGGCACCGTCCTGCCGCTCGTCACCTTCCGCGGCACCGACCGGCTCCTGGCCCTGGCCGCCGACGCGTTCGGCCCCGACCTCGAGCAGTTCTTCGCCGGCACCGACCGTGCCCGCCGCGCCCGCCGCTGCGCGTCGTGGACCACGCGGGTCGCCCTCACGTACCTCCTGGCCCGTGACCGGCCCGTCGACCTCACCGACGAGGAGTCCGCCCGGACCCTCGTCCACCGATTCGTACTCCCGGCCTTCGCGCCGGCACCGACCTTGGGATGAGCATGGCGACGAACGACGAGATTCTCGGCCGCACCGACGTCGATGACCTGGAGGCGATCCTCGGCATCACCAACTCCGACGTCGACGAGGTGATCCACACCGTGCGCGCGGAGTCCGACTCGATCTTCACCTGGGACTACGAACGCACCCGCCCCGCCCTGTCGAAGCTGTACGAGAAGGCGAAGAAGAGCCAGTGGAACGCGGCCACCGACCTCGACTGGTCGATCGAGGTCGATCAGCCCAAGGTGGTCATGGCCAACATCGAGCATGCCAACGGCCAGACGATGCTGAGTGGTGAGATCGACGTCCAGGGCACGGTGTTCCAGAACTGGTCGGAGAAGGAGTGGATCCAGTTCGGCTGCGAGAGCCAGAACTGGACCCTCAGCCAGTTCATGCACGGCGAGCAGGGCGCGCTCATCTGCACCGCGCAGATCGTGCAGACCGTCCCGTGGATCGACGCCAAGTACTACGCGTCCACGCAGGTGATGGACGAGGCCCGCCACGTCGAGGTGTTCTCCCGCTATCTCAGCGACAAGCTGAGCGGCTACTACCCGATCAACGCGCACCTGAAGATGCTGCTCGACGACATCATCGCCGACAGCCGTTGGGACATGACCTACCTCGGCATGCAGATCATGGTCGAGGGTCTGGCGCTCGCGGCGTTCGGCTTCATGCACAACATGACCACCGAGCCGCTCCTCAAGAAGCTGCTGCGCTACGTCATCTCCGACGAGGCCCGCCACGTCGCGTTCGGCGTCCTGTCGTTGCAGGAGTACTACGAGGGGCTCGACAGCCACGAGATCCGCGAGCGCCAGGAGTTCGCGTTCGAGGCCGCGGTGCGCATGCGCGATCGCTTCCTCCAGCAGGAGGTGTTCGAGCGCATGGGCGTGAACGTGAAGGAAGCCGTCAAGCTGGTGATGGACGCTCCGGACCGTCGGATCTTCCAGAGCATGCTGTTCGCGAAGATCGTCCCCAACTGCAAGAAGCTCGGTCTGCTCGACGCGGGCGACGGCTGGCTGCGCGATCGCTTCACCGACCTCGGTGTGATCGGGTATGCGGACCTGGCCGACACCACCGAGGAGTACGGCGAGCTCTCGTTCGACGCCGCCTGAGGCGTCGCGTCGCGCAGCTGGCGAAGTTTGTCGGCATTGCTCGATTCGCGTAGAACTTCCGGCCTAGGGTGCGAGCTCGCGACCCGGGGGATGTTCGATGCGCGTGCGACGACGGATTGCGACGGGCGCGTTGGCCGTGCTCGTGGGTACGGGCGGTATCGGTGCCGCGGTCGTCGGCACCGCCGACGCCGTGGCCGCGGCTTCGACCGGGACCGTCAGCACGATCGCGGGGAACGGCACCCTGGGAACCTCCGGCGACAACGGTCCGGCCACGGCGGCCACCCTCAACCTCCCCTTCGGCGTCGCCTACGACAAGGCGGGCAACCTCTACGTCGCGGACCTCGAGGCGTCCGAGGTCCGGAAGGTCGCGCCGAACGGCACGATCACCGCGTTCGCGGGCACGGGCACCGCGGGGTTCTCGGGCGACGGCGGTCCCGCGACCTCGGCCGCGCTCGCCCGACCCAACGGTCTTGCGGTCGACGGCGCCGGCAACGTCTACATCGCCGACTACGACAACAACCGGATCCGGAAGGTCACCCCGGCCGGGACGATCTCCACCTTCGCGGGGACCGGGGTGGCCGGTTCGCTCGGCGACGGCCTGGCCGCGACCCTCGCCCAGCTGCACGCGCCCTCGGGCCTGGTCTTCGACGGCGCCGGCCGCCTTCTCATCGCCGACTACCTCAACAACAAGGTCCGGCGGGTTGGGACCGACGGCACGATCTCGACCGTCGCCGGCACCGGCGCCGCGGGCTTCACGGGCGACGGTGGTGCGGCCACCGCGGCGCAGCTGAACCTTCCGGTCAGCGTCGCCTTCGACACCGGGCAGAACCTCGTCATCTCCGACGCGGGCAACAATCGCATCCGTCGGATCGGCGCCGGCACCGGGATCATCAGCACCATCGCCGGGACCGGAGCATCGAGCTCCGGCGGTGACGGCGGACCCGCGATCGCGGCCACGTTCAACTCCCCGCGCGGCGTGGTCGTCGACAACGCCGACGATGTGTTCGTCGCCGACAGCCTGGGAAACCGCGTGCGTCGGATCGGTGCGAACGGGATCATCTCGACCGTCCTCGGTGACGGCACCCCGGCCTACAACGGCGACAGCCAGGCGGCGACCAAGTCCGAGGTCTCGGGGCCGTTCGGCCTCGCCATCTCCCCGACGTCCGACCTGATCGTCGCCGACGGTGGGAACCACCGGGTCCGCGCCATCAGCGGGATCGCATCGCAGGGCTACTTGATGGCCGCCAGTGACGGTGGGGTGTTCACCCACGGGAGCTCGATCTTCTACGGCTCCGAGGGCGCGTTGAAGCTGGTGAAGCCGATCGTGACCATGGCCGCGACGCCGACGAAGCAGGGGTACTGGCTGTTCGCGTCGGATGGTGGGGTGTTCACGCACGGCGATGCCGGCTTCTTCGGCTCGCAGGGTGGGACGAAGTTGAACCAGCCGGTCGTGGCGGCGGCGTCGACGCCGTCGGGTCACGGGTACTGGCTGTTCGCGTCGGATGGTGGGGTGTTCACGCACGGCGATGCCGCGTTCTACGGCTCCGAGGGCGGGTTGAAGTTGGTGAAGCCGATCGTCGCGTCGGCTGCGACCCCGTCCGGCCACGGCTACTGGCTCTTCGCCAGTGACGGTGGGGTGTTCACCCACGGCGATGCCGCGTTCTTCGGCTCCGAGGGTGGGACGAAGTTGAACCAGCCGATCGTGGCGGCCGCGTCGACGCCGTCGGGTCACGGCTACTGGCTGTTCGCGTCGGACGGTGGGGTGTTCACGCACGGCGACGCCGCGTTCTACGGCAGCGAAGGCGCGCTGAAGCTCAACCAGCCGATCGTTGCTGCTGTGTCCACCCCGACGGGTGCCGGCTACTGGCTGTTCGCCAGCGACGGTGGGGTGTTCACCCACGGCGACGCCGCGTTCTACGGCAGCGAGGGTGCGTTGAAGCTCGTGCAACCGATCGTCGCCGGTACTTCCAACTAAGAACCGGGCTTCCCGATCCCGCGCGTTCTTCTGTGAATCGCGCGTTCCGCGGGTCTCCGACGCGTCTTGTGCGCACGGCGCGCGTCGCGCGGGGGTCCGCAACCGTTCACTCGAACTCACCGTTCCTTCACTTTGCACCCGTCGGCTTCGGTCCTATGGTGCGAACACGCGATGTATGGGAGTTGGTCCAATGCGACTGCGACGAGGTCTTGCCACCGCAACGATGGCGCTGGTGATCGGCGGCACGCTGATCGCGGGCTCGGCAGGCGCGGGCGCGGCGTCGACCGGGACGATCACCACGATCGCGGGCATCGGCTCCAACACGTCGTCCGGCAACGGGGGTGCCGCGACCGCGGCGGCCATCGACCGGCCGTACGGGCTCGCATACGACAAGGCCGGCAACCTCTACGTCTCGGATGCCAATCAGAACCTCGTGCGGAAGATCTCTCCGTCGGGAATCATCACCGCGTTCGCGGGCACGGGTTCGAGTGCCTTCAGTGGTGAAGGCGGTCAGGCCACCGCCGCCGGGCTGAGCGCCTACGGGCTCGCCACCGACGCGGCCGGCAACGTCTACATCGCCGACTACGTCAACAACCGGATCCGCGAGGTCAACGCGACCACCGGCGTGATCACGACCGTCGTCGGTACCGGCGTGAGCGGCCACGGCGGCGATGGGGGTCTCGCCACGGCGGCCACGCTCGCCGGGCCCCGGGGCATCGCGTTCGACGGCCTCGGTCGGATGCTGATCGCCGACTACACCTCGAGCACGGTCCGGCAGGTCGCGAACAACGGCACGATCACGACGGTCGCCGGCTCGGTGTCGGGCTTCTCCGGTGACGGTGGTCTGGCGACCGCAGCCACGCTCTCGTTGCCGGAGAGCATCGCGCTCGATGCCAACCAGAACATCGTCATCTCGGACTCCAACAACAACCGGGTCCGCCGCATCGACGCCACCACCGGCATCATCACGACGATCGCCGGGAACGGCACCGCAACCTCCACCGGGAGCGGTGGCCTGGCGACCGCGGCGACGGTCGACCACCCCTTCGGCGTCGTGGTCGACAACGCCAACAGCATCTTCGTCGCCGAGAACGGCGGCGAGTACCTCCGCCGGATCGGAGCCAACGGCGTGATCAGCACGGTCGCCGGCGACGGAACCGGCAACTACAACGGCGACAACAAGGCGGCCACCACCGCCGAGATCAACACGCCGAACGACCTCGCGATCTCGCCTGCGGCCGACCTCGTGGTCGCCGACGGCGGCAATCACCGGGTGCGGTCGATCGCGGGGATCGCGTCGCAGGGCTACCTGATGGCGGCGAGTGACGGCGGGGTGTTCACCCACGGGAGCGCGATCTTCTACGGCTCCGAAGGTGCGCTGAAGCTCAACAAGCCGATCGTGACGATGGCCGCGACGCCCACGAGCCAGGGCTACTGGCTCTTCGCCGCGGATGGTGGCGTGTTCACCCACGGCGATGCGAAGTTCTTCGGATCCGAAGGTGCGCTCAAGCTGGTGCAACCGATCGTCGGGGCCGCGTCGACCCCGTCGGGCAAGGGCTACTGGCTGTTCGCGGCCGACGGTGGGGTGTTCACCCACGGCGACGCCGGGTACTTCGGATCCCAGGGTGACATCCACCTCAACCAGCCGATCGTCGCCGCGGCTTCCACGCCGTCGGGCAAGGGTTATTGGCTGTTCGCGGCTGACGGTGGGGTGTTCACCCACGGCGACGCAGGCTTCTTCGGCTCGGAGGGTGCGTTGAAGTTGAACAAGCCGATCGTTGCCGCGGCTTCCACGCCGTCGGGCAAGGGTTATTGGCTGTTCGCGGCGGATGGTGGGGTGTTCACGCATGGCGACGCGGCGTTCTACGGCTCCGAGGGTGCGATCAAGCTGAACAAGCCGATCGTCGCGTCGGCGTCCACCCCGACTGGTCGTGGGTACTGGTTGTTCGCGAGTGACGGCGGGGTGTTCACCCATGGCGATGCCGGCTTCTACGGCAGTGAAGGTGCGTTGAAGCTCGTGCAGCCGGTCGTCGCCGGGACGAGCAACTGACGCACCGGCGGACTGCCGCCGGAGTCGCCGGATGCGCGCGTGGGCGTCGGTCCGCTCCCTGATCGCCCCGCTTCGTCCGTCTTCGCGCCGTGCGCGGATGCGCGCGCGATATCCGAGGTTTCTCCGACGTTTCGTTTCGCGCGCGGGCGCTTCCGTCCTAGGGTTTCTGTGCCACGAGCAAACGGGGGTCGGCGCATGCGTGTACGCAGGGGTTTGACGGCAGCAGCGATGGCGTTGCTGGTGGGGGGCTCGGTGCTGGCGGGAGCCGCGAGCGCCGGGGCCGCGTCCACGGGCACGATCACGACGATCGTCGGCACCGGCTCGGCGACACCGAGCGGAAACGGCGGGCCCGCGGTGTCGGCCGGGATCGACCGGCCGTTCGGCCTCGCGTACGACAAGGGCGGCAACCTCTACGTCTCGGATTCCAACCAGAACGTCGTGCGCAAGGTCTCGCCGGCGGGGACCATCACCGCGTTCGCGGGCTCGGGCTCCAGCACGTTCTCCGGTGACAACAATCCGGCGACCGCGGCCGGCCTGAGCGCCTACGGGCTCGCGGCCGACGGCTCCGGCAACGTCTACATCGCCGACTTCTCGAACCACCGCGTGCGCAAGGTCGCCCTTTCGGGCACGATCACCACCGTCGCGGGAGACGGAACCACCGGCAACGGGGGCGATGGCGGGCAGGCGACCGCAGCCCAGCTCACGGGCCCGACGGGCATCGTGTTCGACGCTCAAGGCCGGATGCTGATCGCCGACTACGGCGGCAACGTCATCCGTCGGGTCGCGACCAACGGCGTGATCTCCACCGTGGCCGGCACCGGCACCGCGAGCTTCTCTGGTGACGGCGGCCTCGCGACCGCGGCCACGTTCACCGCGCCCGAGAGCGTCGCGGTCGACGCCAACCAGAACCTCGTCATCACCGACGCGGGCAACAACCGGGTGCGCCGCGTCGACGCGACGACCGGGATCGTCACGACGATCGCGGGCAACGGGACCTCCGGGTCCACGGGCAACGGAGGCCCGGCCACGGCCGCCAAGGTCAGCTTCCCCTACGGCGCGGTGGTCGACAACGCGAACAGCATCTACTTCAGCGAGAACGGTGGCGAGTTCGTCCGCCGCATCGGGGCCAACGGCGTGATCAGCGCGGTGGCCGGCGACGGAACCGGCAACTACAACGGCGACAACAAGCCGGCCGTGCAGGCCGAGGTCAACGCGCCCGACAACCTCGCGATCTCGCCTGCGTCCGACCTCGTGATCGCCGACGGCGGGAACCACCGGGTGCGGTCGATCGCGGGGATCGCGTCGCAGGGTTACCTGATGGCGGCGAGTGACGGTGGCGTGTTCACCCACGGGAGCGCGATCTTCTACGGCTCTGAGGGTGCGCTGAAGCTCGCGAAGCCGATCGTCACGATGGCCGCGACGCCCACGAAGCAGGGCTACTGGCTGTTCGCGGGCGACGGTGGGGTGTTCACCCACGGCGACGCCGGGTTCTACGGCTCGGAGGGTGCGCTCAACCTGGTGCAGCCGATCGTCGGGGCCGCGTCGACCCCGTCGGGCAAGGGCTACTGGTTGTTCGCCGCTGACGGTGGGGTGTTCACCCACGGCGACGCCGGGTACTTCGGCTCGCAGGGTGACATCCGCCTCAACCAGCCGATCGTGGCCGCGGCCGCGACCCCGAGCGGTCACGGCTACTGGTTGTTCGCGGCTGACGGTGGGGTGTTCACCCACGGCGACGCCGGGTTCTACGGCAGTGAAGGTGCGTTGAAGCTCAACAAGCCGATCGTGGCCGCGGCGTCCACTCCGGACGGCAAGGGCTACTGGCTCTTCGCCAGTGACGGTGGGGTGTTCACCCACGGCGATGCCGGGTTCTACGGCAGTGAGGGCGCGTTGCATCTCAACAAGCCAGTCGTGGCGTCCGCGTCGACGCCCACCGGACGGGGCTACTGGCTCTTCGCCAGTGACGGTGGGGTGTTCACCCACGGCGACGCCGCGTTCTACGGCAGCGAGGGTGCGTTGAAGCTCGTGCAGCCGGTCGTCGCCGGGACGTCCAACTGAGCCTGAGCTCGACCGTTGTGGGACGCGCCCGGCGCACTGCACCGGGCGCGTTTCGCGTCCACGGGATGTGCCCGTGCGTGCCGACGCGGTCGCGGTGCGCGGATCGACATGTCGCACGGCCCCGATCGTCGTGGTGCGCCACCTGCGCGAACCAGGCGTAGGCCGAACGGATCATTCCGTCGTCTCGGCTTCCCGTAGTCGCCCTTTTCGTCATATGTTGCGGGCTCACATTTCTTCCGGGAGGCGACATCATGCGTGGATGCAGGCGGATGACCGCGGTCTTCGTGAGCGTGCTCATGGGGACTTCGATGGCCGGGGCCGCGCTGATCGCCAGCGCCTCGAGTGCCGGGGCGGCCGCGAACGGCACGATCACGACGATCGTGGGCACCGGGGTGTCGAGCTCCACGGGTGACAGCGGCCCGGCCACCGCGGCGACCGTCGAGACCCCGAGTGCCGTCGCCTACGACACCGCCGGCAACCTCTACGTGGCCGACTCGAGCGCGAACGTGGTCCGCAAGGTCAGCTTGGCCGGCACGATCACGGCCTTCGCCGGTGACGGCACCTTCGGCTCGTCGGGTGACGGGGGTCAGGCGACCTCCGCGCAGCTCGCGTCGCCCGCGGGCGTCGCCGTCGACGCGGCTGGCAACGTCTACATCGCCGAAGGCATGAACATCCGGAAGGTCGACCTGGCGGGGGTCATCACGACGTTCGCCGGCAACGCGACGCAGGGCTACAGCGGTGATGCGGGTCCCGCGACCGCCGCGCAGCTCGACACGCCGCAGGGCGTGGCGGTCGACGCCGACGGCAACGTGCTGATCGCCGACACCAACAACAACGTGATCCGCAGGGTGACGAGTGACGGCAACATCGCGACCATCGCCGGCGACCACAGCCCGTCGTTCAGCGGTGACGGCGGCGCCGCGACCGCCGCGCAGCTCGACAACCCGTTCTCGGTGGCGCTCGACGCGCACCAGAACATCCTCATCGGCGACACGGTCAACCAGCGCGTCCGCCGCGTGGACGCGACGACGGGGATCATCACGACGATCGTCGGTGACGGCACGGCTGGGAGCACGGGTGACGGCACCGCGGCGACGCTGGCCGAGGTGAGCTTCCCGGTCGGGGTGGTCGCCGACGCCGCGAACAACGTGTTCGTGGCCGAGAACGGCGGCAACCTCGTCCGGAAGATCGACGGTGCGAGCGGCACGATCTCCACCGTCGTGGGTGACGGCACCGGGACCTACGGTGGCGACGGCGGGCCGGCGACCTCGGCCCAGATCCAGCACCCGCTGGGCATCGGATTCGACCGCGCGTTCAACCTGGTGATCGCGGACCAGGACAACTCCCGGGTCCGCTCGGTCCAGGGTCTCGGCACGCCGCCGCCCACGCCGCCGCCCACGCCGCCGGCGAGCCAGGGCTACCTGATGGCCGCGGCCGACGGTGGTGTGTTCACCCACGGCAACGCCAAGTTCTTCGGCTCCGAGGGTGGGATCAAGCTTGCGCAGCCGATCGTGACGATGGCGTCGACCCCGACCGGACTGGGCTACTGGCTCTTCGCCGGTGACGGCGGTGTCTTCACGCACGGCGACGCCGGCTTCTTCGGTTCGGAGGGCGCGCTCAAGCTCGCGAAGCCGATCGTGGCCGCGGCGTCCACGCCGGACGGCAAGGGCTACTGGCTCTTCGCCTCGGACGGCGGGGTCTTCACGCACGGCGACGCGAAGTTCTTCGGCTCCGAAGGTGCCATCAAGCTGGCCAAGCCGATCGTGGCCGCGGCTTCGACGCCGGACGGCAAGGGCTACTGGCTCTTCGCCTCGGACGGCGGTGTCTTCACGCACGGTGACGCGAACTTCTTCGGTTCGGAAGGCGCACTTGCCCTGGCCAAGCCGATCGTGGCCGCGGCTTCGACGCCGACGGGCAAGGGGTACTGGCTCTTCGCGTCCGATGGTGGCGTGTTCACGCACGGCGACGCGAAGTTCTTCGGTTCGGAAGGCGCACTTGCGCTGGCCAAGCCGATCGTGGCCGCGGCTTCGACGCCGACGGGCAAGGGGTACTGGTTGTTCGCGAGTGACGGGGGTGTGTTCACGCATGGCGACGCCGGCTTCTACGGCTCGCAGGGTGCAACCCCGCTCGTCCAGCCGATCGTGGCCGCCGCCGCCACGCCCTCCCCGCTCACCTGATCCCAACGCCCTTGTGGCGGGCGCCCGGTCCTCGAGGCCGGGCGCCCGTCGCGCGTCCGGACCCCTTCCCCGCTTCCGGCATCCGTCCAGCAGACGGACAGGGGCATCCCCGGATGGGCGCGCCGCCCGTCCTAGCCTCGACGCCGTCTGGTCACGGCTATTGGCTCGTCGCGGCGGACGGCGGCGTCTTCACCCAAGGTGACGCCGGCTTCTTCGGGTCTGAGGGTGCTACCAAGCTCGCCCAACCGATCGTCGCCGCCACCGCCAGCTGATCGAACGCACGGGATGTGCGCTGCGGGGACCACCGTGAGTGGTCCGGTGGTACCGTCCGTCGATGCCTGAAGCCACTCCCTCCGATGCCGTCCGCGTCGTCTTCCTCGGTGGGCTCGGTGAGATCGGGCGCAACTGCATGTGCCTCGAGGTCGAGGGCCGCATCCTGGTCATCGACTGCGGGCTCATGTTCCCCGAGACCGACATGCCGGGCGTCGACCTCGTCCTCCCCGATTTCACCTACCTGAAGGAGAACGCCGACCGGGTCGAGGGCGTCTTCCTCACCCACGCGCACGAGGACCACGCCGGTGGCCTCTCCTTCCTGCTGCGTGATCTCTCGGTCCCGATCTACGGCTCCCCGCTGTCGCTGGGCCTGGCCCGCAACCGGATCGAAGAGGCCGGGCTCATGGGCCGCACCGAGCTCATCCCGGTGCACGACGGTGAGCGCCGCTGGATCGGGCCGTTCGACTGCGAGTTCATCCCGGTGACGCACTCCGTGCCCCACGCGTTCGCCACCGCATATCACACGCCCCAGGGCACGATCCTGCACACCGGCGACTTCAAGCTCGACCTCACCCCGGTCGACGGCCGCCAGACCGACCTCGCGCTGCTCGGCGAGATCGCGCGCGCCGACGGCGGCATCCGACTGCTCCTCTCCGACAGCACCAACGCCGAGGAGCCCGGATTCACCGAGAGCGAGAGCACCGTCGGTGGTGCGATGCGCGCGTTGTTCCGCGAGTACCCCGACAAGCGGATCGTGGTCGCGAGCTTCTCGTCCCACATGCACCGCGTGCAGCAGGTGGTGGAGACGGCGCTCGCCAACGGCCGTCGGATCGCGTTCCTCGGCCGCTCGATGCTGCACAACATGAGCCTGGCGCGCGAGATGGGCATGCTCTCGTTGCCCGAAGACCGGGTCATCACCATCGAGCAGGTGCCCGAGTACGCCCCCGGCGAGGTCTGCATCGTCTGCACCGGTTCCCAGGGCGAGCCGATGAGCGCGCTGTCGCTCATGGCCTCGGGTGAGCACAAGTGGGTGAAGGTCGGCCCCGACGACGTGGTCGTCATCTCGGCCCACGCCATCCCGGGCAACGAGAACAACGTCGGCCGCGTCATCAACGGCCTCCACCACCAGGGCGCGGTCGTCGTGCACGGGCACGACGCGCACGTCCACGTGTCGGGCCACGCGTCGCAGGAGGAGCTGAAGTTCATGCTCACCCTGACCAAGCCCGACTGGTTCGTTCCCGTCCACGGCGAGTACCGCCACATGGTCCACCACGCCCAGCTCGCGCGCTTGGTCGGCGTGCCGGAGGACCACGTGCTCATCTGCGAGGACGGCGACGCGCTCACGCTCTCGGAGCGCGGCATCGAGGTCGAGCGGCGCGCGGTGCCGGCCGGCTACCTCTACGTCGACGGCATCGTCGGCGACGTCGGCCAAGGCGTCCTCCGTGACCGGCGCGTGCTGGCGGAGGAGGGCGTCGTCGTGGTCATCGTCACCGTCGACGCCCGCACCGGCGAGATCGTCAACGGCCCCGAGATCGTCACCCGCGGCTGGGTCTACGCCCCCGAGGCGGAAGACCTGATCGACGAGGCGAAAGAGGCGGTGCGCGCGTCGCTCGACGAAGCCACCGGCTCGGGTCTGGTCGACTTCGACGCGTTGCGCCGGCGGGCCCGCCAGTCGCTCGGCCGCTTCATCACGCAGAAGACCAAGCGGCGGCCCATCGTGATCCCCGTGCTCCTGGAAGTCTGATCGGCGCACGACCGTCAATTGCATCGTGCTCGGCACGATGGACCACGGGGTGCCGGCCGACGCGACCGAGGCCGGTCGCGCGCTCGAGCGCAAGCTCTCCAAGCCGTACCCGATCGGCCGGCTCGGGTGGCCCGACGACGTGGCC
Source organism: Acidimicrobiia bacterium (assembly GCA_017882925.1). Taxonomy (GTDB): domain Bacteria; phylum Actinomycetota; class Acidimicrobiia; order IMCC26256; family Chersky-534; genus Chersky-534. Next base: position 12,887 of record JADGOM010000256.1, on the reverse strand, counting down.
CCGCGGGCCGTGCTGCTGTGGAGCGGCGCGGCCGCCTGGATCACCGGACAGGCGTATCCGGTCGACGGCGGCTCCCCGGCGCAGGAGCCGCGGCTTCCGTACGCGGTCACGGAACGCGGCCGGATCCGACCGCGGACCGTGGCGAAGATCCGCGATTGATCCGCCGGACGGCGCGACCCCGGTGTTACCGTTCTGCCGATGTCCCCCAAGACCGCCCGCAAAGCGGCTCGTCGGGGCGGTCGGAGCGGCCGGGGCGGAGCTCGCAGGTCGTACGCGCGCGGACGCGCGCCGGAGCCGACCCGGCTCGCGCGCGGTCGGGAGGCGTTCGGCGCGCAGCTCGGTGACCACCGCGCCGACTTCTTCGCGGTCGTCCTCATCGTCCTCGGCACGCTCACGACGCTCGCGCTCGCGACCGACCTCGCGGGCCCGGTCGGGGTGGGGGCGCGGACCGCGGGCCGCGCGCTGCTCGGCTTCGGTCAACCCCTCATCCCGCTGAGCTGCTTCGCGGTCGCCGGGCTCGTGATCTGGAGCAACCGCCCGCCCGTCGAGCTCGACGAGGACGACGAGGAGTACGAGGAGTACGAGGACCGGACCCGCAAGCCGCTGCGCGTCGGGACCGGCCTGTTCCTCCTGCTGATCGCCGCGCTCGGCATCATGCACCTCGCCGGCGGCGCGCCCGGCTTCGGCGACGGCGTCGACGCGCTCGGCAACGCCGGCGGGGTGGCGGGCGCGACCATCGGCGCGCCGCTCGTCGCCGGCATCGGCATCGTCGGCGCCTCGATCGTGCTCGGTGCGCTCGCGCTGCTCGGCGCGCTCCTGGCGCCCGGGGTCCCGATCAGCAGCGTGGTGGGCGTCGCCGGCACCGGGCTCGCGTGGACCGGTCGCCAGCTGCGCGTCTTCCTCGACTTCGGCGCCGAGGAGGCGGAGGAGGCCGACGAGGAGCTCGAGGACGACGAGGAGTACGAGCTCGAGGACGACGAGGAGTACGAGCTCGAGGAGGAGGAGCTCGAAGAGGAAGAAGAGGAAGAGGCCGACGAGGAGCTCGTCGCCGAGTACGAGGACGAAGAGCTCGAGGAGGAGGATGAGGCGGCCGAGATCGACCTGACTGCGATCGACGCGCCCCACGCCAGCCTCGCCGCCGCCGACTCGATGACCGGCGTCCCCACCGAGCAGCTCGCGATCGACCTCGGCCGCGCCCACGTCCCGCCCGCGTGGCGCCTCCCGCCCCGCACGATCCTCGAGAAGAGCGCGGGCAAGAAGATGGACCGCCGCGCGATCGAGGCCGGGGGCGAGGTCCTCGAGGCGACGCTGCACGAGTTCGGCGTCGACGCGCACCTCATCGGCCTGACCATCGGGCCCACCGTGACCCGCTACGAGCTCGAGCTCGGCGCGGGCGTGAAGGTCAACAAGGTCACCGGGCTGAACCACGACATCGCGTACGCGATGGCGAGCGCCGACGTGCGCATCCTGGCCCCGATCCCGGGCCGGAGCGCGATCGGCGTCGAGGTGCCCAACAAGCAACGCCAGCTCGTGACCCTGGGCGACATCCTCACGTCGCCGGAGGCGGCCGAGGCGACGCACCCCCTCGAGGTCGGGCTCGGCCGCGACATCGCGGGCAAGGCCGTGATGATGAACCTCGCGACGATGCCGCACCTCCTGATCGCGGGCCAGACGGGCGCAGGCAAGTCGAGCTGCATCAACTCGATCATCACGTCGATCCTGATGCGCACGACGCCGGAACAGGTGCGCCTGATCCTCGTCGACCCGAAGCGGGTCGAGCTCGGCGCGTACAACGACCTCCCGCACCTCCTCACCCCCGTGGTCACGAGCCCGAAGAAGGCCGCGAACGCGCTCGACTGGGCGGTGCGCGAGATGGACATGCGCTACGAGCTGCTGTCCGAGGTCGGCGTGCGCGACATCACGGGCTACAACATGGCCTACGACCGCGGCGAGCTGCCGACCCTGGAGGAGCCCGATCCGATCACGGGCAAGGGCTACGCGCGGCTGCCGTTCATCCTCGTGGTCATCGACGAGCTCAACGACCTGATGATGGTGGCCGCGCGCGACGTCGAGGCGAGCATCTGCCGCATCGCCCAGATGGCGCGCGCCGTCGGCATCCACCTCGTGATCGCCACCCAGCGGCCGTCGGTCGACGTCATCACCGGCGTGATCAAGGCCAACGTCCCGAGCCGGCTCGCGTTCTCGGTGAGCAGCGCGACCGACTCCCGCGTCATCCTCGACACCCCGGGCGCCGAGAAGCTCGTCGGCCAGGGCGACATGTTGCTGTCGACCGCGACCGGCCAGCGCGACCGGATCCAGGGCGCCTGGGTCGACGAGGCGTCGGTGCGCAAGGCCGTCGCGCACTGGAAGCGCCAGACGCAGGACACCTACTACATCGAGGGCGTGGCCGAAGGTGGCGACAGCGCCGGCCCGGGCGGCGGTGGCGGCGACCCCGACGACACCGACGACCTCCTCGCGGAGGCGATGGAGCTGGTCGTGCGGAGTGGGCTCGGCAGCACGTCGATGCTCCAGCGCAAGCTGCGCGTCGGCTTCTCGCGCGCCGGGCGCATCATGGACCTGCTCGAGCGCAAGGGCATCGTGGGCCCGTCGGAAGGCAGCAAGGCGCGCACCGTCCTCATGACGGTCGACGAGTTCGAGGCCGCGACCGGCCGCACCGACTGACGGCGCGCGTTACTGCTGGAGTCGCTGCAAGCGGCCGAACACCTCGGGCCCGATCTTCAGGCCTTCCTCGGCCGACACCGCGGGGTGGACCTCGATGTCGAAGACGTCGTTCCACTCGAACTCGAACTCCATGACCGCGGCGATGTCGTCGGTGGTGAAGATCGACACGACCGTTGTGTCCGAAGAGATCGGCCAGTACTCCGCGATCAGCGTGATGCCGGCGGGGTACTGCCAACCCGCGCGGCGCACCAGCGCCGCATCGCGTTCGGCGCCGGCGACCGACGGACGGAATCGGAGCGTTGCCACGTAGTCCACTGTCGTCTCCCCCCGGAGGCCGCACGATGACGTGCGGCGCCTCGCGAGGAAGGTAGCCATGCGTCGTCACCTGCGCCAGGGGTTGTGCTTCACCCGGCGAGTCGTATCGGCCGAGACGCGGACGACCCGCAGCGGCGGACCCGGCGCCGTTGGCGGGCCCACCGAACTGCGGGTGCACTACGGGTATTCGGACCCCGACGGTGTCGGGACGGTTACATCTCGTCCACGGGGCCGGAAATTGGGGCTCCGGTGCAGGTCGGGAGGCTCTTCCCGGCCCCCGTCGGGGCGCGAGTTCCCTTGTAGTCTGATCCGGTGAGCCCCGACGCCGAGACCGCCCTCCGATTCCACGTCGAGACCCTCGGCTGTCCGAAGAACGCGGTCGACTCCGACAAGGTGGTCGCCTCGCTGCTCGCCGACGGGATGCTCGCGGCCGACGACGCGTCGAGCGCGGACCTCGTGGTGGTCAACACGTGCGCGTTCATCGAGACCGCGCGCCAGGAGTCGATCGACGTCTCGCTGGCCCTGAGCGACCGGCGCAAGCCCGGCGCCAAGCTCGTGCTCACGGGCTGCATGGCCGAGCGCTACGGCTCCGAGCTGGCCGACGCGTTGCCCGAGGCCGACGCGGTCGTCGGCTTCGCGGGGGAGGGGTCGATCGCCGAGGTCGTGCTGAAGCGCAAGCCCACCGGGGTGCGCGACCTGCTCGAGCTGCCGCGCGCGAAGCCCGACGCGCCGTGGGCGTACCTCAAGGTCGCCGAGGGCTGCGACCGGGCCTGCGCGTTCTGCGCCATCCCAACGTTCCGCGGCGCGCAGCGGTCGCGGACCCCTGAGTCGATCGAGGCCGAGGCCCGGCAGCTGGTCGAGGCCGGCGTGTCCGAGCTCGTGCTCGTCGCCCAGGACATCGCCTGGTACGGCCGCGACACCGGACAGCCGGGCTCGCTGGCGCCGCTCCTGCACCGCCTCGACGCGCTCGCGCCGCACGGGCTGCGGCGCATCCGCCTCCTCTACCTCTACCCGTCGGAGGTGAAGGACCCGCTGATCTCCACGATGCTGGAGCTCCCCACCGTGGTCCCGTACTTCGACCTGTCGCTGCAGCACGCGAGCGCCACCCGGTTGCGCGCGATGAAGCGGTGGGGGAGCGGCGACCGGTTCCTCGCGGCCATCGACTCGATCCGGGCCCGCGAGCCCGAGGCCGCGTTCCGCTCCAACTTCATCGTCGGGTTCCCGGGCGAGACCGAGTCCGAGCACGACGAGCTGCTGGCCTTCCTCGCCGCGGCCCGGCTCGACTGGGCCGGGTTCTTCGCGTTCTCACCCGAGGACGGCACCGCCGCGCAGGACCTCAGCGATCCCGTGCCCGCGGATCTCACCGCGGCCCGCCTGCGCGAGTGCAGCGAGGTCCAGGATCCGATCACCGCGGCGTCGCGCGACGCGCTCATCGGCACCGAGGTCGAGGTGTTGGTCGATGGCATCGACGACGAGACCGGCGACCCCGTCGGCCGCACGCACCGCGAGGCCCCGGAGATCGACGGCGTGCTCCGCCTCGAGGGCGCGTACGCGCGGCCGGGCGCGTGGGTGCGCGCGACGGTCACGGCCGCGCTCGGACCCGACCTGCTCGCGTCGGCCGTCGCGCGCGAGGGCGCGGCGTGAACGCGGGCGTCACCCCGGTGCGCCGGTTCGGGCAGGGCGCGATCGCGACCCCGGCCAACTTCGTCACGATCGCGCGGCTGATATTCGCGGTCCCGCTGCTGATCCTGATCTACCACCAGGGCGCGTCGTGGGCGACGGTCGGCGGTTGGTTCATCCTCAGCATCACCGACGGGCTCGACGGCGTCCTCGCCCGGCGCGACGGCACCACCCGCTCCGGCGCGTTCCTCGATCCGCTCGCCGACAAGTGCCTCGTGCTCGGTGGCTTCGGCGTGCTCGTCGCCCGCGGCGACGTGTGGTGGCTCCCCGTCGCGCTGATCGCGGCGCGCGAGATCGCGGTCTCGGTGTTCCGCTCGGTGGCGGCCCGGCGCGGCCGGTCGCTCCCCGCGCGGCGGCTCGGCAAGCTGAAGACCGTCGTGCAGCTGCTCGCCGTGGGCGCGGTGCTGCTGCCGTGGACGGCCGACGCGCACACGCTCCAGGTGACGATCCTGTGGTTCGCGGTCGCGCTCACGCTCGCCAGCGCGGTCGACCTGTTCCTGCACACGACCGCGGCTTCGCCCGCAGGGATCTCGGAGGTCTCGGCTCCATGAGGTGTGATGTCCTTGCCATCGGCACCGAGCTGCTGCTCGGCCAGATCGTCGACACCAACAGCGCGTGGATCGGCGAGCAGCTGGCCACCGCCGGGATCGACAGCTACGAGCACCGCAAGGTGGGCGACAACCTCCCGCGCATGGTCGCGACGCTGCGCGAGATGCTCGACCAGGCCGACGCGGTGATCGTCTGCGGCGGCCTCGGGCCCACCCCCGACGACGTGACCCGCGAGGCGATCGCCGAGGTGATGGGCGTGCCGCTCGAACGGCGCGAAGACCTGATCGAGTGGATCGGCAACCTCTTCGGTGGCCGGGGTCGCGAGATGCCGGCCAACAACCTCCGCCAGGCCGACGTGCCCGTCGGCGGCGACATCATCGACAACCCGATCGGCACCGCGCCCGGGCTCCTCTGCCAGGTGGGGGAGAAGGTCGTCTACGCGGTACCCGGGGTGCCCTACGAGATGCAGCTGATGGTCGAGCAGACGGTGCTGCCCGATCTGCTCGCCCGCTCCGGCGAGAAGAGCGCGATCGTGTCGCGCTCGCTGAAGACCTGGGGGACGTCGGAGTCCGGTCTCGCCGAGATGATCGCCCACCGCGTCGAGGCGCAGACCAACCCGTCGATCGCGTTCCTCGCGCGCGGCATCGAGGGGATCGTCGTGCGCGTGACCGCCAAGGCGCGCACCCGTGAGGAGGCCGAGGCGCTCATCGCGCCCGAGGAGGCCGCCTTGCGCCACATCCTCGGGGAGCTGGTGTTCGGCGTCGACGACGAGACCATGGAGTTCGTCGTCCTACGCAGCCTCGAGGCGCGCGGCTGGACGCTCGGCGTGGCCGAGTCGCTCACCGGCGGGCTGATCGGCGGGCGCATCGCCAACGTCGCCGGCGCGAGCCGCACCTTCCGCGGCACGATCGGTTGCTACGCCACCGAGGTGAAGCGGACCGTTCTCGGCGTCACCGCGGAGCACGTCGTGAGCGCGGAGGCCGCGAAGCAGATGGCGGTGGGGGCGCAGCGGGTTCTCGGCGCCGACGTCGGGATCGCGGTCACCGGTGTGGCCGGGCCGGACGAGCAGGACGACCAGCCGGTGGGGACCGTCTGGTTCGGCCTCGCGCTCCCCGGCATCGAGCCGGAGGCGGTCTCCAACCGCCTCCCCGGCGACCGCGAGCGCGTGCGGCAGTTCTCGACGATCTCGTTGATGAACCTGATCCGCCAGCGCCTCGCCGTCCTGCCCGGCTGAGCCCGCCGCCCGTCGCGGGCAGGGGTTCGCGGCACTCGCGGACCGCGCGCGTCCCGTTCGGTCCTTGACCCGAACGGGTGTTCGCTTTAGTGTGCTCACACGCGTGGAACTACACGCCCGTGGTTCCGGCCTATCGTTGCCGGATAGCTGTCACACCCCCGCCGTAGGTTCACTCCCGACGGCACTTCCCCATCCCGCAACATGAACCCAGGAGGGTCCGACGGTGGAACGTGACAAGGCACTCGATATGGCACTCGGTCAGATCGAGAAGCAGTTCGGCAAGGGCTCCATCATGAAGTTGGGGGAGCGGGGCAACGTCGGCATCGAGGCGATCCCCACGGGCGCGCTGGCCCTCGACCTCGCGCTCGGCATCGGGGGTCTCCCCCGGGGTCGTGTCGTCGAGATCTTCGGCCCGGAGTCGTCGGGCAAGTCGACCCTCGCGATGCACGTGGTCGCCGAGGCCCAGCGCAACGGCGGCGTGTGCGCCTACATCGACGCCGAGCACGCGATGGACCCGGTCTACGCTGCGGCCATCGGGGTCAACGTCGACGATCTGCTGATCTCCCAGCCCGACACGGGGGAGCAGGCGCTCGAGATCACCGACATGCTGATCCGCTCCGGCGCGCTCGACGTCGTCGTCATCGACTCGGTGGCCGCACTCGTGCCCCGCGCCGAGATCGAGGGCGAGATGGGCGATACGCACGTCGGTCTCCAGGCCCGGCTCATGAGCCAGGCGCTGCGCAAGCTCACCGCCAACCTCAACCGGTCCCGCACGATCGCGGTGTTCATCAACCAGCTGCGGGAGAAGATCGGCGTGATGTTCGGCTCGCCGGAGACCACACCGGGAGGCCGGGCGCTCAAGTTCTACTCGTCGGTCCGCCTCGACATCCGCCGGGTCGAGACCATCAAGGACGGGGCCGAGGCCATCGGCAACCGGGCCCGGGTGAAGGTCGTCAAGAACAAGGTGGCGCCGCCGTTCAAGCAGGCGGAGTTCGACATCATGTACGGCAAGGGCATCAGCCGCGAAGGCTCGCTGCTCGATGTGGCCGTCGATCTCGGGATCGTGAAGAAGGCCGGCGCATGGTTCACCTACGAAGGTGAGCAGCTCGGTCAGGGTCGCGAGAAGGTCAAGACGTACCTCTCGGAGAACCTCGACCTCATGGTCGAGATCAGCGAGAAGGTCCGCAAGGCGTCCGGCCTCGACGGCGGACCCGACGAGGCGGAGGTCGACCTCGCAGCCGAGGCCGACATCGACCTCGTCGACGCGCTCGATGCCCTGGAAGACGCGGGTTCGGACGGATCGATCGCCTGAGCCCGGGAGTGCTCTCGGCAAGGTTGTGACGGGGCCGCGTTGGGGCCGGTCCCGTCACGATCCCCGAGGCGGGTTGTGGTGTGCGCGTTGCCACGGAAGGCACGGGCGCGTCGCCGCTTGACCTGACCGACACGATCGCTATCGTGCGCGGGATGGATCTGGCCGGCATGTACTCCGGTACGCACCGAAGAGCTGCGCAACTCGTCTGCGATCTGCCGACCCGCGCGTTGTTCCGCACCGTGCCGGGCTGTCCCGAGTGGCGGGTGCAGGACCTCGTCGCGCACCTGAGCGGCCTGGCCTACGACGTGCAGACCGGCAACCTCGAGGGTGTCGGCACCGATCCCTGGACCGCGCGCCAGGTCGCGGAGCGAATCGACCGCACCCTGCCCGAGCTGCTCGCGGAATGGGACGTGAGCGATCCGGCGGTCCAGGCGGTCGCCGATGGCAGTCCGCGGACCGTCATCGACTGCGTGGTGCACGAGCACGACCTGCGCGGCGCGCTCGGCATCGCCGGCCCGAGCGAGCCGTCGGCCGTCGATTTCGTGCTCGGAGCGGTGCTGGAGCGACTCGGGCCACGGCTCGACGAGGCCGGCGTGCGCAGCCTCACCCTGCGGGTCGACGGTGGGGCGCCGCAGGTCCACGGCACGGGCGCGCCCGGTGCCGAGCTCGAGATCGACTCGTTCGAGCTGTTCCGCTCGCTGTTCGGGCGTCGAAGCCCCGAGCAGGTGCGGGCCTACGCCTGGACCAGTGACCCCGAGCTCTACATCGCGATGTGGAGCTTCTTCGGCCCGCTTCCCGAGCACGACGTGCTCGAGGGGCAGCAGTTCGCCGGCGCCCACTGAGCGGCGTCCGGGTCTGCGGCGTCCGGGGCACGACCGGGCGGGCCGGGCGGGGGCCGGGGCTTCCGTAGACTGGGCCGTCGTGACCGAACCCCGCCGCTTCCACGTGCGCACCTTCGGGTGCCAGATGAACGAGCACGACTCGGAGCGCATCGCGGGCCTGCTCGCGGCCGAGGGGATGGAGGCCACCGACGATCCCGAGCTGGCTGACGTCGTCGTCGTCAACACGTGCTGCATCCGGGAGAACGCCGACACCAAGCTCTACGGGACGCTCGGCCACCTGAAGTCGCTGAAGGAACGTCACCCGGGCATGCAGATCGCGGTCGGCGGCTGCCTCGCCCAGAAGGACCGCGAGGGCATCGTCGAGCGCGCCGGGCACGTCGACGTGGTGTTCGGCACCCACAACCTCGCGCACGCGCCCGACCTGCTGCGCGCGTCGCGGCGCCTCGGCGAGCCCGTGGTCGAGATCCTCGAGGAGCACGAGGCCTACCCGAGCGCGCTCCCCGCGCGCCGCGAGGTCGACCACTCGGCCTGGATCACCATCCAGATCGGCTGCGACAACTCGTGCACGTTCTGCATCGTGCCGAGCGTGCGGGGGGCCGAGGTCAGCCGGCGCATGGGCGACATCGTGCGCGAGGTCGAGGAGCTCGGCCGGGAGGGCGTCAGCGAGATCACGCTCCTCGGGCAGAACGTCAACTCCTACGGCCGTGATCTCGGCGCCGGCCAGTACCGGCCGCAGTTCGCCGACCTGCTGCGCGCGGTCGACGCGGTGCCCGGGATCCGGCGGGTGCGTTACACGTCGCCGCACCCGAAGGACCTGCGGCCGGAGACGATCGCGGCGATGGCCGAGTGCCCGTCGGTGTGCGAGCACCTCCACCTCCCGTTGCAGTCGGGCTCCGACCGCGTGCTCGCGGCCATGCACCGCGGCTACACCGCGGAGCGCTACCTGGCCCGGCTCGCGGCCGCGCGCGCGGGCATCGACGACCTCGCGGTCACCACCGACATCATCGTCGGGTTCCCCGGCGAGACCGACGCCGACTTCGAGCGCACGCTCGAGGTGGCCGACGCGGCCGAGTACGACGCCGCGTTCACGTTCATCTTCTCGCCCCGCGAGGGCACGGTGGCCGCGCGGATGACCGACGACTTCGTGCCGCCGGAGGTCGCCGCGGCCCGCATGACCGCGCTGATGGAGGTGGTCGAGCGGCACGCGCTCGTGAAGCACTCCGCCCGCATCGGCCGGGTCGACGAGGTGCTCGTGCTCGGGCCGTCGAAGAAGGACCCGGCGATGATGAGCGCGCGCACGCGGCAGAACAAGCTCGTGCACTTCGCGGGCACGCTCACGCCCGGCACCTACGCCGAGGTGGAGATCACGAGCGCGGCGCCGCACTTCCTGCGGGGCGAGCTGCAGCGGGTCACCGCGCCCGCACCGCGGCCCAGGGTCCGCATCCCGGTGACCGTGCTGTGACGAGACGCCCCTCACGCGGATGACCGCGCGTTGAGCGTCACGCATCTCGCGCTCGTCGGGCCCACGGCCTCCGGGAAGTCGGCGCTCGCCCTCGCCGTCGCCGAGGCGCTCCCCGACGTCGAGATCGTGTCGATCGACTCCATGCAGGTCTACCGCGGGCTCGACATCGGCACCGCCAAGCCGACCGCCGCCGAGCAGGCCCGGGTCGTGCACCACCTGATCGACGTCGCCGAGCCGGGCGAGGACTGGTCGGTCGTCCGCTTCCAGGCCGCGGCCCGCGCCGCGGTCGCGGCCATCGAGGCGCGGGGCAAGCGCGCCCTGCTCGTCGGCGGCACCGGGCTCTACGTGCAGGCCGTGATCGACGATCTGCGCTTCCCGGGTGAAGACCTCGCGGTGCGGGCCGAGCTCGAGGCGGCCACCGCGGAGCCGGGCGGGATCGCGCGGGCGTACGCGGAGCTGGTGGCCGCGGACCCGGTCGCCGCGGCCCGGATCGACGAGCACAACCAGCGCCGCATCGTCCGGGCGCTCGAGGTCATCCGCATCACCGGGCGGCCGTTCTCCAGCTTCGGCCCGGGAATGCAGCACTACGGCCCGACGGTTTTCCCCGTCCGGATGGCGGGCGTCTGGCTCCCACGGGCCGTGCTCGCCACCCGCATCGCCGCCCGCGTGGCGGCCATGCGGGCCGCCGGCCTCCTCGACGAGGTCCGTCGGGTGTCCGAAGGACCGTTCTCCCGCAACGCCCGCCAAGCGATCGGATACCGGGAATTGATGGATCACCTGGAAGGTGCCGAACCGTCCCTCGAGGCCGCGCTCGACCTGGTCGTCCGGCGGACCCGCAGCTTCGCCCGCCGCCAGCGGATGTGGTTCCGCAAGGACCCCCGCATCACCTGGTGGGCCACGGCGGAGAATCCCGACGCGGTGCGCCCGTCGCTCCTGGCAACCTGGGCCGCATGAGCTCCGTCCACCTCGCCAAGCTGCATGCGACCGGCAACGACTTCCTGGTGCACGTCGCCGCGCCCGGCGCGGAGCTCGATCCCGCCGTGGTGCGGGCCCTGTGCGACCGCTGGCGCGGGATCGGGGCCGACGGCGTGCTCACCCTCGGGCCGGGCCGGGACGGGGCCGACGCCACCATGACGCTGCGCAACGCCGACGGCGGCCCCGCGGAGATGAGCGGCAACGGCGCGCGCTGCCTCGCCTGGGTCGCCGTGCGCGAAGGCCTGGCGCGCGACGGCAGGCTCGTCGTCGACACCGGCGGGGGCCGGCGGGAGATCGACCTCGAGCTCGACCCCGCCTCGGGTGATCTCGTGGCCGCGACCGTCGACATGGGCCCGGTCACCTTCGACCCCGCCCGCATCCCGTTCGACGGCGCGAGCCCGTTCGACATCGAGGCCGAGTTCCACGGCGTCGCCTACCGCGGCGACGCGGCCGGCATGGGCAACCCGCACCTCGTCCTCTTCGTCGACGACCCGGGCGGGGCCCGGGTCACGCAGCACGGTCCCCGCCTCGAGCACGATCCGCGGTTCCCGCAGCGCACCAACGTCGAGTTCGTCGCGGTCTCGGGTCCCGACACGATCACGATGCGGGTGTGGGAGCGGGGCGTCGGCGAGACGCTCTCGTGCGGCACCGGCGCGTGCGCGGCCGCCGCCGTCGCGCAGCGGCGCGGGCTGGTCGGCGACCACGTCGTCGTGCGGGTGCCCGGCGGCGAGCTCACGGTCGACCTCGGCGACACGATCCGCCTGGGTGGTCCGGTCGTCCACGTGTTCGACGTCGACATCGATCCCGCGGTGCTCGCGGGCTCCGAGGAGGTGCGCGCGTGAGCCGTCGCCACGAGGAGCGCCAGCGCCGCACCCTCACCGCCACCGAGACCGACTTCGACGTCGTCCGGCAGCGGGCGCTGCTGGTGGGCACCTACGCCAACAAGGTCGAGCTGGAAGACGCGGAGCTGTCGATGGCCGAGCTCGCGCTGCTCACCGAGACCGCCGGCGCCCTGCCCGTCGCGAGCGAGCTGCAGCACCGCACGACCACGCACCCGGCCACGTTCATCGGCAAGGGCAAGGCCGAGGAGCTCCGGCAGCTCTCGGTGGCGGAGGACATCGACGTCGTGATCTTCGACGACGAGCTCACGCCCAAGCAGCAGCAGAACCTGGAGGAGATCTTCAAGGTCGACGTCGTCGACCGGGTGGCCCTGATCCTCGACATCTTCGCCCAGCACGCCCGGAGCCAGGAGGGCATGGTGCAGGTGGAGCTGGCCCAGCTCCGCTACCGCATCCCGCGACTGCGCGGCCGCGGGCTGCAGCTGAGCCAGCAGGGCGGTGGCATCGGCACCCGGGGCCCGGGCGAGACCCAGCTCGAGGTCGACCGCCGGCGCATCCTCCGCAAGGTCGGCACGCTCGAAGCCGATCTCAAGCGCCTCGGCCGCACCCGCGTCAACCAGCGCAAGGCCCGCCGCGGCTCGGAGTTCCACACGATCGCGCTGGTCGGCTACACGAACTCGGGGAAGAGCACGTTGCTCAACCGCATCACCGGTTCCGATGTGCTCGTCGACAACCAGCTGTTCAGCACGCTCGATCCCACCACCCGCCGGCTCGTCATGCCCGGGGGTGAGACCGTGCTCGTCTCCGACACCGTGGGCTTCGTGCGCAAGCTCCCGCACCAACTCGTGGAGGCCTTCCGCAGCACGCTCGAAGAGGCGGCCGAGGTCGACTTCCTCGTGCACGTCGTCGATGCCAGCGCGGTCGACGTCGAACGGCCGATCGCCGCGGTCGAGACCGTGCTCCGCTCGATCGGCGCGCACGAGCTCCCGCAGCTCCT
>JADGOM010000051.1 GCA_017882925.1 Acidimicrobiia bacterium | reverse complement strand
GCCGCGAGCGCGCCGGCGGCGAAGGCCACGGCCCCCGGCTGGCCGAGCCCGGCCTCGCGCAACCACGCCTCGGCCATCACCGCGTCCATGTGGTCGCCGAGGACCGTCTGCAGCTTGGCGACGGCGGACGCGAACTTGCGCGCCGGCTTGCCGACCACCGGCTCGACGGCCTCGGCGGCGTAGCGCGTGCGCTTCGCCCGCTTGCGCACGTCGTGCAGGGCGACGTCGGGCGGGTCGTCGCCGAGCTCGGACACCGCCTGGTCGAGGTGCCGCCACGGCGCCTTCACGAGCTTGGCCACGACCGCGTCGGCGCGCTTCCCGGCCTGCGAATCCGGCGCGAAGGGTGGATCCTGCGCCGCGGCGACGAGCCGGTCGAGGAGGGCGAGGTAGCGGTCCGAGCGCAGCGCGGTCCGCAGCTCCGCCCGGGCGCGGTCGCCCTGTTGCAGGAGCCCGTCGATCAACTGGCCCGCCGCGCCGGCCTCGGGCTCGGGCAGGGTTGCCGCGAGCTCCTGGAGACGGCCGGCGAGGACCTCGGCGTCGCGCACCGCGCCGAGCTCGGCTCCGAGCCACTGGAGCTCCGCGCGGAGCGGGTCGTTCCACTCCGGCTCGAGCAGCGTACGGAAGGTGCGGAGGTCGGAGCGCAGGCGCCGGGTCGCGACGCGCATCTGGTGCACGCCCTCTGGATCCTCCCCGATCCGGGTCACCGCGTCGTGCTCGATGATCCGCTCGACGGACGACGCGATCGCGCGTCGCACCGCGTCGGCGGCGGTGGTGCCGATGGCGGGGACCACGACGTCGGGCGCCTCGAGCGCCCGCGGCCCGAGCGCCCGCACCACCTTCGGGACCGGGTCGGGGGCGCCGGCTCCCGCGGCGCGCAGTGCGTCGACGACGAGCCCGGCCAGCTGCTCGGTGCCGTGGTCGGCGATCTCCACCTCGAGCTCGCGGAACCGCAGGGCCACGCGGCGCCCGTCGAGCACCGACACCTCGTCGTCGGTCACCTCGGCGAGCTGCTTGCCGTCGAGGTCGACGAGCTCGACCCGCCGGCGGTGGGTGCGGAGGCGGGTGACGACCTCCACCCGCGCGGTGCGGGCGTAGGCGCGCACGAGATCGAGCGCACCCGGCGGCACCGGCCCGGGGCCGCCCGGCACCGGGATCTCCGAGCGCGTGAGCAGACCGGAGGCGCTCGTCGACCGCGGCAGCTTGACGGTCCACCCGTCGTCGCTGCGGTAGCGGAGGCTGGCGCCGGAGCGGGCGAGCCGGAGATCGGCGGTGTCGTGGTAGACGGCCGACAGCGTGACGTCGGGGAGCGGCACCGCGATGATGCCGCCGAGCAGCCCGTCGAGTTCGGGGAGGCGGAAGCCCGGAGGTACCGCGAGCTTGATCTCCCGTTCCTGCATGCGCGCCGACTCCGCCCGACTCAGCTGCGGTGCTCGGAGCCGCGCGGCCCCTGCGACCGGGTCTGGGCCAGCTCCTGCAGCAGCTTGTGGGTCTCGACCCCGACGGTGGTCGTGACCTTGCGGTACGCACCGTCGGCGTGGAGCTCCCACGCGAGGGTGTCGTCGGCGAGGTTGACCGACAGGATCTCGTCGAGCCGGCTGCGCAGCTTCGGGTCGCCCACCGGGGTGATCGCCTCGACCCGGCGGTCGAGGTTGCGGGGCATGAGGTCGGCCGAGCCGATGAGGTACTCCGCGTCGGGGCCGGTGCCGAAGCGGTAGAGCCGCGAGTGCTCGAGGAAGCGGCCGAGGATGGAGCGCACCGTGATGTTCTCCGACAGGCCGGGCACGTGGGGCCGGAGGCAGCAGATGCCCCGCACGATCAGCTCGACCGGCGTGCCGGCCTGGGACGCGGCGTAGAGCTCGTCGATGATCTGCGGGTCGACGAGGCTGTTCATCTTCAGCGTGATGTGGCCGTTGGAGCCGAGCTCGGCCTGCGCGCGGATGCGGCGCACCAACCCCGGACGCAGCGTGACCGGGGCGACGAGCAGCTTCCGCCAGTGGCCCTGGTGGCTGTAGCCGGTGAGGTGGTTGAACAGGTCGGTGAGGTCGGCCCCGAGATCGGGGTCGCAGGAGAAGAGGCCGATGTCCTCGTAGAGGTGCGCGGTCTTGGGGTTGTAGTTCCCCGTCCCGATGTGGAAGTAGCGGCGCAGCCCGTCCTGCTCCTGGCGCACGACGAGCACGAGCTTGGCGTGGGTCTTGAGCCCGACGAGGCCGTAGACGACGTGCACACCCGCCTCTTCGAGCGAGCGGGCCCGCTCGATGTTGGCCAGCTCGTCGAACCGGGCCTTCAGCTCCACGAGCGCGACGACCTGCTTGCCCGACTCGGCCGCGTGCGCGAGCGAGCGGGCGATCGCGGTGTCGTCGCCGCTCGTGCGGTAGAGGGTCTGCTTGATCGCGAGCACCCGCGGGTCGCGCGCGGCCTGCTCGACGAACGCCTCGACCGAGGTGGAGAACGAGTCGTACGGGTGGTGCACCAGGATGTCGCCGGCCCGGATCGCCTTGAAGAAGTCGGCCCGGTCGCCGTCGGGGCCTACCAGCGCGCTCTGCGTCTGCGGCACCCACGGCTTGTCCTTGAGGTCGGGCCGGGCCATCCCGTAGACGCCCCACAGGCCCGAGAGATCGAGCGGGCCGTCGATGATGTAGACGTCGGACATCGTGAGCTCGAGCTCCCGGCACAGGAGCTGCAGCACCTCGTCGGTCATGTCGGTGCCGACCTCGAGCCGGACGACGTGGCCGAACTTCGTGCGCCGCCGAAGCACGTCCTCGATCTCGACCAGGAGGTCTTCGGCCTCCTCGGCGAGCTCGAAGTCGGCGTCGCGGGTGACGCGGAACGGATGGTGCTCGAGCACCTCCATGCCGGGGAACAGCGAGTCGAGGTGCGCGGCGATCACCTGCTCGAGCGGCACGAACCGGCGGTCGTCGGGCATGAGGACGAAGCGCGGGAGCAGCGGCGGCACCTTGACCCGCGCGAACCGCTGCTCGCCGTTGTCGGGGTCGCGTACGACCACCGCCAGGTTGAGCGAGAGGTTCGAGATGTAGGGGAACGGGTGCGCCGGGTCGACCGCGAGCGGCGTGAGCACCGGGAAGACCTGTTCCTCGAACACCTCCACCAGGTACGCGCGGTCGGCGTCGGAGAGATCGGTCCAGTCGGAGAAGTTGACCTCGGCCTCTTCGAGCGCGGGTGCGATCTCCTTGGTGAACAGGCGGGCCTGGCGCTCGACCATCTCGTCGACCCGGCGGCGGATCTCGCGGAGCGTGTCGATCGGGGTGAGGCCGTCGGGCGACGGGTCGCGCAGGCCGGCGTCGACCTGCTCCTGGAGGGCGGAGACGCGCACCTGGAAGAACTCGTCGAGGTTCTGGCTGAAGATCGCCAGGTACTTGGTCCGCTCGAAGAGCGGCAGCGACGCGTCTTCCGACAACGCGAGCACCCGGGCGTTGAAGTCGAGCCACGAGAGCTCACGGTTGAGGAACCGCTCCGGGCCGGGCGCGGACCCGGGGTCGACGGGTGAGGTGGAGTCGAGCCTGTCCGGGCTGGTCATCGGGTGTCCTTGCGTGGTTCAGCCGTTGCCGCGGTGCCCGATGCTATCCGCCGTTCCGTGCCCTCGGCCGGGGAGTCCCGTGCGGGGGGACACACGGGACTTCCCCGATCCTGGGCCGCACCCTGGCTGGCGGGGTGCTGCGGGGGCGGTCCGAGACGGCTCGTGGGGGATGCCGCTCGCGCCCGGACCCGACGGTACCGGGGGCCGGTGAGAGGGAGCGGGCCGACGCCTGAACATCGGATTGCGGATGGGTGAACGAGCGCCGGCGCCGGGCCGGGAACGGCGCGGCGCGGCCGGGCGCGACCGACGCGTCGCCGCAGTCGATCGCGGCGTGTGCCCGGTATGGTGAACGCGGTCATGGAGCGCCCAACGAACCCCGCGTTCTCCGGCCTCTCGCCCTTCGGCCGGCTCGCGGTGACCCATGCGCTCAGCGTCTCCGGCGACGCGTGCTTCACGATCGCGCTCGCCACGAGCACGTTCTTCGCGGTGAAGCCGGGGGAGGCGCGCGGCAACGTCATCCTCTACCTCTGCCTCACGATGGTGCCGTTCGCGGTGGTCGCACCCCTGATCGGCCCCGCGCTCGACCGCAGCCGCGGCGGCCGGCGCACGCTCGTCGCGATCGGCTGCATCATCCGGGCCGTGCTGTTGCTGCTCATGGCGAAGTACCAGAGCGGGGTGATGCTCTACCTGCTGGCCTTCGGCGTGCTCGTGTGCTCCAAGGGGCAGGCAGTGGCGAAGAGCGCGCTCGTCCCGACGCTCGTGAAGGGCGAGCACCAGGACTTCGTGCAGGCCAACTCCCGATTGGCCCTGATCTCGGTGATCGCGGGCCTCCTCGGCGGCCTGCCCGCCGCCGCGCTCGCGACCCTGTTCGGGATCCGGTCCGCGCTGGTCCTGGGCTCGGTGATCCTCCTCTTCGGCGCCTTCTGCGCGTTCCGGATCCCGCGCGCGCCGCGCTCGACCAAGGACGAGGTGGAGACGCCCGCCGACCGCGCGTCGCTCCACGCGCCGAGCATCGTCCTCGCGGGCAGCGCGATGGGCATCCTGCGCGGCGGGGTCGGCTTCGTCTCGTTCTTCATCGCGTTCGCGTTCAAGAGCAGCGAGGCGCTGCTCGGCACCGTGTTAGCCGTCAGCACGGTGGGGGGGCTCATCGGCGTGGTCGGCGCGCCGCTGCTCCGCAAGTACGTGAGGCAGGAGATCATCCTCGTCGTCTCGCTGCTGATCCCCGGCGTGGTGGCGCTGTTCGCGGCGCGTTCGCACACCTCCTTCTCCCTCATCGTCACCGCGTTCTTCGTGGCCGTGTTCGCCGGTGGCGGCCGGCTCGTCTTCGACAGCCTGGTGCAGCGCGACGCCCACGACGCCGCCCGGGGCCGGGCCTTCGCGCGCTTCGAGACCCGCTTCCAGATCGTGTGGGTCGTCGGCGCGATCATCCCGGTCGCGATCACGATGACGAAGCAGGTCGGGCTCTTCCTGCTCGGCATCACGTTGTGCTTCGGGGGCCTGAGCTACGTGGGTGGCCTCCGCGCCGCCCGCAGCCGGCGCCCGCCCGCCGCGCTCGCGCCCGGGTCGGATCCGCCGGCCGCCGGGCCGCCGACTCCGCCCCCGGGGCGGGTACCGCGGAAGGATCGGCCGGCGGCGGCGCCCGAGGTGGTCGACCCGTGACTACAGGTCGATGCGGGCGAGCCAGAGGCCGGGGGCCTCGAGCTCGGGGCGGGTCGGGATCATGGCCTCGCCGCTCCAGAGGCGGTTGAGGCCCGCGATCCCCTCGCGCTCGATGACGCCGCGGCAGAACGCCTCGCCCTGCTCGTACTGCTCCCGGTCGAGCTCGAGCCCGAGCAGCATGCCGACGAAGCGCTCGGCCTCGCCGCGTTCCACGCGGTGGCGGCGCCGGGCCTCGTTGATGCGGTCGAACTCCGGGATGAGCGGCCGGCCGATCTCGTCGAGCAGCACGTCGGCGTAGCCCTCGAGCACCGACGTGAACACCTCCAGCGGTCGGAGCAGGTCGCGTTGGCCGGGGGTCTGCATCGCGCCGAGCAGCGCGCGCGGGTCGTCGGCGATCCCGCTGATCGACGACGGGTCGGACGGGTCGAAGCTGCCGAGCTGGTCTTCCAGCGCGCTCAGGTCGAGGTCGTAGCCGCGCACGTATTCGGTGCTCAGCCGGACCAGGCGGGGCTGCACCCAGGCGACGCTGCGCTCCGCGGCCCGGAGCGCCTCGTGGAGCACGACGTGGAAGCGCAGGTCGGTGCGCGGGAGCTCCCACGCGGTCTCGAACTCCTCGAGGTTGCGGGCGATGAAGCACAGCCCGGGTTCGTCGGCCGTGGGCAGCGGGAGGTCGTAACGCCCGAGCGAATGCTGCGCGAGGTGCCCGACCATGGTCCCGGCCTGCACCCCGAGGAGGACGGGGGCGAGCATCGTGAGGATCCCGCTGAGCGGGTCGGCGCCCATCGGGAAGCCGAACGGGTTGGAGGGGTCGGCGACGGCCGGCGCTTCGGGCGTGTCGTCCCCGCGGTCGAGCATGGCCCGCTGGAGCGTGGTGGCGAAGGCCTCGAGCACCGGCCGCAGCGCGCGGAGGTGCAGGTCGGCCCACTCCCGCCGGGTGACCACTCGGACGGGGAGGGCGTAGGCGGCGTCGATGCCGGTGGCTTCCGCGACGCGCGCCTGCACCGCGCGGACCAGCCCGTCGATGGAGCTCGCCGTGCCGGGATCGACGGGCGGCTCGGGCGGGAGGTTCGTCGGCGGCTGGCCCGACTCGAGCGTCTCCGGGTCGACGACCGCGACCCACGCCGCGATCTGGCCCGCGATCTCCCAGTTGACCGGGCCCTCGCTCTGCAGCATGCGGAAGACCTCTTGGAGGTCGAAGCCGCCGAGGCCGCCGGGAGGGAATCCGCCCGGGGGAAAGCCGCCGGGGGGAAAGCCGCCGGGGGGAAAGCCGCCGGGTGGTGGCACCGGAGGATCGGGCGGGGTCGAGACGAAGCCGCCGCCCGGCGTGGACGGCGGGAACGGGTCGAGGGGGCCCTCGTTGCCCGGAGCCGCGGAGTTGCCCGGGTCGGGAGTGTCTGGGGTGTCTGGAGTGTCTTCGGGTTGAGGATCGTCCGGCACTCGGCCAGTCTAGGGAGATGGGTTCACTCGCGGTCACCGGGGCGGCCGGCGTCCTCGGGCAACGACTGCTGCCGTTGCTCGACGCGTCCACCCGGGTCGTCGCGCTCGACGTCCGGGAGCCCGAGCGCCGCACTCCGCAGCTCGAGTTCCACCGCATCGACCTGTCGACCGCCGACGTGAAGCCGTTGCTCGAGGGCGTCGACACGATCGTGCACCTCGCCGCGATCACCGATCCGATCCTCGACGACTCCCTCATGGCGAGGGTCAACGTCGAGGGCACGCGCCGGCTGCTCGAGGCCGCGTCGGCCGTGGGGGTGCAGCGGATCGTGCGCGTGTCGACCGCGGCCGTCTACGGCGCGTACTCGAACAACCCGGTCCCCCTCACCGAGGACGCGGCCCTGCGGCCCAATCCCGGCTTCACGCCCGCGGTGCACTCGGCCGAGGTGGAGCGGCTGCTGGGTGAGTGGCGCGACGACCATCCCGGCGTCTCGCTGACGGTGCTCCGCGCGGCGCCGGTCTGCGCGCCCGGGCACAACCAGCTCGCCACCCGCCTGCTCGCCGGACGCCCGCCGTTGCGCCTGCGTGGCGAGGCCCCGCCGATCCAGGTCGTCCACGCGGACGACGTCGCGAGCGCCCTGGCCCTCGTGGTGCGGGAGTCGCTCACCGGCGTCTACAACGTGTCGGCCGACGGGTGGATCGACGCCGACGTGGTGGCCGCGCTGCTCGACGGGCGGCCGTCGTTGGCCCTGCCCCCCGAGCTCGTCGGGCGCCTCGTCGGCTGGCTGTGGCGCTCCGGTGTGGGCGACGTGCCCGGCTCGATCCTGCCGTATCTCGAGCACCCGTGGGTGCTCGCCAACGGCCGGCTCCGTGCCGCGGGGTGGGAGCCCGTCTTCAGCAACGAGGAGGCGATCCTCGCCACGCTGCCCGGCGACGCGGTGCTGCGCCCGAGCCCGACCGCGATCAAGGCCGCCGCGGTCGCCGGCGCCGCCACCCTCGCGGCCGCGGCGGCCGTCGGCCTCGCGCTGCGACGCCACCGCGGCTGAGCGGTCCCGGGACTTCCCCGCCCCGGGAGCCGCGGTTCAGACCGCCGCGAGGTGCTCCCGGGTCCAGTCGTCCCACTCGGGCGTGAAGTAGCGCACCCGTGTCTTCTTGTACTCCTTCACCGACCAGAGCAGCGCGTGCTCGTCGATGCCGGTCTCGGTGCGGATGGCCTCGATGATGGCCTCGCAGTCGCGGCCGCTCCGTCCGTGCACCATCGTGAAGACGGTGTACGGCCAGTCGTCGTACGTCGGACGGCGGTAGCAGTGGCTGACGGCGGCGAAGCCGGCCATCTGCGGACCGATCTCCTCGAGCCGGTCCTCGGGCACCGCCCAGACGCCCATGGCGTTGGCCTTGAACCCGGCGTTGCGGTGGTTCATCACCGCGGCGAAGCGGCGCATGAGCTTCCGCTCCTTGAACGAGCGCAGCTGCGCGAGCACCGTCTCCTCGTCGCAGCCGATGAGCTCTCCCTGCGCGGCGAACGGGTGCGCGACGAGGGGCAGGTCCTCCTGCACGACCGCGATCGTCCGCCGCTCGAGGTCGTCGAGATCGGGCGCGTCCATGTGCTCCTTGCGCTCCGGCTTCTCGTGCTCGAGCACCGCGCTCTTCGCGTTGGGCGCCATCGTGCCGGTCATGTCGAGCTTCACGCCGATCTTGTAGAGCTTGAGCGTCGGGAGCTTCCGCGTGACGAGGGAGCCCGAGTCGCGGTGCAGCACGTCGAGGTGGGCGTCGAAGTCCTCGCCGGGCGGCGTCGCCAGCGTGTACCAGAGGTTGTAGGCGTGGTTGCGCTTGTAGTTGTGCGACACGCCCGGGTGCGCGCTCATCACCGCCGCCGCCTCGTCGATGTGGGCCGGGTCGACCTTCGCCGCGACGAGCGCCGAGTTGTAGCCGAGCGCGCGCGTGTCGAAGATCGCGGAGAGCTGGCGGAGGACGCTCGCGTCCTTGACCTTGCGCGCCCGGTCGATCACCTCGTCCTCGCCGATCCCGAGCCGCTCACCGAGCGCGGCGAACGGGCGGGGCTCGAGTGGGAAGTCCCACTGGACCGCGTTCAGCAGCTCCCGGTCGATCGGGTCGAGGTCGTCCATCGCGTTGGCGGGCTTGCCGTTGTCGGCCGGCGTGCTGTTCGTGGACATGGTGCTCCTCGTCTGGCGGCAGACCATTGTCCCGCATCTCGCCCCGTCGTGACCCAACGGGTCCGGAGCGCGGGTTCGGTGGGGCTCAGTATCCGCTGCCGGCCCGGGCTCCGGGGGCCGACGTCACGGCCGGAGCCGTGGTCGTGGTGGCGCCGGGCCCGCCGCCGCCGGTGGTCGAGGTGACGGTGGGGATGGCGGCCTCGGCCGGACGGGCGGTCGTGCCGGTCGGGCCCCGGGTCGTCGTGGGCTCCGACGGCGCGGTGCTCGCGGACGGGCGCGCGCTGGTCGTGGGCATCGCCACCGACGTGGTCGTGGTCGGGCCGGAGACGTTGATCTGCACGGTCCGGAGCTTGCCGTCGTGCTCGACGGTGACCCGCAGCGCGTCGCCGGGCTCGCGCCGTCGCACTGCGGCGAGCACCGCGGCCATCGGGGGAGCCTTCGCTCCGGCCACGGCCACGATGATGTCGCCGTCCTGGATCCCCGCCGCTGCCGCCGGGCTCCCGTCCGCCACGTGCACGACCTCGGTGCCCGACGGCGACCCGATGTGGTCCCGGCCGGCGATCCCCACCCAGCCGTGCACCGCGGAGCCCGTGTCGTGGAGCTGGCGGGCGACGTCGAGGGCCGCGTCCATCGGCACCGCGTAGCGGTCACCCCTGCCCGGCGCGGCGAGGCCGATCACGATGCCCACGACCCGGCCCTTGCCGTCGACGAGCACGCTCCCGGGCGTCGGGGCGGGGTCGTTCGCGAGCGCCGAGCTCCGCAACAGCCCCGAGGCGATGACTCCGTTGGAGCGGGCCAGCATCTCGTTCCAACCCGTGATCGTCACCCGTTGCGGCGCCGCGGTCGCGGCCACCGAGTAGACGGCGTCGGCGGTGCCCGCCGCCTTCGAGTCCACCGATTCGGCGACCAGTGCGGTCCCGGGGACGGAGTTGAGATCGAGCAGGGCGAGATCGGTCTGCGGATCGCGTCCGACCACCGTGGCGGTGTGCTGCTTGCCGTCCTCACCCCGGACGCGGATCCCGCGCGCGCCGGCGAGGGCGCTGGCGCTGGTGAGCGCGATGCCGTCGCCCACGCACACGGCCTCGATGCGTCCGTACGCGCCCCCGGTGAGCTGCACCTGCAACACGCTGGGGGCCACCGACATGGCCCGTGAGACGGGGTTGGCGGCCTTGCGGGCGGCGCGGTCGGTGCCCACGTGACCCGACCCGTCTCGGAACGTGAGGGCCGAGAGCACGACCAGGCCGCCGATGGCCACCCCGGCTACGAAGATCGTGACGCCGGGCCGGATCCGGCGGCGCCGGCGGACCGGCCGGGTCATGGCACCGAGCTCCGACGGGTGCAACCAGATGCGGTCGAGCGGATCCGGGAGCTGCCGCGGGCTCTCGTCGTCAGCGTCCTCCGGCCCCATGCGTCGGAGTGTAACGACGCGGATTTGCCGAGCGACCGCGGGGCGTGCGCCCGTCGGCACCGCCGTGACGTGGTCATTCGTGCCCCGGCGAGGCGCGTACACTCCCCGGGCGATCAGGTGGAGTGACCCGGTCGCCCCGAGTGGAGCACCCGGCGCTGGAGGAGCGATGAGCGCGGCGACAGCTGCAGGCCGGGCTCCCGGCACCCCGGCCCCGGACGCCGGCTCGGTCGGCGGCCCCCGCGAGGCGCGAACCGCGCGAGTCGCCGGGATCGTGGCGCTGCTCGTCATCGCCGGCCTCGGGGGCCTGAAGCTGGCCTACCCGTTCTCGGGCGACCAGGCCCTCTTCGCCACCGGCGGTCGCGAGATCCTCCACGGCGCGGTGCTCTACCGCGACTTCTGGGACGTGAAGCAACCCGCGATCTACCTGTTCTACGCGCTCGGCGGCGCGGTCTTCGGCTTCAGCGCGGTGGGTCTGCACCTCTTCGAGCTGCTCTACCTGCTCCTCTTCGCGGTCGTGCTGCAGCGGACCCTGCGGCCGTTGTTTCGGACGCCGTGGATCGCCGCCGCGGTGTCGGTCCTCGCGATCGGCACGTATTACGCGGGTGCCGGCGCGACGGCCCTCACGCAGGTCGAGATCCTCGTCGGCTTCCCGCTCTACCTCGGCGTGTGGCTCGCGCTGACCGCAGGCGAACGCGGCTCCCGGGGTCGCCTGTTCTGGAGCGGCGTGCTCGGTGGCGTCGTCTGCTGGTGCAAGTTCGTGTACCTCCCGATCGTCGCGTTCGCCTGGCTGCTCGTCCTCGTCCGGCGCCCGGAGGGCCGGTTCCGCCCCGCCCGCGAGGTCGCGGCCGACGCGGGCGCGATCGTCGCCGGTCTCGCGGTCCCGCTCGTGGCGTTCCTCGTCTACTTCGGGGCCTACGGCCAGCTGTCGGAGATCCGGTGGACGTACTTCACGTTCACGCCGAAGACCACGGGGATCGCGGGCCGGCCGATCTCGAGGCTCACCGCCGGCGCCAAGGACTTCGTCCGGTGGACGGCGCCGGTCCTCTTCCTCGCGGTCGTCGGGTTCGTCGACCGGGTCCGCCGCGGTTGGTCGACGTGGTGGACGGCCTTCGCGGGCTGGATCGTGCTCGCGGTCCCGCTCTTCCTCATCCAGCACTGGTGGCTCTACCAGTACGTGCTCGCCCTGGTGCCGATCGCGATCTTCGCCGGGGCCGGGGTCGACTGGATGGTCACGTCGTGGTCGGTGCGGCGGACCGCGGTGTTCGTGGTGGGCGTCGTGCTCGTGGTCGCCGCGATCCTGCCCGCCCGCGAGTTCGAGCATGGCGCGAGAGTCGTCGCCCGCCACGGCTTCGGCCTCACGGCCGCGGGCCGGCGGGCGATCGAAGACCACGAGGAGCCGAAGTACGCGACGGGCCGCGACCTGCGCGCGTACCTCGCCCGGCACCACATCGACGGCGACATCTACGTGCTCGGGAATCCCATCGACATGTACGTCGCGGGGCGCGACCAGGCCATCCCGACCAACGGCTGGTCGCCCGAGCAGTACGACGCCGAGGTGTGGAGCCGGATCACGGCCGGCATCCGCCGCGACCGTCCGGCGCTCCTGGTCCTCGACGACTACACCGCGACGATCATGGAGCGCCGGGCGCCGGGCACCCTCGCACTCGTCCACCGGCTCTACCGGCGGGTGAGACGGGTCGCCGACGACACCTGGTATGTGCCGCGGAGCTGAACCCCGGGTGCCCGCGGTCGGAGCCGCGCGCGGGCTCCGGAAGGGGCCGGCAGGCGGCCCGCGATCGCCTGGCCGGGCCCCCGACCAGGCACATCCCTAGAATGCCGCCTGTGCTGCAGCCGCCCCCCGGCCCCGACTGGGTCGACATCACGGTCGACCCGCTTCCCGGCGACCTCGTCGTCGAGTGGGCGACCACGCCCTCGAGCGGGGCCGTCGTCGTGTTCCGGGGCGTCGTCCGCGACCACGCGGAGGGCCGAACCGGCGTCACCGGCCTCACGTACGAGGCCTACGAAGAGGTCGCCCGCCGCCGCCTGGCCGAGGTGGTCGCGGCCGCCCGCTCGCGTTGGCCCGTGGTCGACCGGGTCGCGCTCCTGCACCGGGTCGGCGAGCTCGAGCTCTCCGAGACCGCGGTCGTCGTGGTGGTCTCGAGCCCCCACCGGGCGGAGGCGTTCGAGGCCGCCCGCTGCTGCATCGACACGCTCAAGGAGACGGTCCCCATCTGGAAGCGCGAGCACTGGTCCGGGGGTTCCGACTGGTCGCCCACGGACGCCCCGCTGCGCCCGGTCGCGGGCTGAAGGAACGAACTCTTGGCCTACCTCCTGCTCGCCGCCGTGCTGATCGTCGTCGGGGTGAGCGTCGTGTTGCTGCGCAACCGCCGGCCCACCTCCATGAACTCGAGCATCGAGGAGTTCGAGAAGGGTCTCCGCGCGATCGCGCCCGAACCGGAGCCCGGCGAGCCGCGTCCGACGCGCGCGCCGCGGGCGCCGGGGCCGCCCGGCGGAGGCCCGGACACGCCGCGTCGTGACCCCAGGCCGGGTCCGTCATGACCAAGGACCTGGCGATCGACCTCGGCACCGCCAACACGCTCGTGTACTCGCGGGGCCAAGGGATCATCCTCAACGAGCCGACCGTCATCGCGCTCAACAGCCGGACCCAGGACGTCCTCGCCATGGGCCACGAGGCGTGGCAGATGATCGGCCGCACCCCGGGGTACATCGTCGCGGTGCGGCCGCTGCGCGGCGGTGCCATCACCGACTTCGAGATCACCCAGCGCATGATCCGGCTCCTCTTCGAGCGGGCCGGGGTGTCCCGGCTCTATCGCTCGCGGGTGCTCATCTGCGTACCCTCGGCCATCACCCACGTCGAGCAGCGCGCGGTCCTCGAGGCCGCGCGCCGGGCCGGCGCCGCGGCCACGTTCCTCATCGAGCAGCCCATGGCCGCCGCCATCGGGGCCCGGCTGCCCATCCACGAGCCGCTGGGCAACATGATCGTCGACGTCGGCGGTGGCACCACCGAGGTCGCGGTCATCTCCCTCGGCGGGATCGTCGCGCTCGAGGCGGTGCGGGTCGGTTCCTTCGACATCGACGCGGCCATCCAGTCCTACGTCCGGCGCGAGTACGGCATCGCGGTCGGCGAGCGCACGGCCGAGGAGATCAAGCTCGCGATCGGGTCGGCCGCGCCCACGGCCGAGGAGTTCAAGGCCGAGGTCCGCGGCCGCGACCTGATGAGCGGGCTGCCGAAGGTGATCGTGCTGTCCCCCGAAGAAGTGCGCGACGCGATCGAGGAGCAGACGCGCGCCATCTGCGACGCGGTGATCAGCGCGCTCGCGCAGACCCCGCCGGAGCTCGCCCAAGACCTCATCATGAACGGCGTCCACCTCGTCGGTGGCGGCGGCATGTTGAAGGGGCTCGACCAGCGCATCAGCAAGGAGACCTCGCTGCCGGTGCACCTGGTCGACGCGCCGCTCGAGTGCGTGGTGCTCGGTGCCGGCCGCTGCCTGGAGTCCTTCGACACGCTGAAGGAGATGTTCATGGGCAAGCCGCGGGAGAACCGCTAGACGGGCGCGGCGCGCCTCAGTCGCCGGTGAGGTCTTCGGCGGCCTGACGCACCTGCCAGTCGGAGTCGGCGAGCGCGCGGGCCAGCGCGGCGTCGACCTCCGGCCCGTCGAACGGTGCGAGCGCGAGCACCGCGCGCCGGCGGATCGCGGGCCGGTCCTCGCAAGCGCCGAGGATCGCGGGCAGCCCGCGCGCGTCGCCGAGCGAGCCCAACGCGGCGACCGCGGCCTCGCGCACCAGGGGATCGGTGTGGCCCGAGGTCGCGGCGACGAGCGCGTCGACCACGCCGGCCCGCACCGCAGGGTCGAGCGCCTCGAGCTCCCCGAGTGCCGCGGCGGCGGCCTCCGCCACCAGCGCGTCGTCGTCGGCGAGCAGCGCCACGAGCGCGTCCGCCGCGCCCGGGCCGACGAGCGGTGCGACCTCGGCGGCGCGCCGGCGCACGGTCGCCGCGGGGTCGGCCGCGGCCGCGGACCAGCGGGGTCGCGACTCGGGGCCGAGCGCCCGGACCAGGGCGGCGACGGCCACCTCGCGCACCCGGGGATCGGGGTCGTCGAGCTCGGGCCCGCCCGGGTCCCGGATCGCAGCGACCGCACGTTCCACCCGTTCGGTGCGAGAATCGCGGCCTCTGGGCACGGCTGGACGTTACCGGGTGGTCAAGGGTCGCGGCCGGGAGGTCGATCCATCCGGTGGCGCATCGATCGGGCCGATCGGGTCCCGGTGGTGGAACGCACGAGGGAGAGGGCCGGTGTCGAGCGCGCGTCGTCGAGCACTGATCGCGGTCGCGATCGTCGTCGTCGTGCTCGTCGCGGGCGCGGGCGCATGGCTCGCGTTCCGGCCCGGCGCGGCCCGCGCCGACGACCCCGGGCTCCACTTCGTCGCCGGCACGCGGCGCGTGACAACCACGGCCGCGCCCAGCACCACGGCACGCGCCGCGCCCACCACGACCGCGCGTCCGCTGCCCCAACCCGAAGACGTGCCGGTCGACCCCAACGCCAGCGTGCCGGTCAACCAGATCGGTACCATCGAGATCCCGAAGATCGGCCTCGTGCACCCGATCTTCGAAGGGATCTGGCTCACGGTGATCAACCAGGGGCCCGGCCACTGGCCGGGCACCGCGATGCCCGGCGGCTACGGCAACGCCGTGTTCGCCGGCCACCGCGTCACCCACACCCACCCGTTCCGGCACATCGACCTGCTCGTGCCGGGCGACGAGATCATCGTGAAGACGGGCACGGGCACCTTCCGGTACCGGGTCACGAGCTCGGAGGTCGTGAAGCCCACCGAGACGCGGATCGTCGACCAGACCCCCGGCTACCACATCACCCTGTTCGCCTGTCACCCGCCCGGGAGCGCGACGCAGCGCTACGTCGTGCACGGTGACCTCGAGGACCCGCCCGCGGGCTGAGCCGGGTGCGGGGTGACGTCCCCCGGGGCGGGACCCCGTGGCAGTCTGCGGGACGTCAATCCACCTTTGGCCGCCCCGCGTCGCTGCTCCTGGACACGAGCCGGGCACCGGAACGGGAACGGGAATGTCCGAGCAGCTCCACGACGGCACGACCGGCGACGGTCCAGGTCCCGGGCCGGCCCCGGTGACGACCGAGAGGAAGCGCCGATCCCGCTCGCCGATCATCTTCTCGGTCCTCGGCGCGGTGGTGGCGCTGGCCCTCGTCGCCGGGTTCGTGATCCATCCGCACAAGGTCGTGATCTCGCCGGGTGACGCGACCCCCGTGTCCAACGTCGTGTCGGTCGCGGGGACGCGCACCTACAGGCACTCGGGCGGGATCCTGTTCCTCACCGTCAGCGTGGCCGACCGCCCCAACCTGCTCAGGTTGGCCGACGCGTACCTCGATCCCGACACCGACGTCGTGCCCGAGCAGCAGGTCAACGGCGCGCTCACACCGCAGCAGAGCAATCAGCTCTCGGTGCAGCTGATGAGCCAGTCGCAGGACCTGGCCCGCAAGGTCGCGTTGGAGAAGCTCGGCTACACGGTGCCGGCGAGCGGCAAGGGCGCCGTCGTCGGCTCGGTGGAGAAAGGGAGCCCGGCCGACGGGAAGCTGCGGCCCGACGACGTGATCGTCGCGGTCGACGGCACCGCGACCCTGCTCGCCGACGCGGTGCGGCCCGCGGTCCGTGCGGTGCCACCGGGGGGCACGGTCACGCTGAAGGTGCAGCGCGGGGGCAAGGAGCTCGACGTCCCGATCGTCACGGTCGCGCGCGACGGCGTCTCGGTCCTCGGCATCACCACCTACACCAAGGACCTCCACTACGAGTTCCCGATCGACGTGCAGATCGAGCCGGGCCCGGTGAGCGGCAACAGCGCCGGTCTCGCGTTCACGCTCACGATCCTCGACGAGCTGACGCCGGGCAACCTCACCGGTCCCAACCCGGTCGCGGTGACGGGCGCGATCGGGCCCAACGGTGAGGTCCAGGAGGTCGGCGGGGTCCCGCAGAAGGCCGTGACCGCGCGTCGAGCCGGGGTCAAGCTCATGATCACGCCCACCGCCGAGGTCAAGGACGCGCGGAAGAAGGCCGGATCCATGAAGGTCGTCGGCGTCGACAACCTCGACCAGGCGCTCGCGGTGCTCCGGGCCAACGGCGGAGCCCCGTTCCACCCGCTCCTCGCCAGCACGGCGCCCGCGGCCTGATCCCGGCGTCGCGAAGGTGCTCCCTCCCGGCGGGCCGTCCGAATACGATGTCCCCCACGCCACCCGGATCCGAGGTGGTGGCCGGGGGGCACGGCGATGACGGCGGCGCCGTCGACAGGGGGTGAGCGGCATGGCTGAGGAAGACACGCCGCGGCGGACGTCGCCGGGTCCCGGCCGCCTGACCCCCGAAGAGGTCGCGAACCGGACGTTCTCCCACCAGTTCCGCGGCGTCTCCGACACCGAGGTCCGCAACTACCTCCGCCGGGTCTCCGACGAGCTGCTGCGCCTGCGCACCACCGAGACCGACCTGCGGGGCCGCATCGAGGCGCTCGAAGGGCAGATCAAGAACCCGCCCGCGCCCACCGAGCAGCAGCTGCTGGAGGCGTTGGGCGAGGAGACCGCCCGGGTGCTGCGCTCCGCGAACGAGGCCGCGGAGGAGATCCGCTCGAAGGCCGAGGCCCGCGCGGGCCTGCTCGTCTCGGAGGCGCAGACCGAGTCCGACCGCCTCCGCGAGGAGAGCGCGGAGCTGCTGGCCGACCGCACCCGCGACGCCGAGGCCGTCGCCGGCGAGCTGCGCGCCGTCGCCGAGGCCGACGCCAAGCGACTGACGGATCGCGCGGAGGCCGACGCCGAGCGCTCGCGCGCCACCGCGGCCGAGGCCGTCGCCGCGGAGCTC
Source organism: Acidimicrobiia bacterium (assembly GCA_017882925.1). Taxonomy (GTDB): domain Bacteria; phylum Actinomycetota; class Acidimicrobiia; order IMCC26256; family Chersky-534; genus Chersky-534. The sequence continues at coordinate 5,728 of JADGOM010000051.1, read as the reverse complement.
GAGGCGGCGAAGACCGCGGGTCGCGAGATGGTCGCGGAATCACGCGCGGTCCGCGAGCGTGTGCTCGGCGATCTCGACAAGCGTCGGGAGCTGCTCCAGGCCCAGGTCGACGAGCTTCGGCACGGCCGCGACCGCTTGCTCGACGCGTACCGCGTCGTGAAGGACACGCTCGGCGACGCGACCGAGGCGCTGACCCAGGTCGAGGTGCGGGCGTCGAGCGAGCTTGGCCACTTCGAGACGACGGGACCGCAACCGGTCGTCGCCGGGGAGTCGGGCCCCGCGGCTGCCCGCGACGCGGCCGCCGATGAGGGCGTGGGCGCCAGCGACGACGATGCCGCCCCGGCCCCCGGTGGAGCCGACGCGAAGGCCGGGGCCGAGGTCGAGGCCGGAATGAACGCCGCCACCGCCGCCGACTCCTCCGTCGTGAGCATCGCGGTCGGGGAGGCTCCCGAGGGCCCGCCCGCCGAACCGCCGGCCCCCGCGAGCGGCGCCGACGCGGTGACGATCGCCGCCGACGCGGTCACCGAAGCGGCCGAGCCCGCCCGCCGGCCCGGGCTCCGCGGCTATCTCCGCTCGACGCTCGGCTACGAGCCGGACGTCGAAATCGACGTCGAAACCGGCGCCGAGCCCGGTACCCCGCCCGGGTCGGCCGTGGAAGCCGACCTCGAGCAGCCGACCGCGGAGGTCGCCGGCGGCGGCGCGGGTCCCACCGCGGTGGGACCCGCTCCCGATGCCCCCGAGTCCGAGCCCGAGTCCGAGGTCGACACGCCGGCCGTCGCCGAGGTCGACAACCCCGCGGTGGCCGAAGCGCCCGCCGGGAGCACGGAGCCGCGCGACGTGGGCGCGCTGTTCGCGCGGCTGCGCGCCGACGCCGCGACCGGCACCGCGGTCGACGACGCGCACACGGAGGCCGCGGTCGAGAGCCGCGTGGTGCCCACCGACGGGCCCGGGTCCGCGGTGGTGCTGCACGAGGTGACGATCGACGACCTCACCGTCGTGGTCACCGCCGACGCCGGCGAGACGGCCGGAGCCGACGCGGACGCACGCGCGGAGACCGGCGCCGAGAGCCGCCCGGTGCAAGCCCGAGCCGCACGCGATCTCGCGCTCACCAAGGTCGGTCGCGACCTCGCGCGCCGGGCCAAGCGCACGCTGCAGGACGACCAGAACGCGCTCCTCGACGCGCTCCGCACCCAGCGGGGCCGGCCCGCGGCCGAGAAGGTGCTCCCGCCGCTCGAGGAGCAGATCGAGCTGTGGACCGGGGTCCTGTCGGACGCGGTGCACGCGGCGTTCGCCGCCGGCTACGCCACCGTCGACGACCCGGCCGACTCCGAGCTCCCGGTGGGCCTCGCGGCGGAGCTCGCGGAGGCGCTCGTGGTCCCGCTGCGCGAGCGGCTCGTCCCGGCGATCTCCGGCGACTCGTCGGAGCCCGACGAGGACGACGACGTCGCGGGCCGCGTCAGCGCCCGCTTCCGGGAGTGGAAGAACCAGAACCTCGAGAACGCGCTGGGTGACGGGCTCGCGGTCGCCTACGCCCGCGGGGTCTACGAGGCCGCGCCCGCCGGCTCGCTCCTCGAATGGGTGCCGGCGGTCGTGGGCCGCTGCCCCGACTGCGACGACAACGCGTTGGAGCCCACGGTGCGCGGGCAGTGCTTCCCCACGGGCCAGCCGTTCCCACCGGCCCACCCCGGGTGCCGTTGCCTGCTGATGGTCGGGGCTTCGTCACCACTCGTCGGGGTCGACGCCGGCCGCGCCGCCGATCGCTGACCACGCCGGGCCCGGCCCCCGCCGCGTGCCCCACACGATCTTCGGCCCGCGAACGTCGTTCGGGGCCCGCCGCATCTAGAGTCCCCCCCGATGCGCGTCCCCACGATCGAACGTCGTCGTCCGAGCCATGTGCGCTACTGGGTCATCGGGATCGCAGTCGCGGTCCTGATCGTCCTGCTCATCAGCCTGCGCGGGCTGGCCGGGTTCTGGACCGACGAGATGTGGTTCCGGTCGGTGGGGCAGCAGCAGACCTGGCGGAGCCTCCTGCTCGCCAAGCTGGTCCCGGCGCTCGTGTTCACCGCGATCGTGTTCGTGGTGCTCCTCGCCAACCTGATCATCGCCGACCGCCTGGCGCCGAGGTTCCGCTCCCTCGGCCCCGAGGACGAGGTCATCGGCCGTTACCAGGACGCGATCGCCCCCTACGCGGGGCGGATCCGCGTCGGCGTCGCGATCCTCTTCGCCCTCCTGTTCGGGGTCAACGTCGCGTCGCACTGGCAGGAATGGATCCTGTTCACGCACCGGGTCAACTTCGGGCAGACGGATCCCAACTTCCACCTCGACATCGGCTTCTACGTCTTCCAGCTGCCGTTCCTGAAGTTCATCGTGCAGTGGACGTTCAACACGCTGCTGATGGTGTTCTTCCTCACGCTCATCGCCCACTACCTCAACGGCGGCATCCGGCTGCAGACGCCGTTCCAACGGGTCACGCCCCAGGTGAAGGCGCACCTCTCGGTGCTGCTGGGTCTGATGGCGCTCGTCCGCGCGGTCCAGTACTTCTTCGTCGACCGCTACGAGCTCAGCTTCTCGTCGCGCGGCACCGTCGCCGGCGCCACCTACACCGACCTCCATGCGCAGCTCCCCGGGCTCAACCTGCTCACGTTGATCGCGGTCGCGGCGGCGTTCCTGTTCCTCTACAACATCTTCCGGCGCGGCTGGATCCTGCCGATCATCGCCGTCGGTCTCTGGGCCGTCGTCTTCGTCATCGTCGGCGGCATCTACCCGGCGCTGGTCCAGAGCACGCGGGTCAACCCCGACGAGTTCAACAAGGAGCTCCCCTACATCCAGCACAACATCAAGGCGACGCGGCAGGCGTTCGGCCTCGACAAGGTCAACGTCCAGCAGTTCGACTACCAGAACGATCTCGATGCCGCGAAGCTGGCTGCGGACGCGCCGACGATCTCGAACGCCCGGCTGTGGGGCCCGGACGTCATCCTGCGGAACTTCCAGTCGTTCCAGCAGCTCGGCACCTTCTACCGCTTCGCCGACGTCGACGTGGACCGCTACCTCATCGGCGGCCGGCTCACCCAGGTGCTCTCGTCCGTGCGCGAGCTGAACCAGAGCGACCTGCCCAGCCAGACCTGGGTCAACCGGCATCTCGTCTACACGCACGGCTACGGCAGTGTGGTCTCGCCCGGCAACTCCGCCACCGAGCAGGGACAGCCGAACTACGACTTGAGCAATATCCCGCCCGAAGGGCGGATCGAGCTCAAGGTCCCGGAGGTCTACTTCGGCGAGGGACTCAGTGGCTTCTCGCTCGTCGACGCCAAGCAGTCGGAGTTCAACTACCCCCGTAAGGGTCGGGCCGACGCCACCAACCGCTACGCCGGTACCGGCGGGGTCAAGATCGGCTCCGGGCCGATGGGCCTGCTCCGGAAGTCGGCGTTCTTCCTGCGGTTCAGCGACTTCAATCTGCTGATCTCGAACCAGGTCACCGCCAATACGCGCGTGCTGTACCTCCGCGACATCCGCCAGCGGGCGCAGAAGGCGGCGCCGTTCCTGGAGCTCGACGCCGACCCGTACTCGGCCGTCATCAACGGCCGTACCGTCTGGATCCTCGACGGCTACACGACCTCGAGCTCGTACCCCAACTCGCAGCCGGCGAGCGTCGACACGGTCCAGGGCGGCAAGCTCAACTACATCCGCAACTCGGTGAAGATCACGGTCGACGCGTACAACGGCACGATGAAGTTCTACGTCGTCGACGCCAAGGACCCGATCATCAAGGCGTACGAGAAGGCGTTCCCGCACCTCTTCACCAAGGGCTCGGATCTCTCGCCGGCCCTGCGGGCGCACCTCCGGTACCCCGAGGGCCTCTTCTCGCTCCAGACCAACGTCTACGCGTCGTACCACGTCACCGACCCGCGGACCTTCTACAACAAGACCGACCTCTGGGCCGTGTCCCCCGACCCCGGCACCGGCGTCGTGACCAACACCGGATCCACCGACACCGGGGCCACCAGCTCCACCAGCCGGCCGACCGCGGCGTCGTCGACCGGAGCCCGCATCGACCCCTACTACCTGATCCTGCGGCTCCCGAATCAAGCCCAGGAGCACTTCACGCTGCTGCGGCCGTTCGTGCCGGTGTCACGCGACAACCGGCTCACGAACCTCGTCTCGTTCATGGTCGCGGGGTCCGATCCCGGGCAGTACGGGAAGCTGGGCTCCTACGTCATGCCGAGCGGCCGGACGGTCGTCGGCCCCGAACAGGTGAACAACACGATCAACAACACCGAGGAGATCTCCCGCGAGTTCACGCTCCTCGGCGGACAGGGATCCGTCGTGATCCAGGGCAGCCTCCAGCTGATCCCGGTCGGCAACTCGCTGCTCTACATCCGGCCCATCTACGTCCAGGGCCAGTCGGGTTCCCAGATCCCGGCCCTGCGCCGGGTCGTCGTCGTCTACAACAACGTGGCCAAGATCGCGAACCGCGTCGACGGTGCACTCGCGCAGTTCTTCCCCGGCGTCCCGACGAGTCCCACCACCGCGACCACGCCGGGCAGCCCGACCACCACCACGAGCCCGTCGACCCAGGTACCCGGTTCGGTTGCCGATCTCCTGAACCAGGCCGCCGACAAGTACGACAGTGCACAGACCGCGCTCAAGGCGGGCGACCTCGGCACTTACAAGACGGACATCGACGCGATGGGCAAGCTCATCCAGCAGGCCCAGGGCCTGACCTCGCCGTCGACCACCACGACCACGGCGCCCAAGACGACCACCACGACCGCCGGCGGCTCGAACCCGCAGGCCCTGTCGAAGTCGGGGTCGAAGGCCAAGGGCTCCGGGGGCTGACCGCCCGCCCGCGGGGTCGGCCTGCAGATGCGTTGCCGGGCCCTCCGGGGAATTGTTACTATCCCCGTAGTGGAAATTATCCCGGTGGCGTGACGCCGTTTCGGCGGTCACCCCGGGGACACTCCGGTTCCTCCCACGGAGGCGACGCATGGCAGTCAGCGGTCTCGATCTCGGCAAGTACAAGCTCGGCTGGAACGATGGTGACGAGTTCGTCTACAAGCCCAAGAAGGGCCTGAACATCGACGTCGTCAAGGACATCTCGCACCAGAAGAGCGAACCCGCCTGGATGACGAAGTTCCGCCTCGACTCGCTGAAGCGCTTCGAGCGCAAGCCGATGCTCGAGTGGTTCGCGAGCAACATGCCCGACATCGACTTCAACGACATCTACTACTACATCAAGCCCACCGACAAGCAGGTCTCCGACTGGGACATGCTGCCGGAGGACATGAAGAACACGTACGAGAAGCTGGGCATCCCCGAGGCCGAGCGCAAGTTCCTCGCCGGGGTCACCGCGCAGTACGAGTCCGAGGTCGTGTACCACAAGAACCGCGACGACCTCGCGGAGCTCGGCGTGCTCTTCTGCGACATGGACACGGCGGTGCGGGAGTACCCGGAGATCGTCCAGAAGTACCTCGGCACCGTGATCCCGCCGGGCGACAACAAGTTCGCCGCGCTCAACAGCTCGGTCTGGAGCGGCGGCTCGTTCATCTACGTCCCGCCGGGCGTCCACGTGGACCAGCCGCTCCAGGCCTACTTCCGCATCAACGCGGAGAACGCGGGCAAGTTCGAGCGCACGCTGATCATCGCCGACGAGGGCTCCTCGGTGCACTACGTCGAGGGCTGCTCGGCGCCGGTGTACTCCACCGACTCGCTGCACTCCGCGGTCGTCGAG
>JADGOM010000050.1 GCA_017882925.1 Acidimicrobiia bacterium | reverse complement strand
TCCGGAGGCGGGGCTCGCGGCGTCCCGCGCGATGCGCGAGTACCTCGAGCCCCTGGTCGAAGCGCGTCGAGCCGACCCCCGGGGCGACCTGCTCAGCGACCTCGTGCACGCGGAGGTCGACGGCGAGAAGCTGACCGACGACCGGCTCTACGGGTTCCTCCGGCTCCTGCTCCCTGCCGGCGCGGAGACGACGTTCCGGGCGTTGGGGAACGCGCTGACCGCGCTGCTGTTGGCCCCCGAGACCATGGCCCGGGTGCGGGCGGACCGTGCGCTCGTACCTGCGCTCATCGAGGAGACGCTCCGCTGGGAGACGTCGGTCACGCAGGTGAGTCGGGTCGCGGCCGCCGACACCGTCGTCGCGGGTTGTCCGATCCCCGCCGGCGCGGCGGTCGCCGTGATCGTGGGTTCGGCGGATCGCGACGAGTCCCGCTACGCGCGATCCGGCGAGTTCGATCTCGACCGACCCGCACAGACGCATCTCGCGTTCGGCACCGGGCCGCATCAGTGCCTCGGGATGCACCTCGCGCGCCTCGAGCTGCGCGTGGGGCTCAACACGATCCTCGACGGGCTTCCGAACCTGCGCCTCGATCCCGATGCCGAACCGCCCGTCATCGAGGGGCTGGCCTTCCGCGGCCCGCGCTCCCTCCCGGTCGTCTTCGACCCGGTCGCGACGGGTTCGTGACGCGTGACGGATGATGACGGGGACGCCGGGCCCGCGGGCCTCGCCGAACGCGCGAGCGTCGCCGCGAAGCGGGTCGCGCCGACCACGGTCGTCGAGTCGATACGGATCCTTCCGGGTGGTCACTCGAGCCTGACCTATTCCGCGGTCCTGAGGCGCGTCGGGGAGGACGACCGACGGATCGTGTTGAAGGTCGCGCCGGCCGGCGTCGCGCCAACCGGCAATCGCGACGTCCTGCGACAGGCGCGTGTGATCCGGGCGCTCGCGGGCGCGCCGGGCGTCAACGTGCCCGAGATCCTCTTCGAGTCGGAGGGCGAGCCCCCGGAGGTCCCGCCGTTCTTCGCGATGACGTACGTCGAGGGTGATTCGACCGAGCCGCTCGTCGAATCAGCCGGGGTCGTCTCCGGCGAGACGCTCGCCGCCCGGGCGCTGGCCGCGGCGCGCATGCTCGCCGCGCTCCACGCGGTCGATCTCGGCCGGGTCGGGCTCGACCGTGAGCCCCACACCGGGCTCCGGGCGGAGGTCGAGCGTTGGGGCCGATCGTTCGAGACCGTCGAGGACGACTTGCGACTCGATGGACCCGTCATCGCCTCGCAGCTGCTCGAGACCGTTCCGCGCCCGGCGCCTGCGGTGCTCGTGCACGGCGACTACCGGCTCGGCAACCTGCGCTGCGAGGGCTCGACGATCCGCGCCGTGCTCGACTGGGAGATCTGGTCGGTCGGCGACGGGCGGATCGACTTGGCGTGGTTCCTGCTCATGCTCGACGCCGGCTACGTGCAACGGAGCGTCGAGGTCGGGGCGCTCCCGACGGTGCAGTCCCTCCGACGCGAGTACGAATCGACGGGCGGTCGGACCGTCGGCGACCTGGGCTGGTTCCACGCGTTCGTACGCTTCAAGCAGGCGGCCGCGACCGCATTGATCACCAAGCGGGCGCGCCGGCACGGCAGTGAGGGATTCCCCGACACGATCGCCAACCTGCTCGCCGACGCGAGGTCGCGACTCGAGGAACCCGGCCGACGTCAGACGCGGCCCTCGGGCGCGTAGCCGTCCGGGATCCAACTCGGTGGGCGCCGTTCGACGAACGAACGAAATCCCTCGACCACCTCCGGTCCGGCGATCGACGCGTCGAGGGTCATGCCGTCGATCTCGCCGTAGCGTTCGTTCATGATCCGCTTCATCTGCCAGCGCGCGTGCGGTGCGCCACGCAGAAGCTCGGTGACCGCCTCGCGTGTGGCGGTCGCCAGCTCTTCGTGCGGAACCACGCGGGCGATCAGCCCCATGGCGAGCGCCTCGGCCGCATCGAAGCGCCGGGCGGTGAAGACGAGGTCGCGCGCGATCGCGAGTCCGACGTGCGCGGGGAGGTACGCCGCGTAGTTCGGGTCGGCCACGCCCCGAAGGACCTCCGGCACCCGGAACTCGGCCCGGTCGCTCACGATCGCGAGGTCCGACACGAGCGTCATGAGCAGACCGCCGGCCTGACAGATGCCGTTGACCATCGCGACGACCGGCTTGCGGGAACGGCGGATCGCCTCGAAGGGCACGATCTCGTTGCCGAACGCCGCCGCGGCGGCCATGCCGTCGGGCGTGTCGTCGTGATCGCCGCCGAGCTCACCGCCGGGGCAGAACACGTCGCCCGTTCCGGTGATCACGAGCGCGTGCAGGTCCGGCCATCCGTTCAGCGCCTGCACCGCCCGGCGCACGCCCACGTACATGCTCGCGGTCATCGCGTTGCGACGGTTCGGCCGATCGATCGTGCAGGTGGCGACGCCGTTGTCCACGGCCCAATGCAGGTAACGAGATCCCAGGTCGAAGCTCATCCGGCGACAGTAGCGGCGCCCCGGCGTAAGTGACATACCGGTGTTACATTGCCGCGACGACACGAGCCGAAGGGGCGGGAAGATGACCGCTCGCATCCCCATCGTCGACTACCTCGTGATCGACGACGGTGAGCCGTACCTGGTCGCCCACGAGGCGGTCGGATCCGGCGCGTTGACCTTCACCCGCCGCAATGCCGATCCGGTGAGCGGTGAGCCCGGGTTCGTGCCCCGGCGGCTCGCGACCACCGGCACCGTACGCGCGTTCACGGTGGTGCACCGCGACGCCCCGGGCGTCGAGGTGCCGTACGCGTCGGTGGTCGTCGCACTCGACGGTGGTGGTGTGGTCCGCGGCCGCCTCGTCGGTACCAGTCGCCATCCCCGCAACGTCGCCACCATCGAGCGGGTGCGGCTCACGACCTTCGTCGCCGGGGTCGACGACCACGGCACCGAGGCGATCGCGTTCGCGTTCGAACCGGACGCAGCGGGGGTTGCGGTGGCCGGAGGCGGCGACGGCGATGGCTGACGCGGTGTGGCTGGTCGGGGTCGACATGACCCCGTTCGGTCGGTTCCCGGATCGTGACCTGCTCGACCTCGGTAGCGCCGCGGCGCTCGGCGCGCTGTCCGACGCGGGTCTGTCGATCCACGACGTCGACGTGCTCGCCGCGGGCAACGTCTTCCAGGCCGCGTCGGGGGTGGGGCAGCGGTTGCTCCAGCAGATCGGCCAGACGGGCATTCCGGTCTTCAACGTCGTCAACGCGTGCGCGACCGGTGCTACCGCGCTGCGGACGGCGATCATGGCGATCCGCGCCGGCGAGGCCGAGGTCGCGCTCGCGGTCGGCATGGAGCAGATGGGAAAGGCCGGTCTGCTGCCGACCTCGCTCGACCCGGGTTGGACACCGGGGACGTTCACGCCCGCGGGTCGGGACGGTTCGGTGATGGACACCGGCGGGGTGCTCGGCGCGGCGCAGATGCCGGCGGTGTTCGCGACCGCGGGCCTCGAGTACGCCTTCCGGCACGGCGGCGTCCACTTCGCACAGTTCGCCAAGGTCGCCGAGAAGAACCACGCCCACTCGACGCTGAACCCGCTGGCCCAGTACCGCAAACGCTTCACGTACGACGAGATCTGGGCGGCACCGATGATCGCGTTCCCGAACAACGCGCTCATGTGCGCACCGACGGGTGACGGCGCGGCCGCCGTCGTCGTCGTGTCCGGGGAACGGCTCGCGTCGCTTTCGGACGAACAACGCCGGCGCGCGGTCAAGATCTCGGCGTCGGTGCTGACCTCCGACCCGTGGAGCGACGCGGGCGAGGCCCTCCCCGACTTCAACACCCTCACGCGCAACGCCGCCGTCGCCGCCTACGAGGAAGCCGGGGTCACGCCCGCCGACCTCGACCTCGTGGAGCTGCACGACTGCTTCGCCACCGCCGAGCTGCTGCACTACGACAACCTGATGCTGTGCGCCCCCGGGGAAGCCGGTCGCTTCATCGACGAAGGCCACCCGTGGCGCGACGGCACGCTTCCGGTCAACGTCTCGGGCGGGCTGCTGTCCAAGGGCCACCCGGTGGCGGCCACCGGGATCGCGGGCATCTACGAGGTCGCCACGCACCTGCGCGGCGAGGCCGGCGACCGCCAGATCCCGGGTGCCACCGTCGGTCTGGCCCACGTCCTGGGCCTCGGCTCCTCGTGTGGGGTCCACATCCTGGAGCGCGGCGCGCCCTGAGCGCCGGCTGCACGACGCATCGGGTGACAGTCGGTCGCGACCTAAGTACAGTCCGGATGTTACATGTTCCGATCGGGCGTCGGCGGTTCGCCGACCTGGGTCGGGTGGGACGGGGGACCCGGTGGAGCACGACGCGGTGGTGATCGAGGTTGGTCTCAACGAGGGCACGATGCGGGCGCAGACGCCCCACGTCGCGTATTCGCCGGCGGAGTGCGCGCGTGACGCGTCGGCGTGCGCGGCCGCCGGTGCGGCCATCGTCCACTGGCACGCGCGCGATGCGGAGACCGGCGCCCAGCGGCTCGGCGCCACCGAGTTGTACGCGGAGGCGCTCGCCGGGATGCGCGACTCCGGCGTGCTCGCCTACCCGACCTATCCGATCGACGTCGACACGGTCGACGGCCGGCTCGGGCACTGCTTCACCCTCGGGCGCGATCACGGGCTCGAGATCGTGCCGCTGGATCTCGGTTCGGTGAGCGTGGTCATCTGGGATGCGGCGACCGCGTCGTTCCCGTTTCCCGACATCGAGCCCGGTGTCGTTACGAATCCGTTGGCGTTCACGCTGGGCGCGCTCGATCGCAGTCGCGAGCTCGGGCTCGTCCCGACGTTCGGGGTGTTCGACCTCGGTGGGACCCGGACCCTGGCGCTCCTGGCGGAAGCGGGCCTGCTGCGCGAGCCGGTGATGGTGAAGTTCTTCCTCTCGGGTTCGTGGGCGGTGGGTCCGTTCCCGACCGAAGCCGCACTCGACTTCCACCTCACCCAGCTTCCCGCCGATCTGGATGTCGAATGGATCGCGGTGCCGTACTCGATCGCCGATCCCGTCCTGATCGAGCGCCTCGGCCGCCACGCGCTCGAGCGTGGTGGCGGGATCCGGGTCGGAATCGGCGACAATCCTCTGGCCGACCCCGCCGCGACGAACGCGGTCTGGGCCGAGCGGGCGGTGCGCTGGGCCGAGGACGCCGGTCGTCCGGTCGCCTCGTCGGACGACGTCCGGCGCCGGATCGGGATCCGATGAGCATCCGGCTCGCGCCGCCGGCGTAGCGCCCGCGACCGGAACGTACGCTGCCGGCCATGCAGGTCCTCGTGAACGAGCACGCCGGAGCTCTGCTCGATGCCCGGGCCGCCGACCTCGGCGACGACATCCAGCTCGTCCGGATGACGCCCGACGGCCGTCTCCTGGTCGAGGGTCGGGAGCGGGCGCGGGGCGACGTGCAGCCCGAGGTCGCCTTCGCCAGCGCGCACGTCCTCACCGACGGCTCGGCCCCCGTTTGGCTCGCGCTGCTCGATGAGCTGCCGTCGCTGCGGTGGCTCCAGTCGCCCGCCGCCGGCCATCTCGCGTTCTACGACGCCCTGCTCGCCCGCGGCGTTCGGGTGACCGGGGCCCACGTGAACGCGATTCCGATCGCGGAGTACGTCCTCGGGGCCGTCCTCGCGGACGCGCAGCGGGTCGACGAGTGGGGCCGGGCTCGGGCCGAGCGGGCGTGGCGGCCGCACCAGTTCCGGGAGATCGCGGGTACCACCTGGCTCATCGTCGGCGTCGGCGCGATCGGATCCGCGGTCGCGACGCGCGCGGCCGCGTTCGGGGCCCACACCATCGGGGTTCGCCGACGCCCGATCGGCACCGAACCGGTCGACGAGATGATCCATCCCGACGACCTGCTCGGCGCCGTCGGGCGCGCCGACGTGGTCGTCCTCGCGGCGCCGGCGACGCCGGAGACCGACGGGCTCGTCGGCGAGGAGTTCCTCGCGACGATGAAGCCGGCGTCGGTCCTGGTCAACGTGGCCCGCGGCTCGCTGATCGACGAGACCGCGCTCCTGGCCGCGCTCGACCGCGGGCACCCCTCGCGCGCGATCCTCGACGTGTTCGCCACCGAGCCGCTGCCGGCCGACAGCCGCTTCTGGGACCATCCCCGCGTCGTGCTCACGCCCCATTCGTCGGCCGGCGGCACCGGGCGCCACGCACGGGTTGCCGACCTGTTCGTCGAGAACCTGGCGCGCTTCCGGAGCGGTCGACCCCTCTTGCACGAGTTCGGGAGCGCCGAGGCCGTGGGCGCCGAAGCCCAGGCGGCGCCGGACGCCGTGGATTTCGCGGTCGCCGCCGAGATCGAAGACGAGGCCCGACGCCGGCTCGGGCGGGAGGTCTGGGACTTCATCGGGGGCGGAGCCGGGGACGAGGACACCCTGGTCGAGAACCGGCGGGCCTTCTCGCGGTTCTCGTTCCGGCCGCGCCTGCTGACCGGTGCGCCCCCGCCGGAAACCGCGACGAGCTTTCTCGGGGTTGCCGTCGCGACCCCCCTGCTGGTGGCCCCGTTCGCCGGCGACTCCCTGCTCCACGCCGACGGCTACCGCGCGGTCATCGAGGGGGCGGCCCGCGTGGGTACCGTGGCCATCGTCCCGGAGGTCACCGCGGAGCCGCTCGAGGCGCTTGGCAGGGCCGCACGCGAACGCGCTGCGATCTTCCAGCTCAGCCTGCGCCATCCCGACGACGTGCTGGTCGCGATCCTCCGGCGCGTCGCCGACGCCGGGTTCGCGGCGGTGTGCGTCACCGCCGATGCCCCGGTCGTCGGCGTCCGGCGTCGGGACCGCGGCAACCGGTTCAGTGCCGGAAGCCGGATGGTCCTCGGCAACTTCGCCCCCGTCGCCGGTCAGGCCCCGTCGTTCATGGGCGGGGGTCACTCCCGTCCGCCGATGTCGTGGGCCAGTCTGCGCGACGTCATGGCCGCGTCCTCCTTGCCGTTCGCGGTGAAGGGAGTGCTCACGGCGCCGGACGCGCGGGCCGCGCTCGACATCGGTGCCGCCGGGGTCTACGTGTCGAACCACGGCGGCCGTCAGCTGGACGGCGCCCCCGCCACGCTCGACCAGCTCGCCGAGGTCGTGGACGAGGTGGGGGATGCGGGCGAGGTCGCGTTCGACGGCGGCGTTCGTTCCGGTCCGGACGCGGTGAAGGCGCTGGCGCTGGGCGCGCGCGTCGTGCTCGTCGGCCGTCCGGCCGCCTGGGGCCTGGCCGCCGCGGGCGCCGACGGTGTCGCCCGGGCCCTCGAGATCCTGCACGAGGAGCTCGTCGCGACGCTGGCGCTTCTCGGGGTCGCCGGCATCGCGGCGCTCGACCGCTCGGCGCTCCAGACCCATCCATCGGCCGGTCCCGGCGGCGCGGGCGGCGGGCCCCGGGAATGAAGTTCGGGATCGCACTCGGCCGTCTGGCCCCGCGCCTCCACGAGGAGATGGTGCTCCTCGCCGACCGACTCGGATTCGAATCCGTCTGGCTCCCCGAGCATCTGGTGCTGCCGGTGGACATGTCGGGATCGCCGTTCGCGGGGGCGGCGCATCCGCCGATCCCGCCGGACGCGCCCGTCGTCGACTGCTTCGGCTACCTCGGCTACCTCGCGGGCAAGACGTCGCGCGTCCGACTCGGAAGTCACGTCTACCTGATGGGCCTGCGCCATCCGTTCGTGGCCGCACGCGCGATCCAGACGCTCGACCTCGTGTCCGGAGGGCGGGCCGAAGTCGGCATCGGCGCGGGCTGGCTCGAAGCCGAGTGGCGCGCGGCGGGACTCGATCCGCGCACGCGTGGCCGTCGCCTCGACGAGACGCTCGCGGTGTGCAAGCGCCTGTGGACCGAAGACGTCGTCGAGCATCACGGGGAGTTCTACGACTTCGAGCCGGTGATGTTCGCGCCGAAGCCGGTGCAGCGGCCGCACCCGCCGATCCTGGTCGGGGGTGAGTCCGAGCCTGCGCTCCGACGGGCCGCGCGGCATGGCGACGGCTGGATCGGGCTCGCGCACTCCGTCGAGTCGTGCGCGGCGCCGCTGCAGCGGCTGCACGAGCTGCGGGCCGAGTACGGCCGGGCCGATGAGCCGTTCGAGACCGTGTGCCTCGGACGCGTCACCCATCCCGACGACGTTGCCCGCTTCGAGGCTGCCGGCATCACCCGTCTCCTCGTCACCCCGTGGGCCGGTTCGGGCGAGGCGCTCGACGGTGTCCGACGGCTCGCCGAGAAGATCTTCGAGTAGGAGACGAACCGTGCCCGAGATCGTCCGTCTGTTCCACGGCTCCCAGATCGTGCCGGACGTGCTGGAGGTCGGGCGCTTCTACCACGACTTCTTCGGCAGCTGGGTCTACGAGGCCCAGCACCTGGAGCCCGAGGGCGCCCACAACAGCGCCAACCTGATGGGTGGCGGATTCTCGATGGAGATGCTCGCTCCCATCGATGCCGACGCGCCCACCGGTGTGGCGCGCTTCCTGCGCCGGCACGGACCCCACTTCAACAACGTCGCCTTCTGGGTGCGCGACTGCCGGGGACTCGCATCCGCGCTCCTCGAGCGCGGTGTTCGGGTCGCGGTGCGCGGGGGTGGGTTCAGCGATGTGATCCCGGACGGCGGGTTCGACTACGTGATCACGCATCCGAAGGACACCCACGGGCTCGTGCTGGAGTTCCTCGAGGACCAGGAGATCCACGATCCGCGCGACCGCCCGTGGTGGAACGACAGCTACTGGCGCGACCGACACCCACTCGGCATCGTCGGGCTCTCACACTGCACGGTCGCAGTGACCGACCTCGACGCCGCCGCCCGGGTCTTCGCCGAGGCGCTCGGGTGTGTCCGGGTCCACGACGAGACCGGCCCCGCCCGTGACGCCGACAGCTCGTTCTTCGCGATCGGTGACACGCTCGTCGAGCTCGCAGCCCCGAAGGTGCCCGACTCGCGGATCGCGCGTCACCTGGC
>JADGOM010000255.1 GCA_017882925.1 Acidimicrobiia bacterium | reverse complement strand
GCACTCCGACACCACGTGGCCCGACAGCAAGCAGTACGTCGAGAAGATGGTCGCCGGGCTCGACGACGACGTCGTCTACAAGATGCTCCGCGGCAACGCCATCAACCTGCTCTCCCTCGACCGAACCTGACCTTGATCTTGACCTGCCCAGACGCGTTGCGCAGCAACTGGAGGGTCAGGTTCGCGGGGCTGCGGCGAGGTCAGCAGCTGGAGGGTCAGCGCGTTCGGCCGCGAGGTTGGCGCGGTTGAGCTTGCCGGCCTCGTTGCGGGGCATGCGGTCGATGATCTCGTACGCCTTCGGCACCTTGTAGGCGGCGACGCGGGCGCGGGTGTGGGCGTCGAGGTCGGCCACGGTCGGCGGGTGGGCGGCGTCGGTGGGCTCCACGATCGCGTGCACCCGGCGCCCCCACTCGGGGTCGGGGAGGCCGACGACGACCACGTCGTGCACGAGCGGGTGCTCGGACAGCGCGGCCTCGACCTCGGCGGGGAACACGTTGGCGCCGCCGGTGACGATCATGTCGGAGCGCCGGTCGGCGATGTAGAGGAAGCCCTCCTCGTCGAGCCGGCCCATGTCGCCGATGCTCGTGTAGCCGTCGGGAGTCGTCTTCGGCGCCGCCGCGCCCACGTACGCGAACGCGGGTCCGGGCGCGTCGGGCTGGAGCATGAAGATCTCACCGATCTCGCCCGGCGGCAGGTCTCGGCCCTCTTCGTCGAGGATGCGGATGAGCGTCTGGTAGCCGCGCCCGACGCTGCCGCGGTGGTGCTGCCACTCGTCGGCGCGGATGATCGTGAGGCCGACGCGCTCCGACGATCCGTACGTCATGTAGAAGTGCTCCGGGCCGACGAGCTCGATCCACTTGTCGACGACCCAGTCGGGGATGGGGGCACCGCCCTGCATCACGTAGAACAGGCTCGAGAGGTCGGCGTTCACATCGTCGGCGGCGCGGGCCATGCGCGCGAGCATCGTGGGCACCGCGGTGAAGCACGCGAGCTTCCAGCGGTCGATGAGGCGCAGCGCGCGCTCGGCGTCGAACTTCTCCATGACCACGGTCAGCTGGTCGTTGCGCAGCGACATGTGCGCGACCAGGAAGCCGTTGGTGTGGTAGAGCGGCGCCGGGATCAGCTGCGGCAGATGCGCCGGGATCTCGACGTAGACGCTCGGCATCGGCGCGATCGAGCCGGGGATCTCGGCTCCCGGCATCGGGCTCACGATGATCTTGGGCTTGCCGGTCGAGCCGCTCGACGCGATCCCCGACGCCGGGCACGGCACGACGTCGGGCAGGGGATCCGATGGCAGTGAGGTGGTCGCGCGGATCTCGTCGGTGGTGATGACGGGGACGGTGCTGTCGACGTGGTCGCCGACGAGGAGCTTCGCGTCGGCGACGTCGAGGACGCGCTCGCGCTCCCAGACCGGGAGGTCCCAGCGCACGGGCACGCACCCCGCGCCCGCCTTCCACGCCCCGATGGTGACGTAGAAGTGCTCGGGCGAGTTGGGCAGTCCGCACGCCACGAGGTCGCCGGGCCCGGCCCCGCGCGACGCGAGCAGCCGCGCCACCTGCGATGTGCGCGCGTCCAGCTCGCGCCACGTGATCTCGAGGTCGGTGCCGTCGGACGCTGCGAACACCAGGGCCGTGGCGTCGGGGTGCGCCTGCGCCAGATCGGTGATGCGCTTCCCGTACGAGACGATCTGGGACGGATCCGGTTCCTGCTGCATGCCGTGAGCTTGCCGCGCGCGCGGCGCAGGCGCACGCGCGGAGCCGGAGTGGCTCAGGCGGGGCTCAGGCGGGGCGGGACCGCCCGACCACGAGCGGCAGCACGATCCACACGAGGACGATCCCCACGGTCACCGGGATCACGATGAGCGCGGCGGTGCCGGCGCCGAAGATGAAGCGGGAGACGCACCAGAGCCCGCTGACCAGGGCGAGCGCGAGGAGGCCGAGGCCGGCCAGGGTGAACCGGATCCCCCACTCGAGCCGGGCCTTGCGGCGGGTGCGCTCGGCGACCCGGTGGAACACGGTGGGGGTCAGCAGGCTGATCACCGAGCACAGCGCGCTCACCATCGCCACGCCGAAGAGCGTGCGCCCGAAGGTGTCGAGCTTGCCGAATCGGTTGGCGAACGGGACCGTGAGGAGGAAGGCGAGGAGGACCTGGACCCCGGGCAGGATGACCCGGACCTCCTGGAGGAGGCCGTAGTACCGGCTGCGCAGCTCGTCGCGATCCAGTTCGTCGTCGAGCTCCTCGACGTCGAGGTCGGAGTGCGGGAAGTCGATCGGCATGCGGGGCGGTTCGGGGGCCACGGGCCCGAGGCTAGTGACGGTTGGTGCCCCCGACGGGTTCTCCGCGCGGCGGCAGCTCGCCCGGCGGGACGCGTTCCCCCCGGGCCCCCGAAATGCGATTGCGCCGTCACCCACGCTGCGAACAGGAGCGTGGCCATCCCCGCGGTCGTCATCCTCGGCCGGACCCGGCTCCGAACCCCGTCGGGCCGAATGCTGGCAGCATGGGCGCAACCGACGGAGGGAACCCGGGGTGAGCAGCTTCTACGACTTCAGTGCACGGTCGATCGACGGCGAGGAGACCCGGCTGTCCGAGTTCAAGGGCAAGGCCGTGCTCGTGGTCAACACCGCGTCGAAGTGCGGCTTCACGCCGCAGTACGAGGGCCTCGAGAAGCTCTACGAGGAGTTCCGGGACCAGGGCCTCGTGGTGCTCGGTTTCCCCTGCGACCAGTTCGGGCACCAGGAGCCGGGCGACGAGGCCGAGATCCGGGAGTTCTGCTCGCTGACGTACGACGTCGAGTTCCCGATGTTCGCCAAGATCGATGTCAACGGCGCCGACGCGCACCCGCTCTACAAGTGGCTGCGGGCCAAGAAGCACGGGCTGTTCGGCAGCCGGATCAAGTGGAACTTCACCAAGTTCCTGGTCGACCGCGACGGCGAGGTGGTGAAGCGCTACGGCTCGATCACCAAGCCGGACAAGCTCACCGGCGACATCACCAAGGTGCTCGCGGAGGGCTGACCGCCGCGAGCTCCGGGTCCGCGCGGGTCAACGCGGCTCCGGTGGCTCGGGGTCGGGGGTCGCGGTCGGGCGCGGCGCGGGCGGCTCCGGCTTCTTGAGGTCGGAGTCGATGATCGCCAGGTGGAACTGGGGCTCGTCGATCGGCTGCACGCCGCGCCGGTCGCTCGAGACCTTGAGCCCGATGAGCACCAGCACGCAGGCGAGGGTGGCCACATTGGTCGCGATGATCGCGGCGTCGAGCTGCTGGATGCCGTAGGTGGTCCACAGCGCGACGCCGGTGGCGAGCGTGCACAGGTAGGGCCACGAGACGTCGGCCAACGAACGGGTGCGCCACGACCGGATCAGCTGGGGAACCCAGCAGATCGTGGTCAACAGGCCTGCGATATAGCCGATCACGGCGCTCCTCGGGGTCGACGCGAACCCTCACACAGTCGGACGCGGCGCGGTGCCTCCGACGGTGAGGGCCCGCACGGTGTCGGCGTCGGCGCCCTCCACTTCCAGCACCCGGGCGGAGAGTCCTGGCGCGGCTGCAACCCGCCGACCCGCACCGCGTCGGCCGGGCCGGCCGGGCCGATCCTGATCAGTCGGCCGACTCCGGCTCCGGTGGGCGGGTGAGCGGCGCGTCGGTCGTGAAGTCGGCCTCGGGCTCGTCGGGGGAGGGCCGGCGCTTGGTCACGGTCATGCGGCTCACGAGCACGGCGACGATCGTCACGAGGTAGAGCTGGCCGGTGAGCGCCTGCAGCCCGGCGAGCGCGCGGCCGAAGTCGTTGCGCGCGGTGAAGTCGCCGTAGCCGACGGTCGTCTGGGTGATGAACGCGAAGTAGAGGAAGTCGGGCAGCGTCGCGTGGTTGGTCTGCGCGAAGAACGGGTCGGACTGGAACCTGTCGAGCGCGGCGTAGACGAACGCGAAGGTCATCCCGAGCAGGACGAAGATGCAGATCGCGCCGAACACCGTGTGGATGTCGACGCCGTTCTGGCGCAGCAGTGCCCGGGCGATCACCACCGGCGCGGCGCCGACGAGCAGGACGTTGAGGATGAAGAAGAAGCCGGTGGGCTCGTGCGACGACCCGATCAGCACCGACCCGATCGATCCGACGAGCGCGGCGGCCACCACGATCGCAGCAC
Organism: Acidimicrobiia bacterium; assembly: GCA_017882925.1. Classification (GTDB taxonomy): domain Bacteria; phylum Actinomycetota; class Acidimicrobiia; order IMCC26256; family Chersky-534; genus Chersky-534. The sequence continues at coordinate 2,486 of JADGOM010000255.1, read as the reverse complement.
CCCGGAAGATGTGGCGGTGCGCCCGGGACGCGAGCAGCGCGGCGAGCAGGGTGAGGCCCTGCAACGCGACGGTGACGACCCGGACCCACTTGTCGGGCGGGCTCGACGCCATGAAGACGTAGGTGATGAAGAGCAGCACCAGCACGTCGCCGTAGCGGTACTCGGGGAAGCGCCGCTCGAGGTACCGCTCCAGCCGGGTCGGCCGCGTGTTGTTCTTCGTCACCGGCATCCCCTCGGTCTCGTCGGTGCGCTGTGGCGACCGACCGTAACCGTGGTGATCCCCGGTTTGGTGGCTCTCCGCCGCCGGTTCTCGAACCGGGACGAGTCGAACGGCCGCGCGCGGGGTATGGATCGGATGCCGACGAGCGTGGAGGGCGACGTGTCGCGATTCGGGTTCAAGCTGATGTGTGAGATCCGCAGTGCCCGCGAGCTCGTGGACCAGGCGGTGCTGGCGGAGGAGCGCGGGTTCGAGTTCGTCGCGATCTCGGACCACATCCACCCGTGGCTCCCGGAGCACAACCACAGCCCGTACGCGTGGAGCGTGCTCGGGGCGGTGGCGGCCCGCACGAGCCGCCTCGACCTGGCCACCGGCGTCACCTGCCCGACGTTCCGGTACCACCCCGCGATCGTCGCCCAGGCCGCGGCGACGGTGGCGTCGATGACCGACCGGAAGCTCACCCTGGCCCTGGGCGCGGGGGAGCGGCTCAACGAGCACGTCACCGGCGTGCCGTTCCCGGGCATCGACCTCCGGCACCGGATGCTCGCCGAGGCGGCCGCCGTCATCCGGCAGCTGCTGACAGGGGAGTGGACCACCGAGCGCGGTGAGTACTTCACCGTGGAGGACACCCGGATCTACGAGCAGCCCACGCAGCCTGTCGACCTCGTCGTCGCGGTCAGCGGCGCGGCGTCACTCGACGTCGCGGCCGGGCTTCCCGCCGACGGCATCATGGCGACCGAGGCCGACGCGACGCTCGTCGACGGTTGGGTGGCCCGGCGCGGCCACCGGTCGTCGACCTGGACCGAGGTCCCGTTCGCGTGGGGTCCCGACGCCGACGCCGCGTTGCGCGTCGCCCACGAGCGGTTCCGCTTCGCGATGGCGGGGTGGAAGGTGATGTCCGAGCTCCCCAACCCGGTCAACTTCGCGGCCGCGTGCGCGACGGTGCGGCTCGAGGACGTCGGCGCGAAGATCCCCTACGGTCCCGACCCGCAGCCCTACATCGACGTGGTGCGGTCGTACCGCGACGCGGGTTTCGAGCACATCAGCATCATCCCGGTGACCGACGACATCGAGGGTCTTGTCGACTTCTGGACCCGCGAGGTGCGGCCCGCGCTCGACTAGAGCTCCGGCGGCGGCTCGTGCGCGGCCGCCTCCCAGACCTTGGCCGCGCCGCGCACCGCGAGGAGGCGAGCCACGCCGAGCCCCACACCGGTGGCGACGGCCCAGGTGAGGGCCTGGTGCAGCGACGTGCGCGGATCCTCGGGGTCGTCGGGCGGATCCCCCGGCGCGAACCGGGCCCACCCGACGAGGAGGACGCGGCGCGTGACGAGCGCCGCCACCGCTCCCGACGCCGCGCTGACGAGCCGCCACTCGGTCTTCTTCCCTGCCTGCATCCCCCCGGCCTACCCGCCGCACGACCCCCCGACACCCGGTCGGCGCGTCGGTGGGGATCAGGTGGGGCCGGGGGCCTTCTGGCCGCCGTTGACCCAGAGCGTCTGGCCCGAGCAGTAGCTCGACGCGTCGGACGCGAGGAACAGCACGGGGTACGCGATCTCGGTGGGGAGTCCGATGCGACCGACGGCGTTGCCGGGGCCGAGCAGCGTGTCGTCGCCGATGTTGGCCTTGTCGGCCGAGTACTGGTAGCCCTCGGTCTTCACCGCGCCGCACGCGATCGCATTGACCCGTACGCCCTTGGGCGTCCACGCTGCCGCGAGCGAGCGGGTGAGGCTGTTCATGCCCGCCTTCGCCGCGCCGTAGGGCGCGACGTCGGGCAGCGGCAGGAAGCTCGCGCCGGAGGAGATGTTGACGATCGAGCCCCGGCCCTGCGCCACCATGGGCACCGCGGCGAGCTTCGACATGAACCACGCGCTCGACAGGTTCTGGTTGAGGATCGCGAACCATTGCTTGGTGGTCCACTCCTCGGGCGGGCGCGAGATCGTGCCGCCCGCGTTGTTGACGAGCACGTCGAGGTGCCCGTACCCCGCGATCGCCGCGTCGACGAGCGCCGCGCACGCGACGTCGTCGGTGACGTCGGTCGGCACGACCGACGCCCTGCGGCCGAGACCGCGGATGGTCTCGGCGGTCTCCTCGAGCGGGTCGGGCCGACGGCCGGCCAGCACGAGGTCGGCGCCGTGCTCGGCCAGCACGCAGGCCGTGGCCCGGCCGATGCCGGAGCCGCTGCCGGTGACGATCGCCACGCGGCCCTCGAGCGAGAACATCTCGTCGGTCATCTGGTCTTCCCCCCTGGGCGCGCCGGTCGGCGTGCGTC
>JADGOM010000049.1 GCA_017882925.1 Acidimicrobiia bacterium | reverse complement strand
TGGCCGCAGCCGGATCCCCCAGCCGGGGTGGACAAAGCGGCAGGTGAGCGGCGCGACCTTCCGGGACCGGAGCGCTGCGCGGGCCGCGGAGAAACCCGGCCGGGTGCCTTGCTTGTCTCTACCGATTGCATTACAACACCGTCCACGGCGGTTCACCTAGAGAGTCTTTGTAGTGACTCACACCGTCGCCCGGGGGGGGACAGAGCTCATGATGAAGCGGAGTTCCGCGGTCGGCGCGCTCGCGTTGACCTTGGCGTTGCTTGCTGCAGCTTGCGGCGGCGCCACGATTTCTGCCAGCGGTGGCGGCAGTGGTGCCGGCGCCCAAGGCGCAGCCAAGATCAACCCGAAAGCGGTGCTCAGCTACGGCACTCCGCTCGACGGGTCCGGCTTCAGCCAGCGGCTCCAGCCCGCGCAGATGACCGCAATCTGCGACGCGGTCGTCGGTAACCAGGTCTTCAGCCCGGTCATCAAGCTCGACGTGCGGACCAACAAGCTGACGCCGAACCTGGCCGCGACCTGGACGATCGTCGACCCGAGCACGTTCTCGTTCAAGCTCCGCCCGGGCCTGACCTTCCAGGACGGCACGAAGCTCGACGCCGCCGCGGCCAAGGCCGCACTCGACATCACGCGGGCGCCGACCTCGAAGCTGAACCCGACGCTCGGCATCATCTCGTCGATCGATGCCGGAGCAGACGGCCTCACCGTCACGCTGCACCTCAGCACCCCGTCGGCCGCGTCGATGCCGTACACGCTCGCCGGTCGTGAGGGCTTCCTGGCCGCAGCGGCCAGCACCGACACGCACCCCATCGGTGCGGGGCCGTTCGCCTTCGACTCGCAGACCGTGGGGCAGAAGATCAGCCTCACCAAGTTCGCGAGCTACTGGAACGCGAAGAACGTCAAGCTGGCGGGCGTCGACTACGTGAACACGTCGGTCGCCGGAGCCGTCAACGCGGTCATCGCCGGTGACATCGACCTCACCGACGGCGGCACCGACGTCAACGCGCCGGCCCAGAACAACCCCGACGTGAAGATCGAGAGCTCCACCGGGGCCACGTACTGGAAGATCAACATCAACACGAGCAAGCCCAACGTGAACAACGTGAAGTTCCGCCAGGCGCTGCTCTACGCCATCAACCGGCCGGCCATCGCCAAGGCCCTCTTCCCGGGAGCCGAGGTCGGATCGCAGCCGTACCCGAAGGCGTTCACCCTCCAGTACCAGAAGGCGCTGGCGAACAAGTACGCGTTCAGCCTGAAGAAGGCGAAGGCGGCCCTGAAGGCGTCGGGTCTCACGGCTCCGGTGACCGTCAACGGCACGCTCCCGGCGGGCTTCGACACCTTCACCCGCTTCGCCGACATCGTGCAGCAGCAGCTCAAGGCGATCGGGGTCAACCTGACCCTCACGCCTTCGCCGAACCTGCTCGACACGTACTTCCAGAAGCAGCAGGGCGACGTCGAGTTCACGCTCTGGCCGCCCCGTCCCGACCCGTCGGTGACGATCTCCCGGCAGTTCTCCCCGGCTGGCGCTGCCAACGCGGGCAAGTTCACCGACCCCAACATCGTCGCCGGTCTGGCGAAGATCGGGACGTCGTCCGACCCGACCTCGCAGGCGGCCGGCTACAAGCAGGCGGTCACCGCGGTGGTCAACAACGCCCTCGAGGTCCCGGTCGTCTACCCGGTCAACACCGAGGTGCACCGCACCTACGTGGTGAGCAAGAACTGGCAGCTGTACGGCGCCTGCCAGGGCGTCGACTTCTCCCAGCTGGCGATCACCACCGCCAAGAAGTAGCTCGAGGCAACACCGCACCACGCTGCGCCCGGGTGGCACTCGGCCACCCGGGCACAGCGGCGGCTCCACCGAGATGCATCGACCGTCCCGCCGCACGGACCGAGGTCCGATATCCCGTGTTGACGTTCATCATCCGCCGGATCCTCGCCCTCATCCCGCTGCTCTTCATCGTGAGCGTGATCGTCTTCGGGCTGATCCTCCTGGTGCCTGGTGACGCGGCCATCACCCTGGCCGGCGGCGACGCGGCGACGCGGCCCCGGATCCTCCTGGTCCGCCACCAGCTCGGCCTCGACAAGCCGTTCCTGAGCCAGTACGTGAGCTGGTTGGGGAACGCGCTGCACCTCGACTTCGGCCGCTCCCTGTACTCCAACCAGACCGTCGTCAGCGAGGTCTGGCAGCGGTTCCCGGTGACGCTCCAGATCGCCGGCGGCGCGCTCTTCTTCGGACTCCTCATCGGGGTCCCGCTCGGGATCATCTCCGGCATCCGGCCCCGGTCGGTCACCGACCGCGCCGTGGTCATCGGCACCAGCGCCGCGATCGCCATGCCGAGCTTCTGGCTCGCGCTGATCCTCGTGCTGAACCTCGCGGTGTACCGGCAGATCCTGCCGTCCCGCGGGTTCGTCCAGTTCAGCACCTCGCCGTACGAGTGGTTCCGGCACCTGCTGCTCCCGTGGATCTCCCTCGGGGTGCTCGCGGCGGCGACCATCGCCCGGCAGCTCCGGGGCGCGCTCGCCGACGTGATGTCGAGCGACCACATCCGGACCAGCCGGTCGAAGGGCCTCGCGCCGATCAAGGTCGTGGGCAAGCACGGGCTGAAGAACGCCTCGGCCCCCGTGCTCACCGTGGTGGGGCTCCAGGTCGCGTACCTCATCGGCGGCACGGTGATCGTCGAGCAGATCTTCGGGATCGCGGGGCTCGGCACCTACGTCCTCACCGCGATCACGCGCGACGATCTCCCCGCGATCCAAGGCTCGGTGATGTTCATCGCCCTGCTCACGGTGTTCGTCAACCTGCTGGTCGACATCTCCTACGCGCTGCTCAATCCGAAGGTACGGGTCGAATGACCGACTGGGAAGCACCGGACACGGGCGTCGACCCGTTCGTCACCAGTGGTGACGACCGGCGACTCGACGCGACCACCGAGATCGAGCGCGGCACCGAGGGCCTCTGGACCCCGAGCTCGCTCCTCACGCACGACGACGTGCCGTCGCACGTGGGCTTCTGGAAGCGCTTCCGCCGCAACAAGGTCGCGACCGTGGCCGCGATCTACCTGATCCTGCTGATCCTGGCCGCGATCTTCGCCAAGCAGATCATCCCCCAGAACCCCAACTACCAGAACCTGCTCCAGATCAACATGAGGCCGTCGACCGCGCACTGGTTCGGCCAGGACGACCTCGGCCGCGACGTGTTCGCCCGGATCATCTACGGCGCCCGGATCTCGCTCGAGGCCAGCTTCCTGGCGGTGGCGCTCGCGCTCGTCGTCGCCATCCCGCTCGGGCTCTTCGCGGGCTACGCCGCCGGCGCGGCCGACATGGTGCTCATGCGGATCTCCGACGCCATCCAGGTCATCCCCGCGCTCGTGCTCGCGCTCGTCATCACCGGGATCCTCGGCCCGAGCACCACCAACGTCGCGTTCGCGCTCGCGGTCGTGTTCGCACCCGGTTTCGTGCGGCTCATCCGCGGGCAGGTGGTCAGCGTGCGGGAGGAGAGCTACGTCGAGGCGTCGCGTTCGATCGGTGCGAAGCCGTTGTTCATCATCCGCAAGCGCATCCTGCACAACGTGGCCTCGCCGCTGATCGTGCAGGCCGCGGTCACGTTCGGGTTCGCCCTGCTCGCGGAGGCGAGCCTCAGCTTCCTCGGCCTCGGCGCGCAGGAGCCCACCGCGTCGTGGGGGACCATGCTCACCCGCGCGTTCGGCCAGGTGTACCAGGCCGGTTGGCTGCTCTGGATCCCGGGTGGCGCGATCGCGATCACGGTGCTGGCGTTCAACCTCGTGGGCGACGGCCTCCGCGACGCGCTCGGCACGGAGACGCGCGGCGCATGACCGACGTCACGCCGCCGGGTGACCCGGCTCCGCTCCTCTCGGTGACCGATCTGTCGGTGGGGTTCAAGGGCCACACCGAGACCGTCACCGTGGTCGACCACGTGTCGTTCTCGCTGCGCGCCGGCGAGACGCTCGGCATCGTGGGCGAGAGCGGTTCGGGCAAGACCGTCTCGTCGTTGGCCCTGCTCGGGCTGCTCCCCGCGAGCGCGCGGGTCACCGGCTCCGCGAAGTTCGACGGTCGCGAGCTCGTCGGCATGCCGCCCCGGAAGCTGCGCGACGTGCGCGGCAACGACATCTCGGTGATCTTCCAGGAGCCGATGACGAGCCTCGACCCGGCGTTCACCGTCGGCAACCAGCTCAGCGAGGCGTACCGCAACCACCGCGGCGGATCCCGCAGGAAGGCGCTCGACCGCGCCGCGGAGATGCTGCGCCTCGTCGGCATCCCGGAGCCGCAGCGCCGGCTCGGCGAGTACCCGCACAGCTTCTCAGGCGGGATGCGGCAACGGGTCATGATCGCGATGGCGCTGATCTGTTCACCCAAGCTGCTGATCGCCGACGAGCCGACCACCGCACTCGACGTGACCATCCAGAGCCAGATCCTCGAGCTGTTGAAGTCGCTCCAGGCCGAGCTCGGCATGGCGATGATCTTCGTCACCCACGACCTCGGCGTGGTCGCCAGCGTGTGCGACGCGGTCTCGGTGATGTACGCGGGCCAGGTCATCGAGGAGTCGCCGATCGACGAGTTCTTCAGCCACCCGCTGCACCCCTACAGCGCGGGCCTGCTCGACTCGATGCCGCAGTCCGTCGCGAAGGGCGAGCGCCTGCGCATGATCGCGGGCACGGTCCCGCCGCCCAGCCGGTTCCCGGTCGGCTGCCGGTTCCACCCTCGTTGCAAGTACGTGGTCGAGGCCTGCACCACCACCCCGCCGGAGCTGGACTCGGTGGAGGGTGACCGCAAGGTGCGCTGCATCCGGCACGCCGAGCTCACGTTGGAGGTCGCGAAGTGACCGCGGAGGACCAGCCCCTCCTGCGCGTCCGCGGGCTGGAGAAGGTCTTCCCGGTCAAGAAGGGCATCATGCGCCGGACCGTCGCGCAGGTGCGCGCGGTCGACGGCGTGAGCTTCGACGTCGGCAAGGGCGAGATCCTCGGGCTCGTGGGGGAGAGCGGCTCCGGGAAGTCGACGACCGGCCGCCTGATCCTGCGCCTCATCGAGCCCACCGCGGGGAGCGTCGAGCTCGAGGGGCAGGACGTGCGGGCGCTCAGGGGCGAGGAGCTCCGCAAGACGCGCCGCGACATGCAGATGGTGTTCCAGGACCCGTACTCGTCGCTCGACCCGCTCGCCACCGTGGCCGACGTCGTCGGCGAGCCGTTCCAGGTGCACTTCAAGATGACCCGCAAGGAACGCGACAACAAGGTCGTCGAGCTGCTCGAGCAGGTGGGTATGGGCTCGCACCACCTGCGGCGGTTCCCGGCCGCGTTCTCGGGTGGTCAGCGCCAGCGCATCGCGGTGGCCCGGGCGCTCGCGCTCGAGCCCAAGCTGATCATCGCCGACGAGCCGGTGAGCGCGCTCGACATGTCGACCCAGTCGCAGGTGGTCAACCTGCTGCTCGACCTCCAGGAGCGCCTCGGTGTCGCGTTCCTCTTCATCGCGCACGACCTCTCGATCGTGCACCACGCCAGCCGCCGCATCGCGGTGATGTACCTCGGGGCCATCGTGGAGGTGGGTGACGCGGAGGAGGTCTACGCGCGGCCCCGTCACCCGTACTCCGAGGCCCTGATCTCGGCGATCCCGGTTCCCGATCCCCAGGCCGAGCGCGACCGCACCCGCATCGTGCTCAAGGGCGACCCGCCGAGCCCGCTCAACCCGCCGTCGGGCTGCCGCTACCACACGCGTTGCGCCTACGCGATGGAGATCTGCAACACGGTCGACCCCGAGCCGACACCCACGGTCAACGGGGGCACCGTCTCCTGCCACCTCCACACGTCGGGACCGATGCTCAACGGCCGGCCGATCTCCCAGTCGCTGCGCAACACTTCTGGGTAGGTCGAGGTCAAGGCCAACCTCAAGCTTCGCGGGTGGCCCAGACGGCCCAGAGCGGGTCGCCGCGCGATTCCGGCGGCGTGCGCAACTGCGCGACGGGCTCGGTGAAGCCACCCGCGGCGCGGAAGTACCCGTCCACGATGTCGACGTGGCCGGCGTCACCGGTGTGTAGCCACGCGCGGATGGCCTTGGTGGGGAAGCAGCGGTTCGAGATCGTGACCGCGAACGCGCCACCCGGGCGCAGCACCCGGGCGACCTCGCGGAACACCTCCACCGGGCGCGTGAGGTAGTCGACCGACACGCAGCAGGTGGCGGCGTCGAAGCTCGCGTCGGCGAACGGCAGCACCGGATCGACGTTGAGGTCGTGGACCAGCCACGACGCCGCCTGCGGATTCGCCGCGAGCTCGTTGGCGTTCATGCCCAACGCGACCAGCCGTGCGGGCGCGACGCGGAAGTGCGAGACCCACGACGACATGAGGTCGAGGACATCGCCGCCGGCTCTCCCCGGATCTCCGAGCCCGAGCTCTTCGTAGAGCGCGCCGACCGCGGCGATCGCGCCGGGGTCGATGTGGGTGACGAAGCGGTCGGGCGCGTAGAACTGCGCGTCGGGGCCGGGGTCGGCGCGGTCGAAGAAGTCGGGCGGGTGGTCGGGTGGGTGGTCGGTCACGCCCCACCCTTGCAGATCGCGCTCGACGCAGTTGTGGACCGCCACGTCGTCGACGGGACGCTGATCCTCGAGCGCGCCGGCGCCTGAGCCCTCTCGCGCGCGATCGCAGCTACCCGACGCGCGTCGGCACCAAACCGGGAACGTTCGCGATCCGGCTCGAGAAATGCGCCGGAAATCAACGTCCGCGTTCTCGGCCGTCTCCGTACACACCTCGACCCCCCGGAGTTGCCCGAGAAAAGAGGCGATCTTGAACATCGACGATCGAGAGCTCAACCGTCTGATTGTGGAGTCGCAAGATCTCCAGTCGGACGCGATGCATCACAACGCGGCGGTCGTGGCGGACCTCCGCGACGTCGCCGCCGATCGCCGGAAGGAAGCGGTCGATCCGGCGCAGGTGGCCGAGTTCAACGAGGGTCGGCGCGGCCTCATCAGCCGGCTGGCCGAGAGCAACGGCGGCAAGGGCCTGCTGGCCGGCGGCGTGGGTGCGGCGCTCGTCGCCCTGCTCGCCCAGCCCGCGGCCGCGGACAAGGCGCTCGACGTGCAGATCCTGCAGACCGCGTCGTCGCTCGAGGTGCTCGCGGTGGCGACGTACGGCGCCGCGCTCACACTCCCGTTCATCAAGGACGGCAACGCGGTCGTCGTGAAGTTCGCCCAGACGACCATGCAGCAGCACGACGACCACCGGCAGGCGTTCCAGGCCCAGACCATGGCGCTCGGCGGCAAGGCCCAGGACCAGCCGAACCCGAAGTACAAGCCCGTCGTCGACGCGGCGGTCCCGACGCTCAAGGCTCCGGCCGACGTCGTGAAGCTCGCGGCGACGCTCGAGCAGGTGGCGACCGAGACGTACCTCTCGGACCTCAACCAGTTCACCGACGCCAAGTCGCGTGAGGTCATGGCGAGCGTGATGGGAGTGGAGTCGCAGCACCTCGCGACGCTGCGTGCGGTGGGTGCGCTGCTCGCCGCCGGCGCGGTCGACCTCATCGCCATCCCGGTCGACGCATCGAAGCTGCCCGCCGCGGCCGGCAGCGTGGCGTTCCCCGACCCGTTCGAGCCCATCACGATGGCGAGCCCGCCCCAGGAGGGTGCAGTCCAATGACCAACGACAACACAGACACCACGGCCGCGGGTGGCTTCTCCCGGCGCGGCTTCCTGATCGGCACCGGGGCCGTCGGCGCGGCCGCCGCACTCGCCGCCTGCGGTTCGAGCTCGAGCACGTCGAGCTCGAAGACGACCACCAGCCGGAAGGCGGCGGCCATCACGACGACCGCCGCGGCGGGTGGGGGCGACGACCTGGCGACCGCGGCGTTCGCGGCCGGCCTCGAGGTGCTCGCGGTCAACACCTACAAGGCCGCGCTCGCGGCGGCCACGGGCAACAAGCTCGGGCCGGTCCCGGCCGCGGGGGCCACATTCGTGCAGACCGCGATCACGCAGCACCAGGCCGCGCTCGACAAGTGGAACAGCGTGCTCACGGCCAACGGCAAGTCGGCCGTCAACATGCCCGACCCGACCCTCAACACGACGGTGAACACCGCGTTCGGCAAGGTCACCGACTTCGGGGGCGCGGCCAAGCTCGCCCTGCAGCTCGAGTCGATCGCAGCGGCCACGTACCAGAAGGCGGTCTCGTCACTCACGGGCAAGGACGCCATCCAGCTGGCGGGCTCGATCCAGATCATCGACATGCAGCACGCGGCGATCCTCAACTACGTGCTCGGCAACTACCCGGTGCCGGACACCTTCGCCAAGACCGACCTGGCGGCCAGCCCGGCATAGGTCGGCGTTCCACCCGCCGATCTCCCCCGGCGGCGGCTCCGGCCCGGTGGCTCCCCTTCCACCGGTCCGGGGCCGGCGTCGCGCCACGTCACGAGACGTTCAGGCCCGGGCGGGGATTGTCACGGGTGGTGCAATTCGTGGCCGCAACGGTTGCCCGTACGGTCTGACCATCGTACCGTCAACGCCTGTGCTGACTGCCGATGAGCGCGCGACGTTGGAACGACTCCTCGACGTGATCCTGCCGTCGACCTCGGGCGCGGGCGCCCGGACCGCGGGTTCCATCGACTACGTGACGGCGCGGCTCGACCGTGAGGACCCGGCCCTGCTCGCGGCGCTCGCGCCCCACCTCGACGGGACCCGCGATCCGGCGGCGGTGGTCGCCGCGTTGGCCGCCGACCCCGCGTCACCTGACTACCAGCTGTTCCGGCGGGTGCGGGCCTGGGCGTGGGAAGGGTTCCTGTGCGAGCCGCAACACGGCGGCAACCGCGACGGCGTCGGCTGGGCGCGGTTCGGGGCCAACGGCACGCCGCAGCCGCGCGGCTACTCGGTGGCCGAGCTGCGCGTGGTGCCCGATGGGGGGGAGGCGCGGTGAGCGGCCCGGCGTTCGAGCACGAAGCGGTCGACGTGTGCGTCGTGGGTCTGGGCGCGGCGGGCGGGACGATCGCGTCGGAGGCCGCGCACGCCGGCCTCTCGGTCGTGGGCCTCGAGGCCGGGCCCGACCACGACCCGGAGCGCGCGTCCGAGGAGTTCGACACCGACGAGGTCACCCACGTCGTCGACCTGAAGCTCCAGTGGGCCGAGCCCGAGGTGCTGGTCTTCGAGGGCGGGCCACCGATTCCCTTCCCGTGGCTGGCCCGCAACATCGGCGTGGGCGGTCCGCACCACTGGAGCGGCTTCTCGTTCCGCTTCCACCCGTCCGACTTCCGCGTCGCGTCGGAGTGCGGGGTTCCCGAGGGATCCAGCGTGGCCGACTGGCCGATCTCGTACGACGACCTCGAGCCGTTCTACGAGGCGGCCGAGGTCATGTTCGAGGTGAGCGCGGGCACGAGCCATCCGTGGGAGCCAGCCCGCAACGCGCCGTTCCCGCAACCGCCGCTGCCCGACAGCGGGCGCGCGCGGATGCTCACCGAGGCCGCGACGCGACTGGGGTGGAATCCCTACCGGCCCCCGGCCGGCGTGCTCACCCGCGCCGAGCCCGGCGCGCTGCGCCAGGCGTGCAACCTGTGCGGCCACTGCACGCACTTCGGGTGCACCCGCAACGCGAAGGCGTCGACGCTGGTGACCGTGCTGCCCGCGGCGCGCGCCACGGGTCGCCTCGACGTACGGGCCCGGGCCCGGGCCACCGAGGTGCTCGTCGACGGCACGGGCCGCCCGCGCGCGGTGCAGTACCTCGATGCCGACGGGGTGGAGCACGTGCAGCCGGCGAAGGTGATCGTGCTCGCGGCCAACGCGCCCTACGTCGCCAAGCTCATGCTGCAGAGCCGGTCCGACCACCATCCCCACGGCCTGGGCAACCGGCACGACCAGGTCGGCCGGCACGCGACGTTCCACACGTCGATGTACGCCTACGGCGTGTTCGACGATCTGCTGCTGCACGCGGAGCGCGGGCCGGCCCTGCACGTCGCGATCGACGACTTCAGCGAGGGTCGTCCCCACGCCGCGGGCGCGCCGTTCCGGCGGGGCGCGCAGCTCACCGGCGGGATGCCCGCCACCTTCGCCGGGGGACCGTTGTCGTTCGCGCTCGCGCTGGGCGACTGGCTGCCGTTGCCCGAGGGCGTCCCGAGCTACGGCGACGGGCTGCTCGAGTTCGCCGCGCACGCGTTTTCCCGCCACATGGCCGTCTTCTGCCTCGGCGAAGACCTGCCCCGGGCCGACAACCGGGTGACGCTCGATCCCGACCTGCTCGACGGCTCGGGGCGGCCGGCGCTGCGCATCGAGTACTCGCACCACCCCGAGGACCGGGCCCAGATCGCGTTCATGCTCGACCGGGCCGAGGAGTGGCTCCGGGCCGCGGGCGCCGACACGGTGGTCTCGGCCGCGCCACCGATTCCGGGTGGCATCCGCGCCGGTCACGCGCACGGCACCACCCGCATGGGCACCGACCCGACGACGTCGGTCACCGACGACCTCGGCCTCGTGCACGGCTTCGACAACCTGTTCAGCGCGGGCGCCGGCACCTTCGTGACCTCGGCCGCGTTCAACCCGTGCCTCACGATCGTCGCCCTCGCACTGCGGTCGGCGCCTGCGATCATCGCCGCCGCGTCGTGACCGACGGCCCCGGGACCCGGATCGCGGCCGAGCCTGGGCCGTGGCCGATCGTCGCGCCGCTCGAGCCCGCGCGGATCGCACTCGTGGTCGTCGACATGCAGGTCGACTTCGTCCGGCCCGACGGGTGGCTCGCCCGGATCGGCGTGCCCACTGCGCCGATGCGCGCGGTCGTCGCCGCGATCGGCAGCCTGCTCGGGGCGGCCCGGCGGGCCGGGCTCACCGTGGTGCACACGCGCCAGGGCAACGCGGCCGACCTCTCCGACCTGCCCGCGGTGCGCCGGCACGTCCGCGGGACCCGCAACGCGGCCGACCCGGGCGCGGGTCCCGGTCTCGTGCGGGGCGGGCCCGGCTGGCAGATCGTCGCCGACCTCGCGCCGGCGACGGGCGAGCTCGTGATCGACAAGACGGGGTTCAGCGCGTTCGAGGGCACCGCGCTCGACGCCGAGCTGCGCGCGCGGGGGATCGAGGCGCTGGTCGTCACGGGGGTCACGACCAACGTGTGCGTGCTGGCCACGCTCCTCGGCGCCGTCGACCGCGGGTACGACTGCCTGCTCGTGCGCGACGCGGTCGCGGCCGACGCGGGCGCGGTCACCGACGCCGTCGTCCGGATCCTCGACCACGAGGGCGCGCTGCTCGGCTCACGCGCGTCGGTCGCGGCCGTGCTGCGCGGGCTCGGCGCCGACCCCGGAGCCGGGGGCTGAGCGGTGCCGTCAGCCGGCGGGGATCTGGGGCCAGCGGTGGGCCACCTCGAGGCCGGCCCGGGCCAGGAGCTCGGCGGCCATGACGTTGGCGTCGGCCCGCAGCGTGTCCATGTCGACCGTGAGGCACTTCCCGCCCGCGACCACCTGCACGCCGTCGACGATCACGTCGCGCACGGTCTCGCCCTCGGCCGACCAGATCAGCTGCAACACGACGTCGCCGCGCGGCACCCACTGCGGCTCGGTCGCGTCGTGGACCACGAGGTCGGCCTTCTTGCCCACCTCGATCGATCCGATGGCGTCCGCCATCCCGATCGCGTCGGCCCCGCGGATCGTGGCCATCTCCAGCGCCTCGATCCCCCGCGCGCGCAGCTCGGCGTCGAGCGCGGTGCCCTCGAACGCGCTGAGCCCCGTCTTGTCGATCACGAGGTCGCCCGTCGCCGGCGCGAGGTCGGCGACGATCTGCCAGCCGGGCCCGCCCCGCACGAGACCGGGACCCGCGCCCGGGTCGGCCGCGTTGCGGGTCCCGCGGACGTGCCGGC
>JADGOM010000254.1 GCA_017882925.1 Acidimicrobiia bacterium | reverse complement strand
GCGCTCCGGCTGATGCCGGGGCAGGCCGAATGGGTGATCGGCAGCTACACCGTGCCGCTCAACGTGCTGATCCCGGGGCTGGTGGTGCCGCTGCTCCTGCTCGGGCCCCTCGCCCTCTACCCGTTCATCGAGGCCTACGCGACGGGCGACACGCGCGAGCACCATCTCCTCGACCGCCCCCGCAACGCCCCGTTCCGCACCGCGTTCGGGATGTCGGTGCTCACGGCGTTCTTCGTGCTTGTGCTCGCCGGCTCGAACGACCTGATCGCGACGCGCTTCCACCTGTCGATCAACGACATCACGTGGACGCTGCGGGTCATGCTGTTCGTCGCCCCCGCGATCACGTTCGTCGTCACGCGGCGGGTCTGCCTCGCGCTCCAGCGCAAGGACCGCGAGCTGGTGCTGCACGGGCACGAGTCGGCGCGCATCGTGAGGTTCGCCTCCGGGGAGTACGTCGAGGTGCACACGCCGCTCAACGACGACGAGCGCTGGCTCCGCGTGCAGCAGGAGCCGGTCCGGCCCCTGGAGATCGCGCCGGCGGAGGACTCCCGGGGCGTGCGACGCAAGGGCTACCGCAAGGACCGCATCCGCCGGCGGGTCTCCGAGGTGTTCTTCGAGACCCGTGTCGAGCCCGTGACGCCGGCCGAGTACGCGGCCGCGCACCAGCAGGCCCACGCCGAGGTCGAGGGCGCGCACGACGGGCGAACGGCAATCACCGCCGAACGGGAGCAGGAGCCCGCTTCACGCGCCTGACCTGCGCGATCAGCCCGCCACATGCGGAATCCACCCGCGTGACCTGCCGTTGCACCCGATGGGCGCGCGCCGCAAGCGCGTGGTACGACTGATGGCGGGCCGACCGCCACGGGCGTCCGGCGGCGCCTGTGAGAGACCTCGTCGCGGCACCGTGCCGCGACCGGACTGCAGAAGAGGCACTTGATGGCCGACTACACCCTTCCGGATCTCCCCTACGACTACGCAGCGCTCGAGCCGCACATCTCCGGCCGGATCATGCAGCTGCACCACGACAAGCACCACGCGGCCTACGTCGCCGGCGCGAACGCCGCACTGGAGAAGCTCGCCGAGGCCAGGGACAAGGGCGACCTGGCGGCGGTCAACCTGCACGAGAAGAACCTCGCCTTCAACCTCGGCGGGCACGTCAACCACTCGGTGTTCTGGCAGAACCTGTCCCCCGAGGGTGGCGCCCGGCCTGACGGCGACCTCGCCGCGGCGATCGACGAGTTCTTCGGCTCGTTCGAGAAGTTCCAGGCGCACTTCGCCGCGAACGCGGCCGGCATCCAGGGCTCCGGCTGGTCGATCCTGGCGTGGGACACCCTGGGCAGCAAGCTCGTGGTCTTCCAGCTGTACGACCAGCAGTCGAACATCCCGCTCGGCGTGGTCCCGATCGTCGTGCTCGACATGTGGGAGCACGCCTTCTACCTCGACTACCTCAACGTCAAGGCGGACTACGTCAAGGCGTGGTGGAACATCGTCAACTGGCACGACGCGGCGGCTCGTCTCGTCCGTGCCCGCGCAACGAGCCTGATCCTCCCCGCCTGACCCCTGCGCGGCCGTAGGCCGCTCCCCCGCACCGCACAACGTCCGAGCAAGTGTGAGCTCTAGCCACCACTTGCTCGGACGTTGTCGTTCTTCCATGCGTAACGTCCGAGCAAGTGTGAGCTCTAGCCACCACTTGCTCGGACGTTATGCGGTGCGGGGTCCGGGTCAGTGGGCGTGTTGGCCGCGGCTGAACTCGAAGACCCAGCCGACGAGGCCGACGACGCCGATCGGCAGCGCGATGGCGAGCATCCACCAGCCGACGGCCAACCCGGCGAACGCCAGCGCCGCCGCGGACGCGAGCACCAGGGGCCACCAGCTCCACGGGGCGTAGACGCCCTGGTCCCCCGCGCCGTCGGCGACCTCCGCGTAGTCGTCGTCCTCCGGCCGCTGGTCGATGCGCCGGGCGAGCAGGGCGAAGTAGCCACCGATCATCCCGACGAGGCCGCCGACGAGCGGGATCGCCGCGGAACCGACCGCCTCCCCGTGGCTCAGCGCCGCGTAGACCAGACCGACCGGGACGAAGAACAGCACACCGGCGAGGAACAGCTTCGCCTCGAGCTTCACCGGTCCACCCCGTCCCCGCCCGGGTCACCCGCGCCGACGCGCACCGGTTCCGGCTCGACGTGGTCGAGCGCGGCGACCTCGGGGTGGTGCAGGTCGAACGCCGGCCGCTCGGAGCGGATCCGCGGCAGCGACGTGAAGTTGTGCCGCGGCGGCGGGCAGCTGGTCGCCCACTCCAGGGAGTTGCCGTAGCCCCACGGGTCGTCCAGGGTCACCAGCGGAGCGCTGCGCCAGGTGCGGTAGACGTTGTAGAGGAACGGCAGCATCGAGATCGCCAGGATTCCGGACCCGATGGTCGACAGCTGGTTCATCCACGTGAAGCCGTCGTCGGGCGAGTAGTCGAAGTAGCGCCGGGCCATGCCCCGAACGCCCAGCCAGTGCTGGACGAGGAACGTGGTGTGGAAGCCGACGAAGGTCAGCCAGAAGTGCACCTTTCCCAACCGGTCGTCCAGCATCCGGCCGGTGAACTTGGGCCACCAGAAGTAGAAGCCGCCGAACATCGCGAACACGACCGTGCCGAAGATGACGTAGTGGAAGTGCGCGACGACGAAGTACGTGTCGGAGAGTTGGAAGTCGAGGGCCGGGCTGGAAAGGATGACGCCCGTCAGGCCGCCGAACAGGAACGTGATCAGGAAGCCGATGGTCCACAGCATCGGCGCCTCGAACGTCAGCTTCCCGCGCCACATCGTGCCGATCCAGTTGAAGAACTT
>JADGOM010000048.1 GCA_017882925.1 Acidimicrobiia bacterium | reverse complement strand
GGCGTGGCCGAGCCGGTCAGCGACGGTGCGGGCGTGGTGGCCGGCGGAGAAGAGTTCGGTTGCCGTGTAGTGGCGTAAGTCGTGGAAGCGGTCGTTCCAGCGTTCGGCGACGGGTAGGTCGGCTACTGAAATGTCGAGGCGTTCGGCGGCTGCGCGCTCGGCCTGGCGGCAGAGTCGGGAGAACGCCTGTGTGATCGTCGCCGGCTTAATGGGCGCTACACCGTCGTGGTCGGGGGAAAAGACGTACGCGTTGGGGGAGAGCGGTACCTCGGTCTGGGCGGCGATGGTGCTGACTCGTTCCCAGCGGCCGGCGAGGATGCCGAGCGTGTCGGGCCCGAGGAGGAGCCGGCGGACCTGATGGGTCTTCGGGTCTTTCACGCCCGACGCTGTGCTCGTCTCCCAGATGCTGCGCCGGACCGTGATGGAGGAATCGGACCAGTCCACGTCGGTCCAGCGGAGTCCGGCGAGCTCACCGCGCCGCAAGCCTGTGAGGGCGGCGAACCCGACGATGGTGGCGATCTCCGGGTTCCGAGACTCGCCAGCGCGGACGATGAGTTCGCGCACCTGCGCGGGGCTCGGAACGTGCAACTCCTTCTTCGGGACCGACGGCGGCGAAGCGAGCCGCGCCGGGTTCCGGTCTACCCAACCCCACCGCTCAGCCTGATGGAACGCGGCCGAGATGATGCGGTGGTGCGCCATCACCGTCGCGGGCGTAGTGCCGCCGTCGAGGAGCTTCCCGTACAACGCATCGAGCGTGTGGGACGTGACCTTCTCCACTCGCAGTGCCCCGAGCGCCGGCCGGATCGTCGTGTCGATCTTCTGCCGATAGCCGGCGATCGTTCGAGGGGAGCGGCCCAGCCGCTCACTGGTCGCGAGCCACTGATCGAACAGAGAGCTGACCGTGCCGGCCGTCCCACCGTGCTTCCCCTGGGCGACCTCGGTGGTCAGCCGGGCTCGGAGCCGCCGCGCATCAGCGATGCCCTTCCGGGTCGTGCGGCTCACCCCCCGCAGCTTCCCGGTCAGCGGATCGCGGCCGACATGCACCTGCACTTCCCAACTATCGGGCCCGATCTGACGGATACCCTTCTCCACCTGGACTCGCTTGAACTTCACGGGCTCGCTCCCGACTCGATCCATCGCCACCCGGCGCGCTCGCGGCGCCGAAGCGAAACTCTGGATTTCGTTAGGATGGTAACCCGAGGAAAGCAAGAAAGCCCAGGTGGGGCCGCTAGCTCAGCTGGAAGAGCATCGGACTTTTAATCCGCTGGTCCCGGGTTCGAGCCCCGGGCGGCCCACCAGGATCCACTTGCGAGAACGCGCTCGTCCCCGCGGGGACTACCAGGCGGCCGCCCCCATTTGCGCGCGTGGTGCGCGCGCGATCCGCACCGGAGCACCGAGGTTTTCGCGCGCGTGTCTCAGAGGCCGGCGATGTGCGCGTCGAGGCGCAGAACCGCGTCGTTCGCCATCGCGGGTGAGACGTGCCCGTACGTGTCGGCGGTGAACCGGGGGAGTCGCGGGAGTCTGACCCCGCACGTGGGCCCTGAGGAGCTGCCGCTCCCGCACGAGGCGGTCCGCTTCGCGCACAACTTGGAGCGCCAGTTCGCCAAGCTGCTCGACTTCTACGCCATCGAGTGGGAGTACGAGCCGCGCACGTTCACGCTGGAGTCGGACCACGACGGCAACCGATCCAGGCCTTCTCGCACGACTTCTACCTCGCGGCGTACGACCTCTTCATGGAGGTCACCACGCTGAAACCAGAAGCTGGTGACCAAGAAGAACCGCAAGGCCCGGCGGCTGGTCGAGCTCCATCCCGAGATCCGGATCAAGGTCCTCTACCAGCGCGACTACCTGCACCTGCTCGTGAAGTACGGGCTGGAGGCGCCGTCACAGCTCTCGGAGCAGTGGGCCCCGGGCGGATCGCTGCGACTCGACATCGCGCCGCCCCGGCGGCGCGACGAGGGCGACGGTCAGGCCGAAACGGCCTGACGCCCGATCGTCGCGGCCCCTCTTGGCCCGCTGGACCCGGTGGATGCGGGACCATTGCGTCACTCGTTGCGGATCCGGTGGGCGATGTGTTCGGCGAGCATCATCGTGGGGAGGTTGGTGTTCGCGGCGGGGATGTTCGGCATGATCGACGCGTCGGCGACCACGAGGTTCTCGATGCCGTGTACTCGTCCGGAGGCGTCGACAACGGCGCCGTCCTCGACGTTCGGGCCCATCGGGCATGTTCCCGACGCGTGGTGGTAGACGGTGACCCCTTCGCGGATGACGGCTTCCAGCTCGCGGTCGGACCGGACGTCGTTGCCGGGCCGGAGCTCCTCGCCGCACACCAGGTCGCGGAGGGGCGAGGTTCGGAACAGCTCACGCGTGTGCCGTACGGCCTCGACCATTCGGGCGAGATCGTCAGGATGGTCGACGTCTCCCGTCCGGACCACGGGTGCTGCCGTGGCATCGGCCGATCGGAGCTTGACCCAGCCGCGTGAACGCGGGCGCACGACGCTCGAGAACATGAAGAAGATCGAACCGGTGGGGCTGTCGTCGGGCCCGACCGCGAGTGGCCCGCCCGGAATGGTGTGCAAGTCGAAGAGGTCGGAGCCTGCGAGGGCGCTTCGCCAGGTGATGGCCGTCTCGAACCAGTTGCCCTCCGGGGCGGGCGCGGCCGGCATGTCGACCGAGAAGCACGGGTGGTCGATGAGCCTCGCGCCGACACCGGGGAGGTCGGCAACGGTGTTGATGCCGAGGGCTCCGAGATCGGCTGTCGGTCCGATTCCGGAGCGCAGCAGGATCGCCGGACTGCCGTAGGCGCCGGCGGCGATCACGACCCGATCGGCCCGGATCTCGCGTCCGCCGGCGAGGACGACCCCGCAGGCTCGAGTTCCGTCCACCAGGAGCCGATCGGCGAGCACGTCGCCGCGAATGATGAGGTTCGGCCGTGTCCGAGCTGCTTCGAGATATGCGATGGCGGTGCTGATGCGCACGCCGTCGACGGCGTTGCGTGGAAGGGGCCCGGCGCCGACACTGCCCGGCTGGTTGTGATCGGCGATACGAGCGTGGCCGAGCCTCCAGGCCGCCTCGAGTGCCGCCCGCTGAGAAGGC
The DNA here is from genome assembly GCA_017882925.1 of Acidimicrobiia bacterium. Lineage (GTDB taxonomy): Bacteria > Actinomycetota > Acidimicrobiia > IMCC26256 > Chersky-534 > Chersky-534. The sequence goes on along the minus strand of JADGOM010000048.1, from coordinate 12,217 downwards.
TCGAGCGCGTCGAGCGGAATTCGCTCGATGGGAACCGGCCCGGCGGCCCCGTGCCAGGGTTCGTCGAAGTCGAGGTCCGTTTCGAGTGCGCGGAAGAACGGCAGTACCTCGTCGAAGGACCAGCCGGCGTTCCCGAGGGCGGCCCAGTCGTCGTAGTCGGACACGGCCCCGCGGAGTGCGAACACGGCATTGGTGGCCGAGCAGCCGCCGACCAGCTTCGCCCGCGGCAACGCCCGAGCCGGGCGACCGACCTCGGCTTCGCTCTCGAAGCCCCAGTCGAGGTCCAGCGTCGGGTGGCGGGCGTCGAGTACCGCGGGCGGCGATTGATCCCTGGAACCGAAATCCGGGCCGGCTTCCAGGAGGAGCACCTGGCGGTCAGGGTCCTCGGTCAGCCTGGCGGCGACCACCGCACCAGCGGACCCCGCTCCGATGACGATGGTGTCGAGCGCAATGTCCATGGGATTCGACAGTACGGAGCGCGCGGCGAGGGAAGAAGTTCGAAACCCGAACCGGCGTCCCGGGACGGCCCTCCGGTACGAGGCTCGTCCCGGAGGGCAAGAATGCGATGCATGGAGAGCCACGGCCAGTACTGCCCGATCGCGAAGGGCGCCGAAGTCATTGGCGATCGTTGGACCCTGCTGATCGTGCGCGAGATGCTCTTCGGCGTCGACCGCTTCAATGAGCTCGAACGGTGTCTGCCCGGGATCTCGCGCTCGGTGCTCGCCCAACGGCTCAAGCACCTCGAACGGGCCGGGATCATCGAGCGGAAGTCGGCCTCGTCAGGGCGAACGGTCGCCTACGCGCTGACGTCGGCCGGGCGAGACCTGCAGCCCGTCGTCCAGGTCATCGGTGAGTGGGGCGCATCGTGGGCCTTTCCCGAACCCGACCCTGCCGAGCTCGACACCGACCTCCTGATGCGATGGATCAGCCGTCACATCGCCCACGAACACTTGCCGGCGCCCCGACGGGTCGTCCGCTTCGACTTCACCGAACCTCGGCATCGCTACTGGCTGGTTCTCGAGCCGGGCGACGCCTCGATCTGTGTGCAACACCCCGGCTTCGACGAGGACCTGATCGTGACCTCCGACGCCGCGACGATGTACGAGGTGTATTTCGGGCGGGTCAGTGTCGGCGCCGCGATCGGCGCCGACAGTCTCGCTCTCGACGGCACTCCCAGCGAGGTGCGCGCCTTTCCCCGCTGGTTCAAGGGTTCCGGCTTTGCTCCGTACATGCGTCCCGCCGCGCGTCCGGCCACCTGACCACTGGTACGGATCCCGCACTTGTCGCCGTGGTCACCCTCTCCGATGCTCGGGTCGACGACGTTGCCTACCTCCCGGGGTTGCCATGATGCACGGGACCGATCCGATCGCTGACGCACTGTCCGCAGACTTCGCCGGTCGGATACTCCGAGCGACCGACGACGACTACGACGACGCTCGCCGCATTTGGAACGGTCACATCGACCGCAAACCCGCGCTCATCGCCCAGTGCTCGGGGCCGGCAGATGTCGCGGCCGCGGTTCGCGTCGCACGCGAGCACAATGTCGCGGCATCGGTGCGCGGCGGCGGGCACGCCGTCGCCGGGTACGCGCTGTGCGACGGTGGGATGGTCATCGACATGTCGCCGATGACCGGCGCCCGCGTCGATCCGGTCCGGCGGACGGTCCGCGTCGAAGGCGGTTGCCTCAACTCCCACCTCGACCGCGAAACCCAGGCCTACGGGTTGGCCGCCACGAGTGGCATCGTGAGCCATACCGGGGTCGGCGGTCTCACGCTCGGAGGCGGCATCGGGCATCTCATGCGCAAGCATGGGCTCGCGATCGACAGCCTCCTCTCCTGCGACGTCGTGACCGCTGACGGCCACAAGGTGATCGCGAGCGAGCATGAGCACCCAGACCTCTTCTGGGGTCTTCGCGGCGGTGGCGGCAACTTCGGCGTGGTCACGGCGTTCGAGTTCCAACTCCACCCCGTGGGGCCGATCGTGTTGGCAGGAATGCTGGCCTGGCCACTCGAACAGGCTCCCGAGGTGCTGCAGTTGCTGCGGCGCCTGGCCGAGGAGGCCCCCGAGGCGCTCGGCATGATGGCCAACCTTCGGCTTGCCCCTCCGCTGCCGATCATCCCCGAGCACCTCCACGGACAGCCGATCGTCGCCCTCGTGGTCTGTTACGCCGGGCCGATCGACGATGGCGAGGAATTGCTCAAAGACGTCCGACGGTTCGGGAATCCAGTGCTCGACGCGATCGGCCCCAAGCCGTACGTCGCCCACCAGAAGATGTTCGACCCGGCGCTTCCCCACGGCCTCCACTACTACTGGAAGTCGCACAAGCTTCCTGCGCTCTCGGACGATCTGATCGGCGTGATCACCGATCATGCGGCCCGGGTGACGTCGCCGCTGACGACCATTCCGATCTTCACGCAGGGCGGTGCGGTCGCCCGGGTCCCTGACGAATCCACTGCGTACGCGAACCGGGACGCCGCCCACGACATCAACATCGTTGCCGCGTGGCGTCCCGACGACGAGAACCCCGAGCGCCACATCTCCTGGGCGCGTGGCTTCTTCGCAGCGCTCGAGCCCTACAGCAAAGGTCTCTACGTCAACTTCATCGGCGACGACCCGGCGGCGCGGGTCCGCCAAGCCGCCTACGGCCCCGCCAAGTGGGATCGACTCGTGGCGCTGAAAGACGTCTACGACCCGACGAACTTCTTCCGGCTGAACGCGAATATCCCGCCGAGCACCGATGCCGTCGAACGCGCCTTCAGATTGCCGGCGTAGCGGCCAAGCTGTGCGAACCCGGCCCTCCGCTGGTCCCGGGTTCGAGCCCCGGGCGGCCCACCAGAGCGGCACGATCCGTCAGGAATCTCGCGCGGGCCAGCAACCCGCCGCGGGACGGGTACCAATGTCGGCTCGGGAAGCTCGGCTGCAAACCTGCTGCAATGCCGGATCGCGAGCCTCGGCGCCACGGATCGGCGACCGGTGGGAGCGACGATGGCGGGGAGCGAGCAGGATGTGGTCGGGGCCTTCCTGGCTGCGATCGAGGCGGGGTCGATGGTCGACTGCGACGTGTGGACGGACACGACGGTGCTGGACGCGACCGTCCCGAACTGGCGCTTCCGGCGGGTCGGGGCCGATGCCGTGAGGGCCGAGTACTCGGGGTGGTTCGCGGACCCCGCCTCGTTCGAGCGCCTGCGGCGGTTCCCGACGGCCGACGGCGCGGTGGTCGAGTACACGCTCACGTGGACCGAGCACGGTGTGCCGCACGCCGCGCACCACGTGCACCTGCTGACCGTGCGCGACGGCCGGATCGTCGAGGACACGGTGGTGTGCGGCGGGCGTTGGCCGGCCTCGTTGCTCGCGGAGATGGAGGAGGCCGCGGGTGAACCCGCGTCGAGCTGACGTGATGCCCGTCGCCGCCTCGGTCGACGAGATGCTCGACGGCGCGACGGACCGAACGCCGTTGGTGGACGGTGCCGGGAAGTCGGGGGCGACGCTCGAGCGGGTGACGATCGACGGCGATCGGTACGTCGTGAAGTACCTCGCGATGGCCGACGACTGGACGATGCGCGCCGCAGGGGTGCTGGGGGGCGCGACGCTCGAGCTCTGGCGACGCGGCCTGTTCGCGCGGCTGCCCGACTGCATCGACCAGCCCATCGTCGCGGTCGCGCACGAGCCCGCGACCCGCGCACGGGGTGCCGTCACCGCGGTCCTGATGCGCGACGTGGGCCGGTGGCTGGTGCCGGTGACCGACGCCACGATCCCGCTCGACCAGCACCTCCGGTTCCTCGACCACATGGCCGCGATGCACGCGGCGTTCTGGGGTGGTGGCGACGACATCTCGGTGGTTCCGCCGATGCACCGGTACCTCGAGCTCTCGCCGTGGATCGCGGCGGCGGAGGCCGCGCGTGGGACGCCGCCGCTGGTGCCGAGGTTGGTCGGCGAGGGCTGGGAGCAGCTCGCGGGCGTCGCGCCCGCCGCGGCCGCGGTGGTGCTGCCGTTGGCCTGGGACCCGGCCCCGCTCGTCGACGCGTTGGAGACCACGCCCCAGACGTTCGTGCACGGCAACTGGAAGCTCGACAACCTCGGGACCGACGCCGAGGACCGGACGGTGGTGCTCGACTGGGAGCTGCCGGGCCGTGGCGCCGCGCTCAGCGATCTGGCCTGGTACCTCGCCATCAACTGCCGGCGGCTGCCCCAGTCGAAGGCCGCGACGATCGACGCGTACCGCGCCGCGCTCGAACGGCACGGCATCGAGACCGGGCCGTGGTGGGACGCGCAGCTCGGGCTCGCGCTGCTGGGCGCGCTCGTGCAGTTCGGGTGGGAGAAGGCGCTCGGCGGCTACGACGACGAGCTGATGTGGTGGGAGGCGCGGGCGCAGGAAGGCGCGAGGTACATCGGGTGACGGCCGACGGGGTGCGCGCGGCGTACAACCAGTCGGCCGAGGCGTGGGACGCGGGCCCGGCCGCGGTGTACGCGTGCCTCGCCGGCGCGTTGGTCCGGTGCGCGCCCGTACCGCTCCCGGACGCGCGCATCCTCGACCTCGGCGCGGGGACTGGCGTCGCAGGAAGGGCCGCGCTCGCGGCCGGCGCGCGCGACGTGGTGGGCGTCGATCTCGCGGAGGCGATGCTGCGGAGGTTGGGCCCGCCCATCCGGGGAGTCCACGCCGACGTGTCCCGGCTCCCGTTCCGTGCCGGCGCGTTCGACCTGGTAATCGCGGCCTACAGCCTGGGGCACCTCCCCGATCCGGTCGGCGCGTTGCGGGAGGCCCGCCGCGTCGGCCCCGCGGTGCTGGCGAGCGCGTTCGCCGACGGCTGGACGCATCCGGCCAAGGCGGCCGTCGACGCCGCGCTCGTGGAGCTCGGCTTCGCCCCGCCCCCGTGGTACGTGGAGCTGAAGCGCGACATCGAACCGCGGGTCGGCGCCCCCGCCGCGCTGGCGGCGACCGCGCGGGCCGCGGGCTACGACGACGTGCGGGTGACCGTGGTCGACGTCGCGACGGGCGTCGACACGCCGGGCGCGCTCGCGGCCTGGCGCCTGGGGATGGCCCACCTGGCGCCGTTCGTCCGGACGCTGTCTCCCGCCCAACGCCAACGCGCGACGGCTGCGGCCGAGGCCGCGGTGCGGGGCGCGCCGCCGCTGGTGATCCCTATGGTCGTGCTCGCCGCCCGTTGACCGCGAGCCGGGCCTGCCACCGCCGGATGCGCGCGTCGGCGTCGACCCGCAGCGCGGGACCGCGGGGCCCGAGATCGCGGGTGAGCCCTTCGACGCGCGTCTCGGCCCGCGCGAGCAGTTGGCGGATCCCGAGGTCGGCCGCGACCTCGCCCGTCCACCACCAGGCCTCGATGCCGACCGCGGCGTCGACCCGGTCGAGGTCGCGTTCCACCGTCGCGAGGTCGGTCGCGGCGCCGAGCCGCGCTCGAGCGGAGTGCGCCAGCACCCGCGCGACCGACTCGTAACGCGGCACCCCCAACGCTCCCGCGTCGACGGCGAGCGCGTCGGCGCGCGCCGCGGCGGATTCGAACACCTCGTCGAGGAGCGCGAGCCGGGCTTCGAGCAGGCGCAGCTTGAGCCGGAGCCGCCACCCGAAGACGAGATCACCCGTGAGCGCGGCGGACGCGTCCGCGAGCCACCGGCGAGCGGCATCGGGGTCGCCGGCCTCGAGCGCGACCTCGGCCAGGTCCTCCGACGCGGCGATGCCGAGCTCCGGGGTGGCAGCGCGAGCCAGTTCGAGCGCCTCGAGATGGTGCTCGAGCGCCTCGGCCCGAGCCCCGGTGTTGCGCAGCACCCATCCGGCGAAGTTGATGCCCCGGCCGACGAAGCGCGGCACGTGCCGGCGCTCGACCTCGACCGTGTAGCGGTCGAAGGCCGCCAACGCCGCGTGCGGGTGGCCGGCGAGCGCGTGCGCGTGGCCGGAGAACAGCAGCGCATGCAGGGTCGCCGCGGTCTGCTCGACCCCGACGCCGACCCGCGTGGCCGGGCCGAGGAGGCGGAGGGCCTGGTCGGTGCGGCTCTGGTGCGAGCGGAGCACCCCGAGCCACGCCGACGCGGTGATGCGGTCGGGGCCGGCCGCGAGCTCGAGCGCGGCTTCGAGGTCGCGCTCCGCCGCCCCGAGATCCCCGGCCGCGTGGTGCGTCCGGCCGCCGATGGCCAGGCACCGGGCCCGGGTCGCCGGGTCTTCGGCCGTCACCTGGCCGTCTTCCGCGTACTGCAGGGCGAGCCCGAAGCGGCGATCGAAGTACGCGGCCCACGCGCCCACCTCCAGGGCCGCAGCACCCGCCCCGGCCGCGCGCGCGACGTCTTCGTACGCGCCGGCGTAGTGGCCGAGCCTGGTGCGGACCCGGGCCCGGTCGAGCCATCCGTCGGGGTCGGCGTGGAGGAGGAGCGCGTCGTCGAGCAGGCCCTCGGCCGTCGCGTGGTCGAAGCGCTCCGACGCTCGGGCCGCCGCGGCGCCCAGTGAGCGGGCGGCGAGCGCGAGGTCGCCGCCGAGCTGGGCCTGGTGCGCGATCTCCACCGGGTCGGCGCCGGCTCGCTCGTCGAGGAAGCGCGCGGCCTGGCGGTGGAGGAGCGCGGCGCGGCTCGCGGTCGCACTCGCCGCTAGCGCGGTGCGCACGAGATCGTGCCGGAACGTGAACGTGCCCGCCTCCTCGGCCAGGAGCCCGCGCGCGGCCGCGCGTTCGAGGTCGTCGAGGACCTCCATTACCGGCCGGTGCAACACGCCCGCGAGGAGGTCGAGGTCGATGCGGGGCCCGATCACGGCCGCGCTCCGGATCGTCGCCGACGCGGGACCCAGATCGTCGCAGCGGCCCGCCACCGACTCCACCAGCGACGGGGGGAGCTCCGTGGGATCGTCGGCGCGCGCGAGCTCGGCCAGGAACAACGGGTGGCCCTGGGAACGGGCGTAGAGCTCGTCGACGCGGGCGGGGCCGACGATGGTCGTGACAGCCGCCCGGTCGAGCGGCCCGAGCGTCAGGGATTCCGTGGCCGGGAGCGCGTCCCCCTCTCCCGGCCGCACGGTGGCCACGACCACGAGCTCGAGCCGCTGGCGCACGACGAAGCGCAGCCACTCCCCGAGCGTGGCGCCGGCCAGATGCGCGTCGTCGAGGACGAGGATCACGGGCCCGGCTCCGGCGATCCGGCGGAGGACCCCGACCAGGGCCGCGAACAGGGTCGACGGACCGATGCCGCCGTCGGCGAGGGTGGGGCCGTGCGCCGAGTGGGGCGCGAGGCCGAGCAACGGGCCGAGGAGCTCGGGGTCGGGCTCGAGGACCTCGGCCGTCCGGTCCGGGCCCGCGTCGCGCAGGTGCTCGGCGATGGCGACGGTCAACGCGTCGAGGGGCGCGGCCCGGTCGAGCGCGCCGCACGTGCCCAACAGCACGTCGTCGCCGCGCTGCGCCCGTCGCCCGGCCCACGTGCGGACGAGCGTCGTCTTGCCGATGCCGGCCTCGCCGCGCACCAGCACGATCTGCACCGCGCCGGTGGTGGCCACGCCCGCCGCGGCGTCGAGCCGCTGCAGCTCCGGCTCGCGGCCCACCAGCGACGTGCCACCGTCGGCCGGTGCGATGGCGGGCGCGCGGGCCTCGAGCTCCCCGCGCAGGATGGCGGTGTGGAGGGCCTCGGTCTCGGCCGCCGGCGCGACGCCCAGGTCGTCGGCGAGGCGTCGACGGGTCTCCGCGTACGCGGCGAGGGCCGCGGCGTCACGCCCGGCCGCCGCGTTCCACCGCATCAGGAGCCGGAGGGCGTCCTCGTCGAACGGATCGCGCGCCAGGGATGCGGCCGCGAGGTCGACCGCGCCGAGCCAGTCGCCCGACGCGGCGAAGGCGACGGCCGCGCTGCGGCGGGCCCGCGCGACGAGCCGCACGAGGTCGGCCGTCTCCGCGGCCGCCCAGTCACCCGACGCCGGGGCGGAGCTCACGTCACCGCGCACGAGCGCCAGCCCCGCGCGTGCGGCCGCGGCCGCGCCGGTCGCGTTGCCCGCCGCGAGCCGCCGGTCGACCTCGGCGACGATGCCGGCGAGCTCGTCGGCGTCGAGCCAGTCGTAGCGCAGCCGGTAGCCGCCGTCGCCCCGCTCGAACCGGTCGCGGCCCAGCGCGGCGCGGAGCCGGCTCACGAGCACGGAGAGCTGATCCGACGGGTTTGCGGGCAGCTGGCCTTGCCACAGGCAGTCGACGAGCGCGTCGGCGGGCACGAACCGGCCCCGCCCGAGCGCGAGCAGCCGGAGCAGCGTGCGGGCCTTGCGGCTGCCGAGCGCCGGCAGGTCGAAGCCGTCGACGCCCAGGTCCCCGAGCACGCGTACCGACAGCGGCTGCATCCCGGCATCTCACTGCCTGCCGCCTTCCGGCGCCAGTACCCGGACCGGGACGGCTTGCAAGCCGACTGCAAACCCGCGGCGGCAGCGTGTGCGGAAACAGCCCGACCAGCGAGGAGCGCACATGACCGCAACCGCAGAGCAGAAGAGCTTCGAGACACCGGACGAGACCCGCGGCTTCGACTTCGGGCAGGTGGACGTGCTGTCGATCGGTGGGAGCGAGATCGGCCGCCTGACGCTCCAGCCCGGGTGGCGCTGGTCGGAGCACGTGAAGCCGATCGCGGGGACGGAGCTCTGCGAGGCGCCGCACTTCCAGTACCACGTGCAGGGGACGCTCCACGTGCTGATGGCCGACGGGAGCGAGCTCGACGCGCACCCGGGCGACGTCACCGCACTGCCGCACGGGCACGACGCCTGGGTCGTGGGGGACGAGCCCGTGGTGGTCGTCGACTGGTGGGGCGCGAGCAACTACGCCAAGGCCTGAGCCGGGCGAACCGGCTGGACGGACGGAGCGCCGCGGTCCCCGAGCGGCCGGGCCCGGACGTATTGTCCCGGCACCGATCGGGGAGATCCCGACGTCCGGGATCCTGGTCGCCGGCCGACCGCGCCCGCTCCGACTCGTCTTGGCCCTCGGGATGGTTCTGGTGAACACGCATCGCACGCTGCGCTGCGGCGCGGTCTTCGGGATCCTCGCCCTCGTCGTCGCGGGGTGCGGGAGCAGCAGCTCGAAGTCGGGGTCGTCGGGCAGCGGGTCGACCTCGGGCACGCCGCTGGTGGGAACGCAGTGGGTGTTGGCCTCCGCCACCGACCTCGGGGTGCCGACGACGGGCGTCGCCGTCACCGCGGAGTTCGCCGGGGGCAGCGTGACCGGTGACAGCGGCTGCAACACCTACCGCGGGAGGTACCAGGTCGACGGCGCGAAGTTGACGATCGGCCCCGACATCGCGAGCACCCGGATCGCGTGCACAGCCGGGCCGACGGCCGTCGAGACCGCGTATCTCGCCCGCCTTCCGCGCGTGACGACCTTCGCGATCAAGGGGTCGACGCTCACCCTCTCCGGCGCGGGCGGCAAGACCCTGCTCGTCTACGACGCGATCGACGGCGCGAAGGCCATCGCCGGCGACTGGAACGCCACCAGCTACTACACGGGGACCGCGATCGAGTCGGTGATCACCGGGTCGACGCCCACCGCGACGTTCGCCGACGGCCACCTGTCGGGGAACGGCGGCTGCAACGGCTTCACCGGTGACTACACGCTCTCCGGCTCGGCGACCATCAAGATCGGCCCCCTGGTGTCGACCCTGATGGCGTGCGCCGACGCGGCCGTCCAGACCCAGGAGCAGCACTACCTGGCCGCGCTGCAGCTCGCCACCGCGTACCGGGTCACGCCGACCACGCTCGAGCTGCTCCGCCCGGGCGGGACGATCGCGGCGACGTTCCAGCGCGGCTGATCCGCGTCGCCGCGGGTCGTCGGTCGGTCGTGGCTCAGAGGTGCTTGTTCCGCTCCAGCCAGTGCAGCGCGAAGAAGCCCCACAGCGGTGGGAGGTAGAAGACCGAGAGCCGGTAGAGGATGACCGCGGCGAACGCGGTCTCCTCGGGCATGCCGGCGCGCACGAGCCCGAGGGTGAGGCCCCCTTCGACGACGCCGATGCCGCCCGGGATCGGGAGGAAGTTGGCGAGCAACGACACGCTCACGTTGATGAAGAGCAGCTCGATCAGCCCGATGCGGAAGCCGAAGGCCGCCGCGAACGCCCCCAGCGTCGTGGCGAAGAGGATCTCGGCCGCGAGGTTGCCGCCGAACAGCATGCCGACGCGGCGCGGTGACCGCAGCCCGCGGGCCGCGTCGAGCGCGTCGGTGAAGAGCTCGCGCGCGGTCGCGAGGATCCGTCGCCGCCACTTCGGGACCGCGAACAGCACCGCGATGATCGCGACGCCGAACGCGACGATCAGGAGGACGAGCTGCGTGAGCCCACTCGGCACCGCGCCGCTCAGGTCGACGTCGATCGACGCCGGGGTCAGGAGGAGCAACCCGAACAGGAGGCCGAGCTGCACGAGGAACCCGGCGGTCCCGTCGAGCACCCCGACCGCGAACGCGGCGCCCGTTGCCAGGCCGTGGCGCTGGAAGAACCGGACGTTGGCCGCGATGCGCCCGGCGCTGCTCGGCACCGCGAGGTTGAGGTACGACGACGCGAGCTGCAGCGCGTAGAGCGGGCCCAGCGGAATCGGAGTGGGCGACGCGCCCATGGTGGAGATCGCCTGCGCAGGGCGGGGGGTCTGGGCCAGGACGAAGCCCACGGCGATGAACCACCACTTGGCGTCGTTGAGCTGCTGGCCGAGGTGCTCGAGGTCGATCCCGGCCATCGCCGAGGAGAGCGCGAGGAACGCGACCACGAGCAGCGCGAGTTGCACGATCGAGCTCCACTTGACCCGCCGCAGCCGCTGGAGCTCGGGCGCCTCCACGCCCGCGAGCTCGGCCGCCCGGCCGCGGAGCTCGTCGAGGTCGAGCCCGCCGTCGCGCGCCTGCGCGCGCTGATGGGTGGTGAGCACCGTCGGCTGCACGAACGGCAGGGCGGCCGCGAGGCCCCCGGGCCCGAGGTACGCGAGCGCGGCGGCGAGCGCGGGCTCGGGCCCCACCGCGAGCGCGGTGGTGACGAGCGTCTGGGCCTCGTCGGTCCGGAGCTGCTGCGGGCTCGGCGCGACCGTGCCGCCGCCGAAGTCGAGGAGGCCGGTCGCGTCGCCGTCGACCACGAGGTGGCGGTCGTCGATCTGGCCGTGCGCGAGGCCGATCGCGTGCAGCCGCCCGACGCCGTCCCACACCTGCTCGACGCGCGGTCCGGACCACCACTCGGGCCTGGCGTCGAGCGGCTCCCCGACGGGTCGGAGCACGAGCAGCGCGTCGTCGTCGACGGTCGCCCCCGCGGTGACGACGCCGGCGGTGAGTATGCCGGACTGCGCGGCCAGCAGCGTCAGGAACGCCTCGTGCTCGATCTGCTGCAGCCGCCCGAACGATCGCGGCGCGCCCGCCTCCCGGTACCAGACGGTGCGCCACGCGGTGGTGAGGAGCTGGGTGTCGGACGCGTCGCGGCCGCGTACCTTCACGACGAGCGGGCCGCCCGACTCGTCGACCGCGTCGACGAGGAACATGCCCGTCCGCTGGCGTTGGGCCGCGCCCAGCGACCGCACCGGCATGCCGAGGCCGAGGAGCGCGGCCTCGACGTCGGCCAGGCCCGGGCGGCCGCGGCTGGACCCGAACAGGAGGTGCACCGAGGCCGCGCCCGCGACCGCCGCGAGCAGGCCCGCGATCGCGGGGACCGGGCCGCAGAGCCCGAGCAGCACCGTGGACGCGGCGCCGACGACGACCAGCCACCGGCCCACTCGGCGGACCGGCTGGGTGACGTGCGCCGCCGCCGCGATCACCACCGCGGCGGTGATCGCCAGCCGCAGCGGTGGGAACCAGACGGTGGGCTCCACGCCCCGGAGTGACGTCCAGCCTCCGGCCCAGGAGCCGTGGACGGCGCGATCGAGCCCGGCCGCCACCGCCGATGTGACGAGCCCGGCCAGGAGCACGTCGCGCAGGACCGACCACCGGCGCCGGACCGCGCACGCGACCGCGACGGCCACCGCGAACACCGTGAGCAGATCGACGCCGAGCTGCCACAGGCCGTCGAACCCGCCCGGGATGCTCCGGACGAACGTGATCGTCGCCCGCTCGAAGCCCGCCGGGGGCACCGCGATCAGACTGAGGAGCGCCAGACCCACCGCCGCGGCCACGAGGAGCAGCACGTCGGTGGCCCGCCGGGCCCGGGGCTCGTCCCGTTGGCCGGCGAAGAGCCGCAACCCGCGCCGGCGATCCGCGGCCGTCCGATCCACGGGGGAGGGGCGCATAAGGGCGTGATTGTGACACGCCGCCGGGGCGCG
>JADGOM010000253.1 GCA_017882925.1 Acidimicrobiia bacterium | reverse complement strand
CGCACCCGTCGCCGCCGACGACCTCGCGGTGCTGCGCCGGGCCTACGCCGACCAGCACCTGCTCCTGTTCCGCGATCAGGTGATCGACGACTCGGACCAGGAGGCGTTCGTCGCCGGTTTCGGCCCCCTCGTCGACGACCTCGGGCAGGGGCGGCACTCCGCCTTCATCTCCAACGTGGAGATGAAGGACGGCGGCGGCGGCAGCGGCATCCTGCCGTTCCACTCCGACCTGTCGTTCACCCGCTCCCCCGTCCATGGCATCTCGTTGTACGCGCTCGTGATCCCCGAGGGTGGCACCAGCACCCGGTTCGCGAGCGGTGTGGCCGCGGCGCGCAGCCTGCCCCCCGGGCTGCGCGCCCGGATCGAAGGGCGCTCGGTGCACCACGTGCTGCCCCTCTCGACCGACGAGCCGTCGGCCAAGTCACGCGAGGTCGCGGTGGCCGACACCGACCCCCGCGTCACCCGTCCGATCCTGTTCGAGCACCCCCGCACCGGTGCCACCGTGCTCTACGTCACCGACCTGCACGCGCACAGCGTCGAGGGCCTCGACCCGGCCGAGTCGGAGCAGCTCCTCGACGACGTCTTCGACCACCTCTACTCGGAGCCCCACGTCTACGAGCACCGGTGGCGGGTCGGCGACCTCATGCTCTGGGACAACGTCGCGCTGCAGCACGCGCGGGCCGACGTCAGCCGGGGCGGCGAACGCACCTTCCGGCGCACGTCGATGAACGAGTTCCCGATCATCGAGCTGCTGCCCGAGCTGATCTCGATGGGCGTCGCCGACGCGGGGTGATCGGCCCGGGCGACGCGGCCTAGGGTGGGCGCGGCGGCACCCGCCGCGACGGGTACTTCGAGGGGGAATCACACGATGGCAGCAGCTGGGTCCACGGTCCTGATCCGACGGCCGACGGCACCGAAGGCGCCCGACGTCAGCGCGCCGAGCTACACCCTCGACAAGCCCCTCGCCGGCACCACCATCGGCCTGCGCACCGACACCGCGTGGCGCTCGTGGCGCATCATCGCCGAGGTCTGGAAGCGGAAGCTCGAGGCCGCCGGCGCGACGACCATCCAGGTCGACGCGGGCGGCCAGACCGGCCGGGGCCGCGCCCGCGACAAGAAGAAGATCGAAGACTTCGCGGGTCAGGTCGACGGCGCGTTCATCGGCCTCGGCACCTGCGGCTCCTGCACGTCGTTCACGATCACCGACGCGGTGGAGGTCGAGGACCAGGCCAAGGCGTCGGTCGCGGTCGTCACCACCGAGTTCGAGACCCACGGGCACAACGTCGCCAACTTCCTCGGCCACCGCGACCTGAAGGTGCTCGTCATGCCCTACCCGCTCGAGGCGCTGCCCGAGGACGAGCTCAACGACATCGCGGAGCGCTACTGGCCCCAGGCGCTCGAGCTGCTCGGCGTCAAGCCCGCCTGATCGCGCCAAGACCCTCGTGGGCCACTGAGAAGCTGGGGTCCCAGACCACCGGGCAGCGCACCCGGAGGTCGCGGCGCACGTAGGCGATGAGGTTGTCGGTGCGGTAGCCCTTGCCCTGCACGTTGGCGAGGGTGATCTCGCCCGGGCCCAACGGGAACGGCCCCCAGTGCCAGGTGCCGAGCTCGAGGTTGAGGGCCTGGAGCGGCCGGATGAGGAACGCGCGCATCGTGTCCACGTGCGCGGGGTCGGAGAAGTCGACCTCCTTCGGCGCCACCACGAGCATCCCGTCGACGTCGATCGACATCAGGGTCTGGGTGTGGGTGTCGTGGCGGTTGAGGAGGTCGCAGATCGGGGCGCCGTCCTCCACCTCGAGCTCGCTCCACTGGTGCCCGATGAAGTTGAAGTGCATGTCGTTACGGGTGAACTCGAGGTGGACCGGGTCGACGGGCTCGGTGTCCTTGACCGGAATCTGTCCGAACGGGGCCCAGTTCTCGGCGGTCAGCGGCACCGCGGTGAGGGTGTGCGTGCGCTCGGTCGTGGTCGACATCCAAAGGCCTCCGGCTAGGCTGACGTGAGCGTCAGGATACGACGCGCACACCGGCGGCGGGGAAGGGGACCTTGTGGACGTTCGTTCGATCGAAGGCGTGGCGCCGGTCATCGAGCACAATGGGACCGTGCCGGTCTGGTGGTTGGTGAGTCCCCGCGAGATGCAGGAGATCACCCAGGGCGGCTACCTCGAGCTCGCCAACGAGTTCGAGGTGAAGGCCGGGGGCTACGTGTACCCCCACTCCCACCCCACCCACGAGTTCTATTACGTGACCTCGGGCAAGGGGATCATGACCATCGAGGGCGAGGACTGCCCCATCTCGCAGGGCGACCTCGTCTACATCCCGCCGGACAAGGTCCACACGCTGCGCCCCGCCTCCGACAACGCCGGCATCCACTGCTTCTGCTTCGCGGTCGCGGTGAAGGACGCACCCCCGATCGACTACACGTCCCACTGACCCGGCCCGCCCGTAGGAACCCAGGAGACGCAGAGATGGACGTACGCACGATCGCCGACGTGGCCCCGGTCGTCGAGCACAACGGCACCGTTCCGGTCTGGTACCTCATCCAGCCCCGCGAGATGAAGGAGGAGACCGAAGGCGGCTTCCTCGAGCTCATCAGCGAGTGGGAGGTTGAGGGCGGCGGTCTCGTCGACCCGCACCACCACCCCACGCACGAGTTCTATTACATCGTGTCGGGCAAGGGCCTCATGGTCATCGAGGACGAGGAACGCGTGGTCACCCAGGGCGACCTCGTGCACATCCCGCCCGACGCGGTGCACAGCATCCGGCCCACCACCGACCACGCATCGGTGCGCGGCTTCACGTTCGCCATCGGCCTGAAGGACGCACCGCCGGTCGACTACACGAACCACTGATGCCGGGCCCGCTCCTGTCCGTCACCCAGGTCGCGCCCTACGCCACCGGGCCGGCCGGCGTGCACGGCGTGCTCGAGCAGGCCGCGGTGGGCGTGGCGCAGGTCGCCGAGGTCGCCGGGCTGAGCACCATCCAGGTGCCCGACGTCCGCGACATCCCCGCCGGCGTGCTCGAGTCGGCCCGGGCCCTCGCGCTGTTCACCATCGGCGAGACGCCGTGGAGCGACGACCAGCGGGCGACGATCGTCGAGCGTCTCCGCGCGGGCGAGCTCGCGGTGGTGGCGATCCACTCCGCCACCGACGCCTGCTACTCCTGGCCCGCGTACCGCGACGTCGTCGGCGCCCGCTTCAACGGCCACCCGTGGACCCAGGCCATGGAGATCGAGGTCGTCGACGGTGCGCACCCGGCCACGAGCCACCTGGGCCCCACCTGGGCGTGGACCGACGAGGTGTACCAGTTCCGGGAGATCCGGCCCGACGCCCACGTGCTGCTCCGCGTCCCGCCCGAGCAGCTCGACCTCGACCGCCCCGGCGTGCAGCAGCCGCCCGAGGGGTTCCCGCTCTCCTGGTGCTTCACCGAGGGGGCGGGCCGGGTGTTCTCCACCAGCCTCGGGCACTTCCCGAGCGCCTGGGAGAGCCCCACCTACCTGCAGCACCTCGTCGGTGGCCTGCAGTGGGTGCTCGCCGCGGAGTGACAACCCGGGGCACAGCAACCCGCGCCGTGCACCATCCGCCCGAACCCCGAGCCAAGGACCCGCCATGCCCTCCACGATCGACGAACGCCTCCTCGAGCTCGGCCTCGAGCTCCCCGGCCCCTACTTCCCGCACGAGCCGCTCGACTCGGTGATCGTGCACGGCGACACGTGCCGAACGTCGGGGCAGCTCCCCCGCAACCTCGAGGGCGTGATCGTCAACCCGGGCACGCTCGGCAACGAGCTCACGGTCGAGCAGGGCTTCGAGGCCGCCCGCTGGTCGGCGCTCAACGCGCTCTCGGTCCTGAAGGCCGAGCTCGGATCGCTCGACCGCATCGAGCGGGTCATGACGCTGCTGGGGTTCGTGGCGTGCGTTCCCGGGTTCGCGCAGCAGCCCGCGGTCATCGACGGCGCGAGCCGGCTCCTCGTCGAGGTGCTCGGTGACGCGGGCCGCCACACCCGCTCCGCGATCGGCGTGTCCGCGCTCCCCCGCGGCGGCGCGGTCGAGATCGAGGTCGAGGTCGCCCTCAAGCCGTAGCGCGCTGATCTCTCGGGCGCCGCCAGAGCACCGATCCGGTGCTGTGGCGGCGCCTAAGAAGTTCCGGGGGTGCCGGGCTCCCGGAACGCGGCCTGGTGCCGCACGGACTCGAGCTCGATGTACTCGCGGAGCTCCATCCGCTCGGCTGCGAGGAAGTTGGCCTTGAGGTCCCGGAGCGCGCCCAACCGGCGCGCGCCGAGCTCGGCGACCAGCCCGTCGACGGCCGCGGCGAACGACTCGTCGGGGAACACGCGCGTCACGAAGCCGATCGCCCGCGCGTCGTCCGCGGTGAGCTTGCGCGGGAAGAAGCTGATGTCGCGGGCCCAGGCGCCGCCGACGCTCCGGAGCAGCGTCCACGACAACCCGAGCTCGCTCGCCAGCCCGACGTCGAGGAACGCGGTCGAGAAGCGGGCCCGGCTCGACGCGACCCGCAGGTCACAGGCCGACGCCCACGCGAAGCCGGCGCCCGCGCAGCCACCGTTGACCGCGGCCACGGTCACCTGGGGCATCTCGTGCAGCAGGCGCGCGGACTGGTAGACCTCGAGCGCAGGCATGGTCGCGGGGCCGCCGCCCCCCGATCCGCTCAGGTCGGCGCCCGGGCAGAACGCCCGGCCGTTGCCGGTGAGGACGACCACGGCCACCGACGGCGAGTCGGCCAGTCCCGTGAGCGCGGCGTGCATCTCGTCGACCATCTCGGCCGTCACGCAGTTGTGCTGCTCGGGCCGGTCGAAGCGCAGGTGCGCGACGGGGCCGTCGACCGACACGTCGATGGTGCTCCAGGCGCGGTTCGGGGTGGTCAACGGTCCGATTCGAGCGTCGCGAGGATCTCGGCCCGGTGCTCGTCGAGATGCGGAGCCCTCGAGGCGATCCGCCACGGGGTCCCCGTGAAGACGACCGGGGCCCCGGGATACGTGAAGGTGCGGTCGAGATCCTCGTGGTGGACCGGAGTCGGGAAGCCCCGGGCCTCGAAGTGCGGATCGTGCGCGATGTCTTCGGGCGCGTAGAGGATCCCGCACACGATGCCCCGGCGCTGGAAGCCCTCGAAGCACTCGTAGGCGCCGAGATTCGCGGCGATGAGCGCCATGGCGTCCCGTCCTGCGTTGAAGCACTCGACCGCCACGGGATCGCGCCCGAGGTCGGTGATCGTGACGCCGCCGCGGTCGACCGCCAGCTGGAGGACGACGTGGTCGGGGAACGATTCCGTGAGCCCGAGCTCTTCGAGCCAATCGAGGATCGACTGGTACGAAGACGCGGCGCGCGGCGGGAAGCCGAGCACCACGTACCCGCCGTCCGCCGATTCGATCTGGGTCGGAGCCGTCATGAACGGCAACGCGTGGCGGCCGGTCTGGCGCTGCACCGTCTCGCGCGCGACCAGCCAGTGCACGGTGCTGACCTCGGTCGTGACGTTGAGCGCCGCGTGCATGTTGAGGTCGATGTGCTGGCCGAGCCCCGACGCGCCGCGCTCGACCAGCGCGACGAGCGCGGCCATGGCCGCGTGCACGCTCGAGACGTTGGCGGCCTGGTTCCCCGCGCCCCGGACCGGCGGCAACGAGTGGTCGTCGTACCCACAGCTCCACACCGGCCCCGCGCCGGCCATGAGCGTCAGGTCGGTCGCCGGATCCAAGCGTCGCGGGCCCTCCTGGCCGAACGGTGTCACCGAGACCCAGATCAGCTCCGGCCGCCCGGCCATGATCCGGGCCCGGTCGATCCCGCGGGTCGCGAGCGAGCCCGGCGGCTCCGCCTCGAGGACGATGTCGGCCCGGTCGACCAGCCCGTCGAGGATCACCCGCTCGACCGGGTCGTCGAGGTCGAGGGCGATGTCGCGTTTCGACGTGTTGTAGTTCCACCACCAGAGGCTGCGCTCCGGCCCGGGATCGTCGTCGAGGAACGGCCCGATCGCGCGCGCGGGGTGGCCCGACCTCGGCTCGATCAGGACGACGTCGGCGCCCAGGTCGGCGAACAGCTTTCCCGCCGCCGCCGCGTGCTCGCTGGCGAGCTCCACGACCCGGAGCCCCTGCAGCGGCCCCGGTGCATCCGCCTCGACGCTCACAGCACCCCCTCCGCGGCGAGCGCGTCGATCGCTTCCCGCGAGAGACCGAGCACCTCGCCCATCACGTAGTCGTTGTGCTGGCCCAGGCAGGGCGCCGGCCGGTCGATGACCCAGTCGGTGCGCGACAGGTGGACGGGCAGCCCGTCGACGCGGACCCGGCCGATCATCGGATGCTCGACCTCGGGCCACAGCCCCCAGTCGGCCGTGACCCGATCGTGCTCGATGCGATCCTCCGGCCGGGCCACGACCGCCGCCGGTACCCCGGCCGCGATCAGACCGTCGGCCATCGCGAACCGGTCACCGCTCCGCGTCCACGCGCCCACCTCGGCGTCGAGCTCGTCCTGCGCGGCCAGGCGATCGGCCGCGGTCCGGAACTCCGCCCGCGACTCCCATCCCTTGCCCGTGACGCGGCACAACGCAACCCAGTCGGCGTCGTCCCGGCACGCGATCGCGAGCCACTCGTCGTCGCCGGACGCCGGATAGATCCCGTGCGGCGCCATGGGTCGGTGCTCGGCCCGGTTCGAGTCGACCGAACCGGGGGCGCGCTTCGGCCGCCGGTTCACGTCGGCGTCGAGGATGTCGGTGCCGGTGAGCGTCGCCGCCGCCTCGCAGCAGGACATGTCGACCCACTGCCCCGCACCGGTCCGATTGCGGTGCACGACGGCGGCCAGCACGCCGAGCGCCATGTAGTTGGCGCCCATGTGGTCCATGTACGAATAGCCCCAGGCGGCGGGCTCGTGACCGGCGAGCCCGGTCATGAACGACAGCCCGGAGCAGGCCTGGATGGTGGGGCCCCAGGTGCGGAACGAGGAGTACGGGCCGGTCTGGCCGAACCCGCAGTTCGACACGTAGATGATGTCGGGCCGCAGGGCCTGCAGCTCCTCGTAGGAGAAGCCCAGCTGCGCGAACACGCCGGCGGCGAAGTTCTCCGTGACCACGTCCGACACCCGGATGAGGGACCGCAGCAGGTCCTTCCCCTTCTCCGTGCGCAGGTCGATCGTGACCCCGAGCTTCCCCACGTTGTGGCTGTTGAAGGCGCCGCCCATCTCGATGCCGGTGCGCTCGTCGACGTGCGGGATCGCACCCCGCACGATGTCCCAGCCACCTTGCGTGACCGGATCCTCGACCCGGATGACCTCAGCCCCGAACGCGGCGAGGTACCGGGTGGAACCCGCGCCGGCGAGCTGGCCGCTCAGGTCACAGACCCGTATCCCCGACAACGCCCCGCGCGGCTGCGCTCCCTGCGGATCGGTCACGGCGTCCCCTTCGTGCCCCGACGTCGCGGACCCGGCGGTCCGGCTCGGCGCCGACGGCGGGAGACTACCGGGCCGGGTCGGCCGCGCGGTCAGTCGTCGTCGGGGACGCGGGACCGGGCCTGCTCGACGGCCTCGAGCGTGACGTGGGACTCGAGCCCGGCGGCGCGTTCCGCGACCTGGGCGTCGGACTCGAGCGGGGCCTGGGCCCGGGCCCGGGCGAACCGGTCGTCGTGATCGAGGAGATCACGCAGCTCGGCGGCCGAGGCCTTGCGCAGCTCGGGCCGGTCCTCGAAGAGATACCCGAGCTGGCCCACGAGTCGATCGACGTGCACTGGTTCCGTCATTGCTCCGGGGGAGAGACTCGAACTCTCAACCTATCGGTTAACAGCCGATTGCT
>JADGOM010000252.1 GCA_017882925.1 Acidimicrobiia bacterium | reverse complement strand
GTGATGCCCCCGCCGACGACGAGGACGTCGTACTCGTCGCGCTCCAGCCGGTCGATCGCGGCGAGCCGGCCCGCAACCGAGAACGTCACGACTGCCGCTCGTCGATCAGGGCCTCGAACGCGGCCGTGCTCGCGGGGCGGCGGTCACCCTCGTCTTCGCGCACCATCTCGGCGACCGGCGTGCTGAGCCCATCGTGGAAGAGTCGGCCGAACACGCCCCGGTTCCGGAACAGGATCCCCGCCGCGAGCACGAGGTAGAGGATGCCGACGCCGATGCGCTCGAGCTCGTGCAGGTGGTCGGGCAGCACCGCGCCGACCACGAACTGCGCGAGGAAGAGGCCGCACAGGGTCATGGCCTCCTTCACGCTGATGCTCCGGTTGGCGAGAACGGCCACCGCGAACGCCGATTGGGCCGCGGTGAGGAAGAGCTCCTCCCGCTGCAGCGCGTCGAGCGGGAGCCCGTGCAGCGCGCCCGACGACACCGCGTAGACGATCGGCAGCGTGCCCACGAGCAGCGTCCACTGGTTGACCTTCGACGACACGAGGGTGCCCAGGCCGGCCTGCGAGTTGAGCCGCCAGGCGAACATCCCCGCGATCAGCAGCTCGGGCGCCTCCGACGCGAGCGGCGCCAGCCACTGCACCAGGAGGAAGGTGCTGAACCCGAACTCCTCGCCCGTCTGCACCAGCGAGTCGGCGAACGGCTCGGCGCAGACGAGGATGACCGCGGCCGCGAACACGAGCAGGAAGCCGACCGCGAGCCGGCGTTGCCGGGCCGGCAGGACCGCGAGCGCGAGCGGGGGCCCGATGAGGTGGGGCTCCTCGGCCGGGGCCCGCGAGATCCGGATCATGTAGGCGCCGAACAGCGCCACGAGCACCGCGGCGTCGAACAGGGTGAGGGTGCGCTTCAGCGGCAGGGTCAGGGAGTAGAGGGTGGCGATCAGCAGGAACGCGATCTCCACCGAGTGCGAGCGCTCCAGGTGGACCTCGGTGTCGAGCTCGCCCTCATATCCCTTTCGCTTCGCGATCGACCGCATTCTCCATGCCGCGATGAAGACCACCAGCGGCCACCCGATACCGATCAAGAGCCGGTTGCTCCCGGTCATGTTGGCCAGGGCGAGGGGGGCGTATTCCTTCGGGTTCTGCCCCGCTTTCCAGGTGAAGACGAAATCGACCGCATATTCGGGCAGGACGGCGATGAGGGCCACGATCGCGATCGACAGGCCCTGGGAGAGGTCGAGCTGGAGGACCTCGGCGCCCCAGGCCAGGAGGAAGGCGGCGCCCACCACCGCCAGGCCGAAGACCAGGGCCGCGATCCAGTGCTCCGGCGAGGCCCCGGAGGCCCGGATGAGCAGGCCGGGGACGGTCGCGAGGGCCGCCCCTGCGAACGCGAGCCGGTGGCGGGACGTGCTGGCGGAGGGCGCGACGGGGTCCAAGATCCCGTCATCGTAGGCGTCGCCCGGAGAATCCCAAGGTCGCAATTCCCCGCCCGCACAGGCCGTGCGGCCTGGTCAGGGGCCCCTCCGGGGCACCAAGTGCTCAGGTCGGAGGGAACAACGTCCGAAGGAATTGACGTTGCAGCCACTGGAAAACCCTCTCCCGAGGCGAGCGAGGATGTGGAGACGATGAACGTGTTGTGGCGCCAGTCCGCCCGCTGTCGTGGCGTGGATCCGGCGATCTTCTATCCGGTGTCCGAGGACGAGAGCGCCGCGGAAGCGGCCAAGGAGATCTGCAACGCCTGCCCGGTCCGGGAGGTCTGCCTCGATCACGCCCTCGCCCGCCGGGAGAAGGAAGGCGTGTGGGGCGGGCTCACCGAACGGGAGCGCCGCCGCATCCTGCGCCGCCGCCGCAAGTCCGCCTGACGCACGCTCCGGTCGACGCCCCGGGCGTCCCGGCTTTTCGAGCCGCCGCCGGTAGCATTCGGCCGCAATGGACTTCGACCTCAGCCCCGAGCTAGCCGAGCTCCAGGCCAGCGTGCGCAAGCTCGCACGCGAGCGGGTCGCCCCCCGGGCCCGCGGGATCGACACCACCGAGGAGTACCCGCAGGATCTGTTCGACCTCTTCGTCGCGTCCGGGCTCACCGGTCTGTGCATCCCGGAGTCGCTCGGCGGCTCCGGGGCCGGGATCTTCGGCCTCGTCCTCGCGATCGAGGAGGTGGCCAAGTACTCCAACGCCGCCGCGCTGATGCTCCTCCTCACGCGGCTCCCGGCCGGCCCGCTGCTGATCGCGGGGACCCCGGAGCTCCAGGAGCAGTACGTGCGGCCGATCGCCACGGGCGAGCAGCGCGCCGCGTTCGGGCTTTCGGAGCCCCAGGCCGGATCCGACGTGATGGGGATGCGCACCCGGGCCGAGGCCGACGGGTCCGACTGGGTGCTCACCGGCACGAAGTGCTGGATGTCCGGCGTGAGCCAGGCCGACTGGTACTGCGTGTTCGCCAAGACCGGCGCCCCCGACTCCCGGGCCCACGACAGCGTGAGCGCGTTCATCGTCGAGCGCTCGTGGCCGGGCGTCTCCGTCGGGCGCACCGACCGGAAGATGGGCGTGAAGGGCGTCGACACCGGCGAGCTGATCCTCGACGGCGTGCGGGTGCCGAAGGGCAACATCGTCGGCGAGGTCGGCGGCTTCCGCCTCGCGATGCTGGGCCTCAACGCGATGCGGCCGGTGGTCGCGGCGCGTGGCATCGGCCTCGCGGAGGGCGCGCTCATGTACGCGGTCGACTACGTGCAGGAGCGCGCGGCCTTCGGGAAGCACATCGCCGACTTCCAGGGCATCCAGTGGAAGATCGCGGAAATGGCCGCAGAGATCGAAGCGGCCCGTCTCCTCACGTATCGTTCCGCATGGCTCGCGGACCGTGGGCAGTACACGAAGGAGTGGGTCCCGTTTCTCTCGATGGCCAAGTACTACGCGACCGAGCTCGCGGTGAAGGTCAGCGGGGAGGCGCTCCAGATGCTCGGCGCCGCCGGCTACATGGAGGATCACCCACTCGAGCTCTTCTACCGCGACGCGAAGCAGCTCACGATCGTCGAGGGGACGACGCAGGTGCAGCTCGGCCTGATCGCACGCGGCGTGCTCGACCACGACCTCTGGTGGGACTGACCCGATGACCGACGTCGCCGCCCTCTGGCCCGGGATGCTCGCCGCGCTCCTGCGCGGCGACGAGCTCGAGCCCGCGATCGCCGAGGCCGCGCTGAGCGTCATCCTCGAAGGCCGCGCCACCGACGCCCAGATCGCCGGGTTCGCACTCCTGCTCCGGGCCAAGGGCGAGACGCCCGGGGAGCTCGCCGCGCTCGTGCGCACGATGCTCCGCTACAGCGAGCACGTCGACGTGCAGGGCGAAATCCCGCTGGTCGACACCTGCGGCACGGGCGGCGACCTCCACGGCACCATCAACGTGAGCACCCTCGCCGCGCTCGTCACCGCCGGCGCCGGGGTGCGCATCGCCAAGCACGGCAACCGGGCCCAGTCGAGCAAGTGCGGATCGGCCGACGTGCTCGAGGCCCTCGGGGTGGTCATCGACCTCGGCCCCCGGGGCGTCGAGCAGACGATCGAGGAGTGCGGCATCGGCTTCTGCTTCGCGCCCCGCTACCACCCGGCCCTGCGCTTCGCGGGGGCGGCCCGGCGCGAGCTCGGCGTGCCCACCACGTTCAACTTCCTCGGCCCGCTGGCCAACCCGGCCGGGGCCAAGCGCCGGACCGTGGGGGTCTCCGACCCCGCGATGGCGGGGCGCATGATCAACACCCTCGCCGAGCTCGGCGCCGAGCACGCCCTGGTCTTCTACGGCCACGACGGGCTCGACGAGCTCACGACGACCACCAGGTCGACGGTGCTCGAGCTGCGCGACGGCTCGATCCGCACGTACGACGTCGATCCCGCGGCGCTCGGCCTCGCGCCGGCCACCCGCGAAGACCTCGCCGGCAACGACGCACCGGCCAACGCCGACGTCGTGCACGCGGTGCTCGCGGGGGAGACGGGCCCGAAGCGCGACATCGTGCTCCTCAACGCGGCCGCGGCGCTGATCGTCGGCGGGCGGGTCGAGAGCCTGGCCGACGGCATCGCGCTCGCGGCCGAGGTCGTCGACGACGGCCGGGCGGCCAAGGCCCTCAGCGGGTTCGTGCACGCGAGCGTCGCGGCCCGCGACGCGGGAGAGGCCTGACCGTGGCCAAGGCGCTGCAATGCCCCAACTGCGGCCACCGACACCCGCTCGCCGACGTCGCCGACAAGAGCAGCTTCGCCTGCGTGAGCTGCGGCCAGGTGCTCAAGGTCCCGGCCGCGTACCGCCGTTCGCCGCCGGAAGGCGCGCGCCCGGTCGCGTCGTCGGCCGCGCCCCCGAAGCCGCCGGCGCCCCCGAAGTCGCGCGACTCGACCCGGACGATGGACCGGGCCGCGGTCGCCGCGGCGGCTGCCGCGGCGGGTCCCGGTGTCGCGGCCGTCGCGCCGACGCCTCCGCCGCCACCGGGCAGCCCACTCGGCACCCCGCGCAACGCCCGTCGCAACGGCACCACCCGGGCCGCGTCGGGCCCGCGCCTCGGCCGGTGGGCCCGCTTCCTCGTGTGGCTGGTCTCCATCCCGATCGCGTTCCTGATGGTGATCGTCCCCGCGCGCCTCGAGCACTTCATCACCGGCGCCAACCTGGTGGGCGTGGTTGCGGGCACGGGTATGGGCCGCTACCTGCGGCTCGGCATCGTCACGCTGATCTGGGCCTTCGTCGCCGCCGCGTTGGTCACGCTCATCGTCACCCTGATCGAGCGACGCCGAGCCTCGCCGGCGGGTGACACCGTGCGCCGGGGCGGCGGCAACGGGTCCGGGCCCCCGGGCGACGGCGGCGTGGTGCGGGGCGGGTCGGCCGCGTCGCGTGCGGGCCGGCCGCCGGGCGAGCCCCGCCAGCCCGTCGCGCGTTCCTGACCGCCGATCGGCCGCGAAAGCACCGGATCGCGAGACGGGTCGGCAATACTCCTGCCGTGGAGATTCCGGCGAAGGTCGACTACGCGGTGCGCGCGATGGCGGAGCTCGCCGTCCGCGCGGGTTCCCCGCCGGTGAAGGCCGAGTTCCTGGCCGAGAGCCAGGACATCCCGGAGCACTTCCTGAAGGCGATCCTCCGCGAGCTCGGCCGCGGCGGCCTCGTGATCGCGCAGCGCGGGGCCAACGGTGGCTACCGGCTCGCGCGTCCGGCCGCGGAGATCACCGTCGCCGACGTGGTGCGCGCGGTCCACGGCCCCCTCGCGACCGTTCGGGGCGAGCGGCCCGAGAACCTCGCCTACACGGGCGCGGCCGAGCACCTCGCCGAGGTGTGGGTCGTGCTGCGGGCGAGCATGCGCAGCGTGCTCGAGCGCGTGACGATCGAGCAGCTCGTCGACAACGACCTGGCCGACGACCTCGCGTCGTTCAGCGCGGACCCCGACGCCTGGCGCTCCGGCCCCACCCGCGCCGACGCGGCCGCCGACGGCGCCTGAGGATCTGCGTCAGGCGAGGAGGAACTCGATCAGCGTGGGGGCGATGAGCTCGGGCGCCGCGTTGTGCTCCTGGCCCTCGAACCGCCGCAGCTGGGCTCCCGGGATCGCGGCCGCGGTCGCGGCCACCGATTCCTGCGCCCACTCCGGGCTCGCTCCGCCGTACATCGCGAGCGTCGGCACCGTGATGGCCGCGAGCTGGTCGGTGGGGATCGAGCCGTCGCCGACGATCGCGTTGTCGTACGGGATCGTGTGCGCGAGCTCGAGCATCCCCGGCCACATCGGCGAGTGCTGCATCATCT
>JADGOM010000251.1 GCA_017882925.1 Acidimicrobiia bacterium | reverse complement strand
GGCCAACGCCAAGACGCTGCGCTTCGGCTGGTACTGGACCGGCGACCTCGCCTACATCGACGCCGACCGCTACATCTACTTCGCGGGCCGCAACGCCGACTGGATCCGGGTCGACGGCGAGAACTTCCCGGCCGCGCCGATCGAGAAGACGGTGTCGCAGCATCCCGACGTGGTGCAGGCGGCCGTCTACGGCGTGCCCGACGACCAGGCCGGCGACCAGGTGATGGCCGGACTCGTGCTGCGCGACGGCGTCGAGCTCGACCCGGTCGCGTTCGCGCGGTGGATCGACGCGCAGTCCGACATCGGGCCGAAGTGGCGCCCCCGCTACGTGCGCGTGATGCGCAACCCACCGACCACCGGCACCAACAAGATCATCAAGCGGTCGCTCGTCCACCAGAAGTGGCGGCGCGACCTGGTCGACGGCGACCCGGTCCTGGTGCGCGGCCGCGACGACGCCGCGTACCGGCCGTTCGACGCGGCCGAGGAGTCGGCGCTGCACGCGTCGTTCGTGCACTACCAACGCGAACGGTTCTGGGACCTGTGAGCCGGGTCGTGTCGTTCCGCAGGATCACGTCACTCAGGAGAGCAGCGACCCCGTGGATCTGAGCTTCTCGGAGGAGGAAGAGGCGTTCGCGATCGAGGTGCGTACCTGGATCGCCGAGAACCTCGAGCTGCCGCCGCGCTTCGCCAACCTCGACGAGGAGATCGTCTGGGGCCGCGAGTGGCAGGCGAAGCTCGCGGCCGACCGCTGGGTGGGCATCCACTGGCCGCAGGAGTACGGCGGCCGCGGTGCCTCGCCGGTGCAGGTGGCCATCTTCAACATGGAGTACTCGCGCTCGCGCGCCCTCCAGCCCGTCAACCGCGTGGGCATCAACCTCGCCGGGCCCACGCTCCTCGCCCACGGCACCGACGCGCAGAAGGCCAAGTGGCTGCCGGCGATCCTGTCGGCCGAGGAGATCTGGTGCCAGCTCTTCAGCGAGCCCGGCGCCGGCTCCGACCTCGCCGGCCTGAGCTGCAAGGCGACCCCGGTGGAGGGTGGCTGGGTCCTCAACGGGCAGAAGGTCTGGACGAGCTACGCGCAGTACGCCCGCTGGGGCATCTGCCTCGCCCGCACCGATGCCGAGGCGCCGAAGCACAAGGGCATCTCGTACCTGATGGTCGACATGCAGGAGCCCGGCATCGAGATCCGCCCGCTCGTGCAGATCACGGGTGAGGCCGAGTTCAACGAGGTGTTCTTCACCGACGTGTTCGTCCCGAGCGACCACCTCGTCGGCGGGCTCAACCAGGGTTGGGCCGTCGCCAACACGACGCTCGCCCACGAGCGGGGCACCGCGTTCCCGTTCAAGGAGCAGGTCGTCCACGAGGTCTTCCTCGACGAGCTCTACGCGCTCGCGGCGGAGCGGGGCATCCTCGACGTCCCCGAGATCGCCGACGCGCTGGCGCAGAGCTTCGTGGAGCTGCGGGTCCTGCGGCTGCTCAACTGGGGCACGCTCTCGCGCCTGTCGCGCGGCATCCAGCCCGGGCCGGAGTCGAGCATCATCAAGCTGACCTGGAGCTCGATGAGCCAGCACATGGCGGAGGCCGCGACCGCGGTCGTCGGCCCCGCGTCGCCGCTCTACTTCGGGGCCACCGAGACCCCGGGCGACGGCAAGTGGTCGCGCCAGTGGCTCTGGAGCTTCGCGGCCTCCATCGCCGGCGGCACCTCCGAGGTGCAGCGCACCATCATCGGCGACCGCATATTGGGGCTGCCGCGGTAGAGGAGCGCGGTACCGTCGACGGCATGACGGACAGGGATGTGCTGTTGGCGGAGCGGGCCGCGATGTGCGACTCGTTCGAGCGGTTCGGGCCCGATGCGCCCACGTTGTGCGAGGGGTGGACGGCCGCGGATCTCGCCGCGCACCTGGTGGTGCGGGAGCACGACCCGCGCGCGATGCCCGGGATCATCCTCGGAGGCAAGGCCGGTGCCTACACCGAGAAGCTCATGGCCCAGGAGAAGGCCAAGGGGTTCGCCGCGATGGTCGCCCGCCTGCGCGCCGGGCCACCGAAGCTGATGATGCTCGGCCCCGGCGCCCGGTTGAACGTGAACGAGAACTTCATCCACCACGAAGACCTGCGGCGCGCCAACGGGGAAGGCCCGCGGCCCACGGATCCTGCGCTCGACGACGTCATCTGGAGCGGGCTCGCCTTCGCGGGGAAGATGTCGGCCCGGGCGGTGAAGGACGCGGGCCTCGAGCTCATCGACCCCGTCGGCCACCGGCGGCGCACGATCCGCAAGGGCGCGCCGACCGTCACGATCAGCGGCTCCGCCGGCGAGCTCACGCTGTTCCTGTCCGGCCGCAAGGACGCCGCCATCGTGCAGTTCGACGGCGACCCCGAGGCCATCGCGAGGGTGCGCGACGCCAAGTTCGGCGTGTGAGCTGTCGACCCAGTTGCTTCGCAACGCGTCTGGGCCGGTCAAGGTCAAGGTCAGGAGCTCAGCGCTACGTGCCGGCCGCGCAATCTCGGGCGTAGCCCTGGATGGTCGTGGCGAAGGCGGGGTCGTTCCAGGTCGCGTGGGTGGGGTCGTTGATGTCGGCGACGCTCGTGCCCGCGATCACCTTGTCGGTGATGCAGCCGGCGGCCGCGGCGGGGATCTTCTCCTTGATCAGCTCGCCGAACAGCGCGGCCCGAACGACGGGCACCGTGTAGGCCCGCGGCAGGTCGTTGGACGGGGCCTGCGGGGCGTTGCCCGGGTCGCACGACGTGAGCAGCACGTTGCCGTTCTTCGCCGGGCCGACGGTCGCGCTGCCGGCGGGCGCGGTGCCCGCCCACGCGGTGAGCGCGGCGGAGAGGGCCTTGGTCGCCGCGGCGGTGCGGCCGTGGAACTCGGCCCGGCCGCAGACGCGGCCCGTGCCGGCCTCCTTGTACGTCACCAGCGAGTCGCCGTCCCAGCCGCTGGCGGCGGCGAACGCGGCGTGAGGATCGGCGTGCGTGGCGAGCAGCAGGTACAGGTCGAGGTACCCGAACGTGTCATGGTCGACGACCTTGGCGCCCTTCGGGACCGGCGGGTTCTCGACCTTGGCCGCGTCCCGGCCCGCGAGGTAGCGCTCGGGGTAGACGAGCTGGCTGGTGTCGGTGGGCGGCCGGCCGTAGGCCGCGTTGACCTTCTTCTCGCCGCCGACCTCGCGCAGCACGTTGACGAAGATCGGGCCGAGGTCATAGGGCGACTCCTCGGTGATCTGGAGGAAGTCGGGGACGTCCTGCAGCTGGCTCGAGCTCGGGACGTCGGCCTGGCTCGCCTTGTCGTAGGCGTTCTGGTCGGCCTTGCTGAGCGTGGCGAGGTACGCGTCCTGGGTGTCGACCGCGTCGCCCTCCTCCAGCGCCTGCAGCGCGTCACCGCGGTGGGCCTTGTCGGCGGTGGCTTCGATCTTCTGCAGGTCGAAGTTCTGGTCCTGGAGCGCGTGGGTGAGCTCGTGCGCGAGGGTGACGTCCTTGTCGACGTCGAGCTTCGTCCCCCGCACCTTCACGACCTGGTGCTTCGGGTCGTAGAACGCGAGCACCGACGAGCCCTGCAGGTCGTTCTCGGCCTTGAGCAGGTTGACCGTCGGCTTGATGAGCCCGAGCGCGCGCAGCAGCGCGGTGGCGTTCTTGAGGTCGCGCTTGTCGGACGCGCTCAGCTTGGTGACGTCGGTGGTCACCGACTTGCGGAACGCCTTGTCGGAGAGGAACTCGATCGGCACCGGGTGCTTGAACGCCAGCTTCTTGTACTTCGAGTCGAACTGGACCATCGGCAGGACCCGCTTGTCCCACGTCGACGGCATCTGCGAGGCCGGATGCGAGGTGAAGGCCGACGCGACGAGGACCACCGCGGTGGCGAGCGCGGTGACGAGCAGGGCTCGGGACCAGTGGCGACGGCGCGGCCGGGGGGTGAGGGGCATCTCAGAGGTATCGGCGCAGGATCGCCCGCTTGAATGCCGAATACGGCGGATACGCGACCTTCGGGTCGGGCTTGACCGTGCGCCCCACCACCCCTTTGAGGTGGCTGAACGTCTCGAAGCCCGCCTGCCCGTGGTACCCGCCCATCCCGCTCCCGCCGACGCCGCCGAACGAGATGTCCTCGTTCATGAAGTGCACCACCACGTGGTTGACGCAGACGCCGCCGGACGACGTGTGCGCCACCACCTGCTCGACGGCCGCATCGTCGCCCGAGAACACGTAGAGCGCGAGCGGCTTGTCGCGCCCGTTCACGAAGTCGATCGCGTCCTGCAGGCTCGCCACGGGGAGCACCGGCAGGATCGGGCCGAAGATCTCCTCCTGCATGACCGGCGCGTCGGGCGAGACGTCCCGCACCACGGTCGGCGCGAAGTACCAGTCGTGCTCGTCGCCCGTGCCGCCGACCACGACGGTGCCGGCATCCGGGTCTCCGGCCGGCAGCAGGCCCAGGAGCCGGCGGTGGTGGGCCCCGTTGACGATGCGCGAGTAGTCGGGCGACGCGGCCGGGTCGTCGCCGTAGAACTCGCGGATCGACCGCACGAGCCCCGTGATGAACCGCTCCTCCACGTCGGCGTGCACGAGCGCGTAGTCGGGGGCGATGCACGTCTGGCCCGCGTTGAGGTACTTGCCCCACGCGACGCGGCGGGCGGCGACGTCGATGTCGGCGTCGCGGTCGACGATGACCGGGCACTTGCCCCCGAGCTCGAGCGTGACCGGCGTGAGGTGCTTGGCCGCCGCGGCCATGACGATCCGGCCCACGTTGCCATTGCCGGTGAAGAGGATGTGGTCGAAGCGCTCGCCGAGCAGTGTGGTCGTCTCGGCGACCCCGCCCTCGACGACCGCGATCGCGTCGGGGTCGAGGTACTGCGGGATCAGGCGCGCGAGCACGGCCGACGTGTGGGCCGACACTTCGCTCGGCTTCGCGACCACGCAGTTGCCCGCGGCGATCGCGGCCACCATCGGCGCGAGCAGCAGCTGCACCGGGTAGTTCCACGGCGCGATCACGAGGACGACGCCGAGCGGCTCGGGCACGATCCTGGCCCGGCCCGGCTTCTGCTTCCACGGCACCCGGACGGACCGCGGCGCGGTCCACGCGTCGAGGTGGGAGAGGGCGGTGTCGATCTCGACCCGCACGAACGCGAGCTCGGTGACGAAGGCCTCGAGGGCGGGCTTCCCGAGATCGGCGGCGAGCGCGGCGGAGAGCTCGGCCTCGCACTCGGTGACGAGCGCGCGCAGGCGGGTGAGCTGCTCGCGACGCCACGCGAGGTTGCGGGTGTGGCCGCCGGCGAACGTGCGGCGGAGCCGGCGGACGAGCTCGGCGGCGCTTGCGGTCGGCGCCGGCGACGGGGCGGTGGTGGTCACTCGGGCCTCCGGGTCTCGTGGTCGCGCGAGGGTACCCGGGCCCCCTCCCCGGGAATCACGCGATGACGTCGAGCACCCCGCGCAGGCTGGTGACGACGTGGACGCCCTCGACCGCGTCGGGCCGGGTCGTCCCGGCCGGGAACCCCGGATCGGGCCAGTGGCCGTCGCGCTCGAGGTAGACGCTGTGCATGCCGAGCGCACGCGGGCCCTCGACGTCGGGAATCCAGGTGTCGCCCACGTAGAGCGCCTCCTCCGGACCGACACCCGCCTCGGCGAGGGCGGCCGTGAAGATGTCCGGGTGCGGCTTGCGGGCGCCGGCCCAGGCCGACGAGACGAGCGCGTCGACGGTGCCGGTGAGCCCGGACTCGTCGATCGCCTCGGCCAGGTCCCAGTCCCAGTTGGAGCACACGACGAGGGGCAAGCCGAGCCCGCGCAGCAGGGCGAGCACGCCGGGGACCTCGGGGTAGGCCTCCATCACCCGACCGGCGGACCCGTGGCGGATCCGGTCGATGATGGCCTCCACCTCGCTGGGGTGGACGTCGGCCTCGAGCAGCATGGCGAGGGTGCGCTCCCGCTGCCACGCGACGTAGGCCTCGCGGCTGGTGGAGTGCTCGTGGTGCTCGCGCCCGTCGAAGCCGTCGTCGAACCACTGCCGGCGCACCCCGGGGTCGAGCGTGTAGCCGTGCTCGGCCAGGATCGCCTCGGGCGTCTCGCCCCAGGCGGTGGCGCGGGCGAGCGTCCCGTAGAAGTCGAGCAGCACGGCGCGGTACGGCATGGGGTCAGTCTGACATCGGGGCCGCGGCGCTCAGGCCCGATCGCGGACGCGATCAGGCGGCGCGGTGCCGGATCCACCAGAAGCAGGCTCCGACGAGCGCAGCCGCGAACCCGAGGAACAATGCGGTCTCGACGGCCTGCAGCGGCCAGAAGTGATCGGCCGGCTGCAGCTTGACGATCTCGTGGAAGCCCGCCCGACGCGCGCACGCCGCGATCTGCGAGGGACCATCCGCCCGGGTGAGCTTGCAGGCGCGGGCGAGGGCCTGGTCGATGCCGTTGACGCGCGCACCGGTCGGCCCGACGGTGCTGCGGCTCAGGATCCACCCGCCGCTCGCGGCAGAGCTCCGTCCCGGTGCGCCGAGGAGGGCGTCCAGCGAGCGTGTCACCGTCTCGGCCGGGAGCAGGTGCGGTCGAACCAGCGTCTGGACGAGGTAGCGCACCACGAAGAAGCCGACGAGCGTCGCCACCATGGCGGGGATCGTGCGCCGCAGGACCAGACCCAGCAGCGCGCCCAGCGCGAGCGCGAAGCACGCGTACCCGATGGGCGCGATGCCCCGTTGGCCGAAGTTGGCGGTGCCGATGCGGCCGTCGATGTTGTCGTAGGGGATCGACCACCAGGTGAAGACGAGGCTGAACGCAGCGGTGAGCACGACCGTGACCGCGCCGACGACCGCGAGCTTCGTGCGGAGCCAGGTACCTCTCGTGACGCTCTGCGTCCACGCGAGCCGGTGGGTACCGGTCTCCAGCTCCCGGGCGATCAGTGGCGCACCCCAGAACGCGCCGACGAACGCGGGGACCCCGATGAGCCCGGTCCCGAGGAGTCGCAGGAGCTTGTAGATGCCGGTGGGCGCGCCGGGGCTGATCGAGGTGCTGAGGTCGTGGCGGGTCATGACGAGCACGACGACGACGCCCACCGCAAGGGCTGCGGTGAGCGCGGCCTGCGCCCGGAACTGCCGCCACGCGAGCCAGGTCACGGGCCGACCGCCGCGAGCGACCGCGCCGGGACGTCGGCCGACATGTAGGCGAGGACGAGCTCCTCGAGGCCGACGTCGGACACCTGCCAACGGGGATCGTGGACCGGCCCCGCGGTACGGATGAGCAACGTGGTCTGCCGATCGGTGTGACTCGCGCTGATCGCGGTCTGGCCCGGTGGCAGTGCGGTGGACACGGTACGGGCGCCGGTCAGGACCTTGTGGCTGGCGAGCAGGTCGTCGACGTCACCCGCGACGCGCACGCGGCCGCCCGCGAGCACGACGACGTGATCGCAGACCCGCTCGACGTCGCTCAGCAGGTGCGACGAGAGCACGACCGTCGGTTGATGCTCCGCCGCGAGCTGCATGAGGTCGGCGAGGAACTCCCGGCGGGCCAGCGGGTCGAGGCTGGCGACGGGTTCGTCGAGCAGCAGCAGCTCGGGCCGCTTGCCGATCGCGATGGTCAGCGCGAGCTGCGACCGCTGACCGCCCGAGAGGCGCCCCGCCCGTTGGCGGGGGTCCAGGCCGAAGCGCTCGATTCGTCGACGGGCGAGGGCGCGGTCCCAGCCCGGGTTCAGGCGCTCCCCGAGCTGCAGGTGGTCGCCGACCGTGAGGTTGCCGTAGACCGGTGCGTCCTGGGCGAGGAACCCGACCCGGGCCAACTGCGCCGGTCCCGCGCCGGGTCGACCGCCGAGCACGGTGATGGTGCCGTCGGTCGGTTCGAGCAGCCCGACCGCGAGCTGCAGGAGCGTCGACTTGCCCGCGCCGTTCGCCCCGACGAGCCCGACCACGTGTCCGGTCGGGATCGCCACGGTGCAGTCGTCGAGCGCGGTGCGCCGCCCGTACCGCTTGCTCAGACGCTCGGTCTCGATCGCGTTCGTGTTCGTGCTCACGCGACGTCCTCGTTCATCGACGCCCGAAACGTGCGCTCGAACAGCGCGGCGATGCTGTCGTCGTCGAGTCCGGCCCGGCGTGCCTTCTGCAGCCACCGGCCGAGCTCCGCGGCAAGCGCCTTGTGCGCGCCGAGCGAGCCGTCGGCCAGGGAGCGGGTGACGAACGTGCCGAGGCCCGGCCGGCCGGCCGCGAGGCCTTCGTGCTCGAGCTCGCGGTACGCCTTCAGCACGGTGTTCGGATTGATGGCGACCTGGGCGACCACCTCCTTCACCGTCGGCAGCTGGTCGCCTTCCTCCAACAGTCCGAGGCGCAGGGCCTGGCGGACCTGTTGGACGATCTGGCGGTAGGGCGCCACGCCCGAGTGCGTGTCGATGCGGAACTCGATCACCCCGAACTCCATTCCATTAGGTAACTAGTGGAATGTGTAGTCGGGACCTGCGGAGCGGGTCAATCCGCGATGGCGCTCCGGGTCGCGGCCCGGGCGAACCGCGCCGACCATTCGCCGATGTACCCGGCCAACTCGGGTGGGGAGAGCACGTCGAAGTCGGCGCCGGTCGAGCCCAGGGCCATCGCGGGCCAGTCGAACGAGTCGGTGGTCATGCGCACGATGCACGCGTCGTCGCCGTCAGGTTCGATCTCGGCCCACCGGCCGATCTGCTCGCGGATGGGGGCGCCTCGCACCCGCTGCCGGAGGCGCCGTGGTTCGAGCCCGGCGCGAGCTGGTCGGCCCGCCGCGTCCTGCTCCACATCATCGCCGAGACCGCGCAGCACGCCGGCCACGCCGACATCCTCCGCGAGACCATCGACGGCCAGCGGACCATGGGCTAGAGCACGGAGCCGCCCTCAATCCGCGCGCTGGTTACCGACCTTCAGCTCGCGGAACGGGGTGTCCTTGTCGGGGCCGGGTTCCTTCGGCAGGCCCAGGGCGCGCTCCCCGATGATGTTCTTCTG
>JADGOM010000047.1 GCA_017882925.1 Acidimicrobiia bacterium | reverse complement strand
TTCGTGAGCGAGGCCCGCAAGCACGCCGCGCTCGCCGGCAGCGTCGCGCTCGTGCAGCCGAGCTTCTTCGAGAGCTTCAGCATCGTGCTGGTGGAGGCGTGGGCGCACCGCAAGCCGGCGTTGGTGCAGGGCCGTTGTGCCGTGCTCGCGGGTCAGGCCCGCCGCAGCGGCGGCGCGCTGCCCTACGTCGGCTTCGCCGAGTTCGAGGCCGCGCTCGACCGGCTGCTCGCCGATCCGGAGGTCGCAGCCGCGATGGGCGCCGCCGGCCGTCGCTACGCCGAGCGCCGGTACCACTGGGACACCGTCCTCGACACCTACGAGACGTTCCTCGCCACCCTCACGATCGGGGGTGGCTAGATCTCGGCGGCCTCGTGCTCGGCGAGAGCCTCGACGAGGGGCATGGCGCTCTCGAGCGCGGCGCCGTGCATCTTCTGGAGGAGCAGCACGCCCATCACGAGGATGGCGCTCAGGGAGCCGATCAGGAACCCGGCCGACGCCCGCAGCGCGACCGACACGTCGAGGACCACGAGCGCGATCCCGAAGACCACGCAGCCCGACGACCAGGCGATGAGCGCCCGCCAGTAGCCCTTGAGCGCGATCAGGGCCTGGGCCAGCGTGAGCACGATGATGTAGGCGCCACTGCCGGCCGCGAGCACGCCGAGGTC
Source organism: Acidimicrobiia bacterium (assembly GCA_017882925.1). Classification (GTDB taxonomy): domain Bacteria; phylum Actinomycetota; class Acidimicrobiia; order IMCC26256; family Chersky-534; genus Chersky-534. The sequence continues at coordinate 2,011 of JADGOM010000047.1, read as the reverse complement.
GGCGCTGGAGATCCGGAACTTGTCGTCGCCGAACAGGATCTTGCCCACGAACGGGCCGATCACCCACGCGAGCACGGTGCCGAGGATCGCGACCCCGACGACCACCTGCACCAGGCGCTTCAGTGCGGCGCGGAAGTCGGGATGGGCGTCGGCCGCGGCGAAGCGCGCGAGCTTCGGGAGCAGCGCGGCCTGGACGGCCATGAACATGAGCACGGGGATCCGGGCGATGAAGAACGCGTTGGTGAACGACCGCGAGACGCCGCCGTGTCCGTTGCCGGCCTTCACGTTGACGTAGAGCAGCGCGCCGTAGGCGAGGAGCTGTGCGCACGCGGAGCCGAGCAGCAGCAGCACGAGCGCGGTCGAGAGCTCGCTCCACTCGGAGTGCGGGCCCGGCTCGAGCAGGCCGTGGCGGTCCATGAGGATCGCGAGCACCGCGATGAACGGCGCGATGCCCATCGCGATCCCGTAGGGCCCGGCCTTGTCGACGCCCACGATCGCGAGCAGCACCACGAGGATGAGACGAATCAGTCCCTCGGCGCCGAGCATCACGCCGTAGGGGACGAAGCGGCCGTTGCCCGACAGCGTTCCCCGCGCCAGGTGCATCGCGTAGAAGCCGAACATCCCGAGGATGAACCCGACGAGCAGGCCGTAGCTGCCGTGGAACACGTGGTCGACGAGCGCCTGGGCCGACCCGGTGAAGATGAGAGCGAAGACCACGGCCACGACGAACCCGACGAGCGCGGCCCGCTTCACGACCGGCCCGCTACCCTCGCCGGCGACGATCCGGTGGGAGATCGCGCGGCCGACCTCCTGCTCGAGCGGGAGGAAGATCCCGGGCCCGAAGATGAAGAGCAGGGCCCAGAACGCGCCGAAGCCCGCGTACCCGCGGTTGCCCACGGCCGCGTTGACGATGATGACCACGCCGTAGGCGGCGGCGGAGGCGACGATCAGCCCGAGCCCGACGACGAAGGTGCCGTCCGGGAGCGCGCCCTTCGCGCGGTCGATCGCGGCCTTGGCTTGCAGTGGGGCCTCCGGGGCCGGGAGTCGGGACGCCGGTGAGCTTAGGCGGCGGACCCGTCGGAGCCGTTGCGCTCCGCGTGGCGGGTCCGCATCGCCCAGCCGAGGCGGCCGAGGACCGGGCCCGGGTCGCGGGCGAGGTCGTCGTCGACCAGCTCGTCGGCTCCGGCGGGCGCGGGGTGATCGGCGGGGTCGCCCGGACGGCGCCAGAGCACGCGCAGCGCCTGCGGCTCCACCGCCCGGAGCCACGGGTCGAACCGGTCGTGCAGCCCGGTCCCGTGCACGACGACGATCGAGAGCATGCCCACGCGGTCGCGGAGCCAGCCGTACCAGTCGTCGTGGCCGTCGCCGACCTCGACGCCCGCGGCGAGCAGCTCGAGCACCCGGGGGTCGTCGGCCGACACCGGGCCCGTGGCCAGGAGCGTGACCCGGGCGTCGACCCGGTCGCGGGCGAGGGTGAGCAGGACCTGGCCGACCGGGCTGCCGGGGTCCGGGACGGCGTCGGTGACCAGGAGGAGCCGGTCGAAGAGGTCGGCGTCCCGGGCGGCGATCAGGCGATGCGGATTGTGGACGAGATCCTCGAGCGGCGGGCGGCGTGCGAGCACCTCGGCGAATCGCTCGCGGAAAGCCGCCCGGTTCGCGGCCTTGAGGTCGGCCATCGCGCCGGTTGGCGGCATCGAGCCGTTGCGCACGTGCACGACGCGCGCGCGCGGCTCATAGACGACGAAGCGGTCGGCCAACCGCCAGCGCAGCGCCAGGTCGGCGTCCTCGTAGTACGCGAGGCCGTAGGCCGGATCGAACCCGCCGACGGTGAGGAAGGCGTCCCGCCACATCAGCAGGCACGCGCCGGAGCCGTAGTCGACCGCGCGTCGGAAGCGGTATCGCAAGCGGTCGGGGTCGTCGCCGTTGCCGTAGAGGACGCCCTGCCCGTCCCGGCTGAGGAGGGCGCCGGCTTCCTGGAGCCGGCCGTCGGGCTCGAGGAACATCGGCACCG
>JADGOM010000250.1 GCA_017882925.1 Acidimicrobiia bacterium | reverse complement strand
CGCGGCGACGATCCACCAGACGTTGGCGCTCGTGATCGTGTTCCAGAACTCCTGCGGATTCCCGACCTGGCTCAGCAGCGCGGCGATCGCGAACAGGGTGCCGACCGCCATCAGCAGATTCGTCGTGCTGACCCGGTGGAGCTCCTGGAGCGGCGGCTCCTCCGTGCCCGTGGTCTTCACGATGCCGTCGCGGAGATCCGCGACCTGCTTGCGGAACTCCTTCGCCGGGCCCCGCTTCGACGGCCGCAGCTCGCGGCTGAGCGCGGCCGGCTGGAGCAGAGGCAGCGCGGCCACCACCGTGTCGGCGCCGAGCCCCGAGATCGCGGCCGCGATCGCCCGGTCGTTGCCGACGAGGCGCGCGCTGCTCACCAGGAGCTCGGCGATGTCGCCGCGGGCTCCGGTCTCGCCCGCGGTGGCGGTGGCCGATCCGAAGTCCTTGATCGCCGGCCCCTGCCCGGTGAGCACGATGTGGCGCGCGTTGAGCAGGCCGTGGGACACCCGCGCCGCGTGCATCGCCGCGACCTGCTTCCAGAGCGCCACGAGCAGCTCGTCGGTGACGAGCTCGGGATCGACCGTGTCGAGCGCGGGGCCTTCCGGCGGCGTGGTGACCAGCAGCGCGGATCCGGGGCCCGCGATCCCCGCGACGACCACCGCGGGCACCGACACCCCGGCCCGTTCGGCGAGGAGCATGGCGAACGCTTCGGACTGCACGTCCTCGAGCCGGGTCAGGTGCAGGCTCGGGCCGTGGTCCTTGTAGAGGATGAACCGCCAGAACTTCGAGACGAGCTGGGCGTCGGCCTCGTCGCGGCCGAGCACGCGGATGGCGAGCGCGCCGTCGTTCGCGGACATCAGCGTGCCGGCGCGGGGCTGCACCGCATCGAGGGCCACGTCGTGCGCGTCGACCCCGAGCTCCTCGAGCGCCGCCGCCACTTGCGCGCGCGTGGGCCGGCCGCCGGGCGAGCAGAAGATGAGGTGCACCGCGGCGGCGACGCCCCATCCGAGCGTGATGGCCGCGGCCGCGGCGAGCGGGCCGCCCGTGCCCAGGTAGAGCGACGAGAACGCGAGCGCGAGCATCAGGAGCCCGCCGAGCCTGCGCACCGGGCGGGTGAGGTACGGCGCCGCGACGCAGATGACACCGCTGACGATGGCCACCCGCACGACCGGGAACGACGGGCTCTGGCCGTTGAACCGGGTGACGATGTGGAACTTGTGCGTGATCGAACCGGAGGTGACGACCAGCGTGCCGATGATCCGGGCGAGGAGCCACGACGCGAAGCCGCCGATCGCCATGTCGCGCGCCAGGCGCCACCGCCGCGCGCCGAGCGCGGCGATCACCACCAGGGCGAGCGCCCACAGCGCACCGATCCGGTACAGGCCGCCGAACAGCGAGTGGAGATCCTCGGGCAGCGTGTTGAAGAACTTGTAGAGGTTGGCCTCGGCCTCGGACGGGTGGTCCTCGTGGAGGACGAAGACCGTCATGAGCAGCGCGGCGATCGTGAGCCGCACCCAGTCGCTGGTGCGCCGGCGGTACGGCTCCTCCGAGGCCGGGCCGAACGACGACGTGCGCCAGTGCGCGATGCGACCGCCCTTGGTCGTGCCCTCGGCCACCGGGGAGGCGGCAGTCGTCGTCATCGGGTCGCTCCAGGCTGTGCGGACACCGGGACCGGCGCCCCGGCGACCTCCCGGAAGCCGGCAGACACAGCATCGGCGCCCGCGCGGCGGTTCGTGAGGCAGAGATTGCCAGAGATCTCTACTGCAGCCGGGGACTCGTCCGGTCGACAACATCCGGGCGTCGACCGGGCCTCGTAGAGGCTGCGGTGGCCCGGGCTTCACCGGGCACCGACATCGCCGCCGGAAGGAAGCATGATGCTCGCAGAGATCATCGGACCCGACATCCTCATCCTGATCGCCGTGGTCGCCCTGCTGTTCGGGAGCACCCAGATCCCGAAGCTGGCCCGGTCGCTCGGCTCGGCCCAGCGGGAGTTCAAGCAGGGGCTCGACCACCCCGACGGCACCGAGGTCGTGACCGCCCCCGTGACCGCGCCCGTCGCCGCGCAGGCGGCCGGGAGCACCGACGGCCGCTGAGGCCCTGCGTCGCTGAGCGAGCCGGTTCGCGAAGGCCGGCGCGGCAAGGTCGGCTGTCACACCCCCTGCCTACGATGGTCGCTCGACCACAGTCGGGGCCCCTCGCCGGGCCCGGGGAGGGAGCGCCCGATGAGCGACGTCACCGCCACCCTCCCGGCCGATGTGCTGGAGCAGCAGCTCGAGCAGCACCGGGTCGAGCTCACCGGCTACTGCTACCGCATGCTCGGGTCGGGCTTCGAAGCCGAGGATGCGGTCCAGGACACGCTGGTCCGGGCCTGGCGCAGCTACGACCGCTTCGAGGGCCGTTCGTCGCTGCGCTCCTGGCTCTACCGGATCGCGACCAATGTCTGCCTCGACATGCTCGACGGCCGCAAGCGGCGCGCGAGGCCGATGGACCTCGGGCCCGCGGGCACGCCGACCGCCGCCAGTCTCGGGGCCCCGTTGGCCGAGACGACCTGGGTCCAGCCGATCCCCGACGGCAAGGTGTTGTCCACCAACGCCGATCCCGCCGACCTCGCGGTCGAGCGGGAGTCGATCCGGCTCGCGTTCATCGCCGCGCTCCAGCATCTCCCGCCGCGCCAGCGCGCGGTCCTGATCCTGCGCGCGGTCTTGCGGTGGAAGGCGGAAGAGGTCGCCGAGCTCCTCGACACCACCGTCGCGTCCGTCAACAGCGCCCTGCAACGGGCCCGCGCCACGCTCGCCGCCAACGACCTCACCGCCGACGACGCCGGCGGTGCGATGGACGACGAGCAGCACGCACTGCTCGACCGGTACGTCGACGCGTTCGAGCGCTACGACCTCGACTCGCTGGTGTCGCTCATCCACGAGGACGCGACGTGGTCGATGCCGCCCTTCGCGCTCTGGCTGCGCGGCCACGACGACATCCGCACCTGGATGCTCGGTCCCGGCGCGGCATGCCGCGATTCACGGCTCGTCGCCACGAGCGCCAACGGTGCGCCCGCGTTCGGGCAGTACAAGCCGGCGCCGGATGGCGGCCGTCACGCGTGGGCGCTGCAGGTCCTCGACATCGAGGACGGTGAGATCGTCGGCATCGTCTTCTACCTCGACGTCGAGGTCTACTTCCCGATGTTCGGGCTACCCCTCGACCTCGAGGAGTAGCGCACCCGGATCAGCCCGCCGAACCGGGGAGGTCGGCGAGCCGCACCGGAGCGCCGCCCGCGTCCGCGGAACGGTATGCGGCCTCGACCAACGCGTGCGCGGCGTAGGCATCCGGGAAGCCGGGCCCGGTCAGCACGCCCGACCGCACGCCGTGGACGAACGCCCGGTCGCCGATGTACTGGTAGAAGATCAGGTCGTCGCGCGTGATCCCGAGCGTCGCGAAGTAGGCGGCCCGCAACGCCACGAGGTCCGGCACCTCGGTCGGCGTGGCGGGCCGGTGGATGAGCATCGCGTCTTCGCGGGCGCCGATGACGAAGTCGCCGGTGATCTCGACGGTCCCGCGCTCGAAGAACACCTCGAGGCGGCGTTCCTCGCGACCCTGCACGCCGTTGAAGACGGTCGTGATGGTCCCGATCACCCCGCTCCCGTGCTCCACCGTGGCTGCGGCGAGGTCCTCGACGCCGAAGCCGAACACCGACCGCGTGCGCGCCGTGACGCTGGTCGCCGCACCGAAGATCCACGACAGGAGGTCGCAACCGTGGATCGTGTGCTCGAGCAGCGCGCCCCCGCCCGACTGGGCCCGGTCGGAACGCCACGACGAGTGCCCGGGCACGACCGCGCCCGTGGGCCAGAACTGGTCTTCGCGGAGCATGTAGCCGATCGGCGCGCCGAGCTCACCGGTGACGACGAGGTCGCGGAGGTGCTGGAACATCGGGTTGAACCGGGAGTGGAACCCGACCTGGCCCACGACGCCGGACCCGGCCACGTCGGCGCAGATCGACGCGACCTCGGCGAAGGTGGGCGCGAGCGGCTTCTCGCACATCACCGGCTTGCCGAGCGCGATCGCGCGCCGGACGATCTCCGAGTGGGTGGCCGTGGGACTCGTCACCAGCACGGCATCGACCTCGGGATCCGAGACCACCGACGCGCCGTCGGGGTGGAGCCGGTCGAAGGCGCACTGCCGGTTGACCGCCTCCAGTCCGTCGGGCGACGGATCCGCCGCCGCGACCGCCCGGATCTCCCCCTCGGCGGCCAGAGCCGCCAGCCCGTGGGCGTGCACCCATCCGTTGGTGCCGCAGCCCACGAGTCCGATGCCGATCACCCGTTCGCCCACCGCTCGTCTCCCGTCCGCGTCGCCCGGCCGGTGCCGGGCCCGCCGGATTCTGCACCGTCATGTCGGACCCGCGCCGGAGGGCGACCGACCCGGGGCGTTGGGTGTCCCCCCTCCGACACGCTCGTCAGCCCACGGTAGGCGGGCCTCCACGAGGACCCGTCCATCAGGGTGATACGTCAGCTCGATCCCGAGCTCGCGGTAGAGGATCGCCTTGTCGGCGGGGCTCGCGTCCGCGATCGCACGGGTGACGTCGTCGACCGCCTCGACGAGTGTCCGCGCCTCGTTGCGGGTGATCTCGCCGCTCGGAGCCGACGCCGCGATCTGGAATTACCGCTCCCGCACTGCGTAGGTCAGGTGGGTCACCCGCTGCGTCGGCTCCGCGCGGACCGGCTCCAGGGCCACGCGGCCCGCGTCCACGCCCTCGAACAGGCGGATTCCGGAGCCGAACAGCACGGGTGACAGCGCGATCG
>JADGOM010000046.1 GCA_017882925.1 Acidimicrobiia bacterium | reverse complement strand
CGCACGGTCCTGTCGAGCGAACGGTCCGCAATCGGCGGAGGCACCAGTGCCCGAGCCGCGGGCGAGCTGATCGCCACCGCCCGCCGGACCGGCAGGTCCGATGATCCGCTCGTCCGGCAAACGGTGGCCGCGGCGTACATCCGGGAAGCGGTCCTCGACCTGCAGATCCAGCGCATGCAGGCGGGTGACGCGAACCCGGCGGCCGGCTCCGTCGTCAAGCTGATGTACTCGCAGCACGCCGGGCTCACGTCCGGCGCGGCGATGAACCTGCTCGGCGCCGCAGCCGTCGCCGGCGACGCCGAACGCGGGTGGCAGGAGCGGTTCCTGTTCGCGCCGGGTCTCCGGCTGGGCGGCGGGACCGACGAGATCCAGCGCAACATCATCGCCGAGCGCGGCCTCGGCCTCCCGCGTGAGCCGACGCGATGACCGCGGCCGATCTGTTCCTGCGGCGCCGCGACAGCGACGCGCCCGCCCTGCTCTTCGAGGACCGCACGGTGACGTACCGCGAGCTGGTCGACGAGGCCGCGCGCCGCGCGGCGTTGTGGCGGGAGATCGCCGATCCCGACCGGCCGCCGCACATCGCGGTGCTGCTCGACAACACCGCCGAGTACCTGTTCTGGCTCGCGGCGGCCGCCATCAGCGGCGCGGTGATCGTCGGGGTGAACTCGACGTACCGCGGTGAGGAGCTCGCCCGGCTGATCCGCCACGCCGACTCGCAGGCGATCGTGATGTCGGAGGCCTACGGCGCCCTCCTCGACGGGCTCGACCTCGACGTGCCACCCGACCGCATCTTCGACACCGGCAGCACGGCGTACGCGGACCGGATCCGCGCCCTCGGCACCACGGTCCCCGACGCGTCACCCGAGCCCGACGACCTGTACCTGCTGATCTTCACATCGGGCTCGACCAGCTTCCCGAAGGCGGTCCGCTGCACGCAGGGCCGGTTCGCCCGCACCGGGGGCCACGTGGCCGCGGTCACCAACCTCGGCCCGGGCGACGCGGTCTACTCGCCGCTGCCCTTCTTCCACTCGAGCTCGTTGTTCACCGGGCTGTCGGCCGCACTGACCGCCGGAGTTCCGATCGGGACCCGCGCGAAGTTCTCCGCGTCGAAGACGCTCGGTGACCTCCGCCGCATGGGCGCGACGGTGATGACCTACACCGGCAAGGTCCTCAACTACATCCTCGCGGTGCCGCCGCAGCCCGACGACGCCGACAACCCGCTTCGGCTCGCGATCGGCAACGAAGCGTCCTTGGCCGACATCCGCGAGTTCGCGCGTCGCTTCGATGCGGACGTGCGCGACAGCTACGGATCGACCGAGGGCGTCATCATCGTCCGCCGCGATCCGTCGATGCCCGAGGGCGCGCTCGGAACCGCCGACGCCAACATCGTCGTGCTCGACCCCGAGAGCGGCGAGCCCTGTCCCCCGGCGACCTTCGGCCCGAACGGCGAGCTCCTGAACCCGACCGAGGCGACCGGCGAGCTCGTGAACCTCGAACCCGGCGCCGGCTTCGAGGGCTACTACCGCAATGAAGAGGCGACGACCGAGCGGTTCCGGGGTGGCCGTTACTGGTCGGGCGACCTCGCCTACCGCGACGCCGACGGTTGGTTCTACTTCGCCGGCCGCACCAACGAGTGGTTGCGGGTCGACGGCGAGAACTTCGCGGCCGGCACCGTCGAGTCGATCGTCTCCCGCTTCCCGCCGGCCCGCAGCGCGGTCGTGTACGCGGTCCCGGACGCGCCGGTGGGCGATGCGGTGATGGCCGCGCTCGAGATCAACGACCCCTCGACGTTCGCCGTCGGCGACTTCGAGCGGTTCCTCGAGGAGCAGTCGGATCTCGGCCCCAAGTGGGTCCCGACCTTCGTGCGCATCAGCTCGGATCTGCCCAAGCTCGCGAGCCTGAAGATCGACAAGACCCGGCTCCGCCGGGAGGCGTGGACCGAGGACACGGTCTACTGGCGTCCTGACCGCAAGAGCCCGCTGCGCGAGCTCACCGCGGCCGATGTCTCGGCGCTGGCACCCCGGTTGCCTTGATCACCGCCACCGCCGACGACGGCATCGCGCTCCTCACGCTCGACGACGGCAAGGCCAACGCGCTCTCCACCGCGTCGATCGCGGCGCTGAAGGACCACGTCGAACGGGCGGGGGCCACCGCCGGCGCGATCGTCATCACCGGGCGGCCGAAGTTCCTCACCGCGGGCATGGACCTGCAAGAGCTGCAGCGCGACGCCGCGAGCCGCCGCGAGATCCGGGTCGCGTTGGTAACGCTGCTCGTCAAGCTGTTCACGCTCGAGCGACCGCTCGTGGTCGCGTGCACCGGTCACGCCCTCGGGGCCGGCGCCGCCCTGCTCGCGGTCGCGGACCGGCGGGTCGGCGCCGACGGGCCGTACAAGATCGGCTTCAACGAGGCGTCGGTCGGCGCGCCCATGTCCGAGGCGACGTTGGAGCTCGCCCGCTACCGCATGCCGATGCCGGCGTTCGAGTCGGTGATCTCCGGCTCGGTGTTCGACCCCGCCGGCGCGGTCAGCGCCGGCCTCCTCGACGCCGTCGTGGACGCCGACGCGCTGACGGCCACTGCGCTCGCGGAGGCGGAGCGGCTGCGCGGCATCGACCCCGCGACGTTCGCGGCGATGAAGCAGCGCGCCCGCCAGGAAACCGCCGACCGCATGCGGGTCGGGCTCGCGCACCTCGTCGCCGAAGAGGGCTGAGCCCGCTTCGCCACCTACGGAATCCCCGCGCCGGGGACCGGGACCTGCAGCACGTCGATGCGGCCGTCGTGCGTCCCCCGCAGCGCGTCCGCGGTGTGCTCGTTCGCGGTCAGCAGGAACAGGGTCCGACGGTCGGGACCGCCGAGCGCGCACGCGATCGCCATACGACCGTCGACGGAGATGGTCTCCGCGACCTCGCCGCCGGGAAGGATGCGTTCGAACTGCCGTGCCAACGTCATGGAGGCCCAGATCGCGCCCTCGGCGTCGAGGCAGATCCCGTCGGGACCGCGGCCCGGAAGGTCGGCGAACAACCGGCGGCCCGAGAGGCCGCCGTCGGCGTCGATGTCGAACGCGGTCAGGCACCGGCCCAACGACTCCGCGACGATCAGCGTCCTGCCGTCCGGCGTGATCACCGTGCCGTTCGGGAACACCACCTCCGCGACGATCCGAGCCGCGCCATCGGGCTCGACCAGCACGATCGGCCCGGCCGGCTCGGCGACCAACGGGAAGGAGCCGACGTAGGCGTTGCCGTTCTCGCCCACGAACATGTCGTTCAGGGCCGTGGCCACGAGACCCGACACGTCGGCGTGCACCGACAGCTCCGAACCGTCCCAGCGGAGGATCTCGCGTTCCGCCATCGAGACGATCAGGAGGTCGCCGCCGGGCAGGAACCCGAGGCCCGACGGCCTGCGGCCCGGGAGCTCGACGACGAGCTCGCGGTGCCCGTCGAGATCGACCGTCCACACCGCCTCGCCGTGCATGTCCGAGAACCAGAGCCGGTCGTCGTGCCAACGCGGGCCTTCGCCGAACACCAAGCCGTCGGTGAGGGTTCGCAGCTCGAGGGATGCGGCGCTCACGACGGGCTACCTCCGAAGGTCAACTCGGCTGCGTTGTCGTACATGATCCGACGCCGATCGTGCTCCGAGAAGGAGGTCAATCCGTTCTCGAACTGGAGCGGGGTCGGCAGGCCCTCGGCATGGGGCCAGTCGCTGCCGAAGAGGATGCGTTCCGCCGGGAGAACCTTCGCGAGCTCGTCGACGTCGTCCTCGACGAACGGCGCGACCCAGCAGTGCTCGATGAACTGATCCACCGGCGAGCTCCCGAACATGGCCGGATGCTGGGCACCGAGGAGTTGGAGGCCGTGGAGCAACTGCGGAACCCAGGTACCGCCGTTCTCGATGTAGGCGACGCGCAGCCGCGGGAAGCGTTCGAAGAGCCCGTGCGCCACCAGAACGCCGGCGAAGTCGTGGATGAGCCGGTGCTTCATCACCATCGTCACGAACGGGACCTGCGCGCTCAGCGCGTCGGTGTCGTCGGCGACGACCTGGCTGCGGGGGTAGCCCCAGGCCTCGGCGACGGCGTCGTCGACCGGCGTGTAGCCGTCGTCGAACCCGGCGTGGGGCGCGACCACGACTCCGGCCTCTTCGACGAGGGCCCAGAAGCGGTCGAACCTCGGGTCCGCCGGCGAGACCGTGCCGTCGGCGGTGTACACCGGCCCGTTGCGGATCGTGACGACGCGCGCGCCGTGATCGAGGCACCACTCCAACTCGGAGACCGCGCCGTCGAGATCCGAGAGCGAGAGGTACGGCGCCGCGAACAACCGATCCTGGTAGGCGAAGCCCCAGTCCTCCTCGAGCCACCGGTTGAACGCGCGGATGACCTCGAGCGCGGCCGGGATGTCGGGCTGCATCGGGCCCTCGATGCACACTGCGTGCGACGGGAACATCCAGGCGGCCTGCAAGCCCTGCGCGTCCATCGTCGCGAGGCGGGCGTCGCGCTGGAACCACTCGGGGTGCTCGCCCGGCGGCTCGGACGTGAGCTCGTCCCCGAGCGCGCCCTTGTCGGTGCGACCCGCGAAGTAGTCGTACAACGCACCCGGCCGGGGGCGGGGCTGCACATCGCCCGGCCCGGGGAGGATCGGATGCCGCCGGTCGCCGAGGCGGTACACGGCGACGCCATCCACGTCCACGACGCGCAGCCCGCGGTCGAGAAAGGCGGGATCGCGGTAGCGGGTGAACGCGTCCGACGACTCCCAGTAGTGGTTGTCGGCGTCGAACGCACGGAGCGGAATCGTGGTCACGAGGTCTCCTCTAGGCCCGTCCGTGACGGAGCAGCTTCCCGGGGGTCTCCCCAGTGCATTCGCCGTCGTTGAAGGTCACGACGCCGTTCACCATGATGTGGTGGTACCCGCGGGCCTTCTGCACGAGCCGCCACTCCCCCGCGGGATAGTCCCAGAGCCGCTCGGCCGGATCGCTGTCGACCGTGGCGGGGTCGTAGATGATGATGTCGGCCGGTAGCCCTTCCGCGAGGTGGCCCCGGTCCTTCAACCCCGCCGCCATGGCCGGATAGGCGGAGAGGCGCCAGTGCGCCTGCTCCAACGACATGATCCCGAAGTCACGGACCCAGTGCCCGAGCAGCTCTGTGGGGTAGCGACCGGTCGTCACGAACTTCGTGTGCGCGCCACCGTCACTCACGCCCGGCAGCGCCATCGACGAGTTGGCCACCTCGGCCATCGACTCCGGAGGCGTCTCGAGCAGCGGCGTCGCGAAGCCGACCTTGAGATCGCCCGCGACGGCGACGTCGAGCATCGCGTCGATCGGGTGCTTGCCCTCGCGCGCCGCGATCTCACCGATCGTGTAGCCCTCGTACTCGTCCTTCAGCCGGGCCGCGTCCGGCGCGTCGCTCGACACCCAGTGGACCTTGATGTCCTCGAGCACGTAGCCGCTCGCGAAGAGTCCGCCCCGGGCTTCGTGGATCTCCTTCATCGCCGCCCGCCGCACCGGATCTGCGAGCTTGACGATCTTCTCGGGAATCGTGCCGACCAGCGCTTCGCGCCAGACCGGGATGGCATCGGAGAGGTTGTAGTCCTCGAGCGTGAACTCGGACGCGAAGTTGGTCGTGAGCGCCTGCGCGAAGACGCGCAGGCCGTCCTGCTCGTTCAGCTCGCGCACCTTCTCGATCGCGTCGCGATGGCTGATCTGCTGGCCGCCGTGCTGATTGAGCGCGCCGTCGGCCAGCATCGCGTTCCAGATGACCGGCCGCCCGCTCTCCCGGGCCACGAACTCCGCCCGCTCGATCGGTGACGTGAGCTGGGCGACCCCCCGGCCGAGCGAGCCCATCGCCTTCGAGAACCCGCGTAGGTCGCGCTCGCTCATGAGGTCGGTGACCATCGGCGTGCCGTCGAAGTCGAGCTGGACGTTGCCTTCCGAGCCGGCGATCTGCGCGCTGAAGCCGCAACCACCGACCCGCATGCCTTCGACCAGGAGCGCGCACATGGCGTCGAGCTCCTCGTCGGTCGACGGGCGCGCCTTGGCCTCGTCGATGCCCACGACGTAGCCGTAGATCGGCGCGAGGGGCACGAACGACATGACGTTCACGCCCTTGTCGGTGCGGTCGACGCTCCCGAGGAACTCCTCGAACGTCTGCCAGTCCCACGGCATGCCGGCCTGCATCGTCTTCATCGGGACGGCTTCGTTGCGGGACAGGCTCATCATCGCCCGCTCGCGGTCCTCCGGCTTGCAGGGTGCGAAGCCGAACCCGCAGTTCCCGATGACCACGCTCGTCACACCGTGCCAGCCCGACATGGTGCACCACGGATCCCAGAAGATCTGGCTGTCGTAGTG
>JADGOM010000249.1 GCA_017882925.1 Acidimicrobiia bacterium | reverse complement strand
GGGAGGACCAGCCGCAGTGACCCCCGAGCCGGCGCCGGGCCTGTCCCCCGACGCCCGGGAGCTCATGGCGGAGATCGACGCCGAGGTGCGCGCCCGGCGCGCCGCGGGCGACATCCCGGCCGGCTTCGAACGCGAGCTCGACGCGCTGTTCGCCCGCTTCTCGCCGTCGGGCACCGGCGACGACTTCACCACGGTCCTCGACCGGGCCGAGCACGACGCGTTCATCGACGCCGACCCACCGCTCGGCTCGGCCAAGCGCGGCGGGCTGGTCGTCAAGAAGGGCGTGCGGGTCGCGGTCGGCTGGTACCTCCAGTACGTCACGCAGCAGGTCGCCACGTTCGGCACGATGACCGTGCGGGCCGTGCGCATCCTCGGCGAGCGGGTGGAGCGGCTCGAAGCCGCGTCGGGGAGCGCCGCGGTCGCGGCCGAGGCCGCGAAGCTCGCCCCGAGCACGCCGGTCGCGCCCTTCACCGCGCCGATCGTCGCCCGGCTCGCCGGTGCCCCGGGCCGTGTGCTGCACGCCGACGCGGGGGAGGGCGCGCTCCTCGTCGCGCTCGCCGACGCGGGCATCGACGCCTACGGCGTGGAGCCGCGCGACGTGGCCCTCGTGCCGCCGGCCGACGCGCGTCTGGAGATCCGGGCCGACGACGCCGTGGGGCACCTGCGGGCCATCGCCGACGGCACGCTCGGGGGCGTCGTGCTCACCGGTCTGGTCGACCGCGCGCCGGTCGGCGAGCTCGTCGAGCTGGCCGACCTCGTGGCCGCCAAGCTCGTGCCGGGCGGGGTGATCGCGATCGTCAGCGCGGAGCCGAGGGCCTGGGGCCGCGGCCGCAGCGTGGTCGAGGCCGATCTCGCACCCGGCCGGCCGCTGCACGCCGACACCTGGGTCGGGCTGCTGGCGGGCCGGGGATTCGTCGACGTCGAGATCGCGGCGGCGCCGGACCAGCATCCGGGCGGCGACGACCAGCCGACCCACGAGCTCGACGCACGCGTGGAACGACTCGAGGCCGAGTTGTTCGGGCCCGACGCGTATCTCGTCGCCGGGGTGCGCGACCGGGCGTCGTGACCACGGTCCACCAGGTCCTGCCGACGCTTTCGACGCGCGACGCGATCGGCGCCCACGCCCTGCAGGTCCAACAGCTCCTGCGCGACGAGGGCCACCGGTCGGAGCTGCTGGTGGAGCACCCACCGGGCGCGGAGCTCCGGGACCGGGTGCAGGCGCTCGCGTCGTGGGAGCCCGACGGGCCCACGGTGCTCGTGTACCAGGCGTCGGTGGGAAGCAACGTGGCGTCGTGGCTCGAGGCCCGGCCCGAGCCCCTGGTCGTGAACCACCACAACGTGACGCCGCCCGGGTTCTACGAACGGTGGGAGCCCGCGGTCGCGCCCGGGTTGCGCACCGGCCGCTACCAGCTCGCCGACCTGGCCGCCCGGTGCGACCTCGCGATCCCGGTCTCCGACTTCAACGCCCGGGAGCTGCGGGCCCTGGGCTACGAGCGGGTCGAGACCGCGCCGCTGCTCATCGACCTCCGCCTCGCCGGCTCCCCGCACGCGGCCACCGAGGCGCGGCTCGCGCGGGCAGCCAAGTCCGCCAGCTCGCACTGGCTCTTCGTCGGCCGGGTCGCGCCCAACAAGGCCCAGCACGACCTGGTGAAGGCGCTCGCGCTGTATCGCCGCGTCTACGACCCGGACGCGACGCTCGCGCTCGTCGGCGGTTCGGCCGCCGATCGGTACCACCGGGCCCTGCGCGACTACATCCACGAGCTCGGGCTCGACGACGCGGTGGAGCTGGCGGGCTCGGTGAGCAACGACGCGCTGGTCGCCCACTACCGCGCGGCCGACGTCTTCGTCTGCGTGAGCCGGCACGAGGGATTCTGCGTCCCGCTGCTCGAGGCGATGGCCACCGACACGCCGATCGTCGCGTTCGCGGCCGGCGCGGTGCCCGAGACCGTGGCCGACGCCGCGGTGCTCGTGGGCACCTCGGCGCCCGCGGTGGTCGCCGCCGCGGTGCACCGGGTCGTGACCGACGCGCAACTCCGCGACCAGCTCGTCGTGCGCGGCCGGCGGCGGGGGGCGCGCTTCGAGCTGCCGCGCACGCGCGCACGGTTCCTCGAGGTGCTCGAGCCGGTGCTGGAACGGGCGGGCTGAGCGCGTGCCCGGGCTCGCGATCCACCAGTTCGTCCCGACGCTCGCGGCACGCGACGCGATCGGTCAGCACACGCTGGGCGTCCGCCGCATCCTGCACGAGGAAGGCATCGCGTCGGATCTCTTCGTCGAGAACGTCACCGCGCCCGAGCTGCGCGGGATCACCGCGCCGTACCGCGCGTTCCACGGTGGCGCGCCGGGAGACCGGACGGTGCTCCTGTACCAGGCGTCGGTCGGCAGCCGCATCGCCGACTTCCTGATCGCCCGGCCCGAGCCGCTCTGGCTCGATTACCACAACATCACGCCGGCGGCGTTCTTCGAGCCGTGGGACCCGATGGTGAGCGTGCACCTGCGCTCGGGCCGGGCCGAGCTCTCCCGGCTGGCCGACCGCACCGAGGTGGGGCTCGCCGACTCCGGGTTCAACGCGGCGGAGCTCGACGACCTCGGGTACCGCGCGACGGCCGTCGTGCCGATCCTGCTCGACCCGAACGACTTCGCCCACGACGTCGACGAGGCCGCGCTCGAGCGCCTCCGGGTGGAACACCGCGGGACGGACTGGCTGTTCGTCGGCCGCATCGCGCCCAACAAGGCGCAGCACGACCTGGTGAAGGCGTTCGCCTGTTATCAGCGGGTCTTCGATCCGGAGGCGCGCCTGCACATCGTGGGCGGCTACTCGTCGCGTGAATACCACGACGCGGTGGTCGGCTTCGCCCGCGAGCTCGGGCTCGGCGACCGGATCGAGTTCGCGGGGTCGGTGTCGGCGGGCGAGCTCGCGGCCCAGTACGCCAACGCCGACGTCTTCGTGTGCGTGAGCGAGCACGAGGGCTTCTGCGTGCCGCTGCTCGAGGCGATGTGGCACGGCGTTCCCGTGGTCGCCTACGCGGCCGGAGCGGTGCCGGAGACCGTGGGCGGGGGCGGTACCCTCCTCGACCGCAAGGACCCGATGACGGTGGCCGCGGCCGTCTGGCACGACCAGCACGACCCGCAACGGCGGGACCGGATGGTCGCGGCCGCGCGCGAGCGCGTCGTCGCGTTCGAGCCCGCGCGCACACGCGAGGCGCTCCTCCGCGCGCTCGCCCCGTTGCTGGAGACGGTCTGACCGTGGCCCGCGCCGTGCACCAGTTCGTGCCGACCTACGAGCCGGGGGCGGTGGGCGCGCACCTCGCGCAGGTGCAACGGCTGCTGCGCGACCGCGGCTACGAGAGCGACGTCTTCACCGAGCACCTGCACCCGAGCCTCGCGGGCCGGGCCCGCCCGTTCGCGGAGTACGGCCGCGAGGTCCCGGCCGGGCGCGACGACGTGCTGCTGTACCAGTCGGCCATCGGCTCGGTCGTCGGCGACTTCGTGCTCGGTCGCACCGAGCCGCTCGTGATCAACCACCACAACATCACGCCGATCGAATACTTCGCGGCCTGGGACCCCGACATCATCTGGGGCCTGCAGTGGGGGTTCCAACAGCTCGAGGCGCTCGCCCCGCGTACCCGGCTCGCGATCGCGGTCTCCGAGTTCAACCGGGCCGACCTGGTGGATCTCGGCTACACCGACACCGCGGTCGTGCCGATCCTGCTCGATCCGGGCGAGCTGCTCGCGGAGCCGGATCCCGACGTGGCCGCCCGGCTCGCGGCGGCCCGCTCCGCCGGCGGCGCGCAGTGGCTGTTCGTGGGCCGGGTCGCGCCCAACAAGGCGCAGCACGACCTGGTGAAGGCCTTCGCGCTCTACCGTCGCGTCTACGACCCGCAGGCGCGGCTGCAGATCGTCGGTGGGCCCGCGAGCGCCAGCTACTGGGGCGCGCTCGAGCGATTCGTCCGGGTGCTCGGCATCGGCGACGCGGTGTCGCTCACGGGCGCGGTGCCGAGTGGGGGCCTGGCGGCCGAGTACGCCAACGCCGACGTGTTCGTCTGCATGAGCGAGCACGAGGGCTTCTGCGTGCCGCTCCTCGAGGCGATGCTGGCGCGGGTCCCGATCGTCGCCTTCGCCGCCGCCGCGGTACCGGAGACGCTCGGCGACGCGGGCGTGCTGCTGGCGGAGAAGTCGGCGGCCACGGTCGCGGCCGCGGTCCACCGGGTCCTCACCGACGCCCCGTTGCGCGACCGGCTCGTCGCGGCCGGAACGGACCGGGTCCAGGAGTACGCGCTCGACCGGACGCGTGCGCGGTTCATGGCGGCGCTGGAACCGGTGCTCGCGTGAAGCTCGCCTACGTGCTGCCGATGTACGGCGCCGAGGTCCTGGGCGGCGCCGAGGGGGCCGCCCGCGCGCTCGCGGAGCATCTCGTCGAGCGGCCGGGTTGGTCGGTCGAGGTGCTCACGACCTGTGCGCGCGAGTCCACCACCTGGGCCGACGCGTTCCCCGCGGGCACGACCGTCGAGGGGGGCGTGACCGTGCGGCGGATGCACGCGCAACCGCGCTCGGCCGACTTCGACGATTGGTCGGCGCGGGTGCTGCGCAGCCCCGAGCACGCCGACCCGGAGCTCGAACGCGAGTGGATCGCGCGGCAGGGCCCCACGTCACCGGAGCTCATCGAGGCCGTCGCCGCATCCGACGCCGACCTGGTGGCGTTCCACCCGTACCTGTACCACCCCACGGTCGCCGGGCTGCCGCGCGTGGCCCGGCGCTCGCTGCTGCACGCGGCCGCGCACGACGAGGCCCCGATCCGGCTGCCCGTCTTCCGCCGGGTGTTCGGCTCGGCGCGCGGCCTCGTCTTCTGGACCACGGGGGAGCAGCGGTTCGTCAACCGCACGTTCGCGGTGCGCGCGACCCCGCAGCTGGTGCTCGGCATCGGGGTGGAGGGCCAGTCGGGCGATCCCGCCGCCGCGCGCGCCGCGGTCGGGCTCGGCGACCGCCCGTACCTGCTGTGCCTCGGCCGGGTCGACGACGGCAAGGGGACCGGCATGCTGGCCGCCTTCTTCGCCGCCTACAAGGAGCGGCATCCGGGCCCGCTGGCGCTCGTGTTCGCGGGGCCGGTGAAGAACCCGCCCGCGCCGCACCCCGACATCGTCGTGGCCGGGGCCGTCGACGAGCCCACCAAGTGGGGCCTGCTGCGCGGCGCGCAGATGCTCGTGAACCCGAGCGCGATGGAGAGCTTCTCGATCGTGGTGCTCGAGGCGTGGGAGGCCGGCGTGCCGGTGCTCGTCAACGCGCGTTGCCACGCCACCCACGACCACGCGGCGCAGTCCGACGGCGGGCTCTGGTTCGACGGCTACGGCGAGTTCGAGGTCGCGGTCGAGCGCATGACCGGCGACGCCGACCTGCGCGCCGCGCTCACCGCCCGCGGCCGTGCCTACGTCGCGGCCCGCTACCACTGGCCCACCTTGCTCGACCGCTACACCGCGTTCTGCGCGCGCCTCGCCCCCGCGTAGATCCTGAGGCGCCGCTCGAGTACCTGTTCGGTACTCGTGCGGCGCCTACGAGCTCTTGATGGTGAGGTCGACGGCGGCGGTGGCGAGGGTGAGGTGGGGGTAGCCGCCGTAGTAGGGGGCGTTGCCGAACGAGTACATGGCGCCGATCCAGCTGGTGATGTAGTAGCCGTTGGAGGT
>JADGOM010000248.1 GCA_017882925.1 Acidimicrobiia bacterium | reverse complement strand
CCCGGAAGTTGTCGCGGAAGTAGTAGTGGGCGGAGTGCTCGCCGCCGAAGATCGCGCCGGTGTCGGCCATCACCTGCTTGATGAACGAGTGGCCCACCCGGGTGCGTACCGGCGTGCCCCCGGCCTCCCGCACGATCTCGGGCACGGCCTTCGACACGATGAGGTTGTGCACGATCGTCTCGCCGGGGTGCTTCTCGAGGATCCCCTTGGCGACGATCGCGGTGGTGGTGCTGCCGCTCACCGGCTGGCCCTGGTCGTCGACGAGGAACACGCGGTCGGCGTCACCGTCGAACGCGAGGCCGATGTCGGCCTTCTGGTCGAGCACCGCGCGCTGGAGGTCCTTGAGGTTCTCGACCTGGATCGGGTCGGCCGGGTGGTTCGGGAACGTGCCGTCGAGCTCGCCGAACAGCACCGTGAGCTCGCACGGGAGCCCTTCGAAGACCTTGGGGACGACGAGGCCGCCCATGCCGTTGGCGGTGTCGGCGACGACCTTCAGCGGGCGCAGCTTGCCCACGTCGATGAACGAGCGCACGTGGGCCGCGAAGTCGTCGAGCATGTCGCGGGGCTCGACCCGGCCGAGCTCCTCGGCCCGCTCGAGCAGGCCCCCGGCGACGGTGGCCTTGATCTGCTGGAGGCCGGTCTCCTCGCCGACCGGCGCCGCGCCGGCCTTGCAGAGCTTGATGCCGTTGTACTGCGCGGGGTTGTGGCTCGCGGTGAACATCGCCGCGGGCACGTCGAGCCGGCCCGACGCGAAGTAGCAGAGATCGGTGGAAGCGAGCCCGAGGTCGACGACGTCGGCGCCGGCCATCGTGGCGCCGTCGATGAACGCCTGCGCGAGCGGGACCGACGACGGCCTCATGTCGTGGCCGACGGCGATCTTCTCCGCACCGGTGAAGCGCACGAACGCGTTGCCGACGCGGCGCGCGAGCACCTCGTCGATGTCGTCGGGGTACACACCGCGGATGTCGTAGGCCTTGAAGATGACGTCCAGTGACGCGTCGGATGACACAGCAACGCCTTCGTCCTCACCGCCGAATGACGGGACGGTCATGCTACTGCCCGGGCCCGGAAGTCCGAGAGGGCGAATCCGCCGGTGCCGGACCGGTGCCGGGGGCCGGTGGGTACGGGCCGGAGCCCGCCGCGGCCCGCACCTCGGGCCGGGGCGGCTCCCAACGGTCGCGGCGGGGCCGCCAGAAGGCCAGCGCCAGCGTGCCGACCACCCCGAAGGCGGTGACCGCCCAGCCCGCCCAGTCGACCGGGGTGAGCTCGAAGGTGAGCCGCACCACGTGGCTCGTGGGAATCACGACCATGAAGTTCGGTGAGGCCCGCCACGGTCCCTTCGCGCCGTGCGCGGTCCAACCCGGGTAGTCCGACTCGCGCACGAGCACCGGGACCCCGGTCCGCGAGACGTGGAACGTCACCGACCGCTCACCCTCGTGGATCTGCGTCACCTTCACCGGCGGCAGCGCGGTCCCTTTCGGCTTCGCCGCCGCGTCGGCCGCGGTGGCCCGGACCCAGGAGCCAGGGCCACCGGCCACGAGCGGACGGTCGAAGTTGGCCGGGTCCTTCCACCAGTCCTGCAGCCACTTCTCGTCGGGTTGCGACCAGCCCGACGGATCGGGCTTGTCGGTCACGACCACGGGCGCGTACTGCAGCGGCTGCACGACGCTGTTGCCCTGCAGCTCGTAGATCTTCCAGCCGCCGAGCGCGGCGCAGCTGCTCGTGGCCTTGTGATCCATGTCGGGGACCTCGGCGACGAGCTTCAGCTCGGGGTCGGCGTCGGCCTTCGCCTTCGCGGTCGGCGAGTGCGCCATGTAGTAGCGGACCCCGAGCGCCTTCATCCGCGCGACGCCGCGGTCGAAGTCGGCGCCGATCGTGCCGTAGTCGAGGTTGCGCACCGTGTTGTAGGGCGTCTCGGTCACGTCGGCCGCGGTCACGAAGTAGAACGACGTCGTGCCCGCGGCTTCCGAGTAGAGGCCCTCGACCGACGTGATCTTGCCCTTGGTCCAGTACGGCAGCAGGGTGAGCGAGAGCGTCGTGCCGTACTTCTCGAGCTGGCACCCGGGCTCCCACAGCGCGCGGCCGGCCGGGAGCCCTTCCATCGTGTCCATGAGCTTGCGGTACTCCACGTAGCTCTTCGCGCCGACACCCTTGGTGTTCTCGTAGCCGCTGTAGTTGTAGGTCGCCCAGAACGGGATGATGCCCGCGGCGCGCGTGACGTGGCTGTCGGTGCGCTGGAGCCCGACGACCGTGACCACGACGGCGAGTGCGGTGGCGAACCCGCGCACGAACCACCACTGCCAGCGCCGCGGATCGGCCTCCGGCGCGCGAACCCGCGCGCCGCCCGGAGGCGCGAACGATCCGAGGTCGTCGAGGTTGTCGCGGCCGTCGAACGACTCCGCGCGCGCGGCGCGGTCGGCGCGCCTCTGCTCCCACCACCGCAGCACCGCCGCCGGCGCACGGCAGAGCTCCCCCGCGCCGATGCCGGCGATCAGGAACACCCCGAGGAGCCAGAACGGCAGGAAGCGCAGGTTCCACACGCTCCCCTGCGGCCACCGCCAGAAGATCACGCCGAAGGTGATCGTGAGCGCGACGATCACGAACGTGGTGCGGCGGGCGTAGACGATCCCCACCAGGATCGCCACGAGCGCGAGCGCGAACAACCACCAGTAGAACGGCGGGAAGAGATAGGCCTCGACGAGCTCGTTGCCCTTGGTCGCCGGGTTGTCGACGATCTTCTCGTAGCCCATGTTGGTGGCGTACGGGAGCCGGACGAGCAGCGGGATCCACCAGACCGCGGCGAGCATCCCGCCCACCGTCACGATGGCGGCGGCCAGCACGGCGTAGCTCCGCCGGTGGCCCCACACGTAGATTCCGCACGCGACCGCGATCGGGATCGCGAGCAGCGCGCACACCACCGCGTTGACCGTGAGCGCGGCGACCGCCACGCCGAGGAGGAGCGAGCCGCCGGCGATCCGCGCGCGCGGCTCGCGCGACGAGCCGAGCAGGCGCACCGCGACGTAGATCACCGCGCCCACGACCGCGAACATGCCGACGACGAAGTGGCTGAGGATCGTGAGGGCGAGCAGCACTGCGGGCAGCGCGAGATGTCGTCGACGGTCGAGCGCGCGCGCGAGTGCGGCCAGGAAGAAGAACGCGAGCGCCAATGCGAGCGAGAACGAGAACTCCCCCGCGAGGTTGCTCGCGAGGTTTCCGCCCATCACGCGGAGGTGGAACGAGATCGTCGGGTAGTCGAAGCCGTTGGCGGGCGCGGTGGTCGTCGCGAGCGCCGACTGGCGCCAGTCGGCGTCGGTGAGGCACATGAACCCGACCGACGACAGCGCGAGCATCGCCGGGATCGGGCGCGGCGCCTTCGTGGCGCGGCCGAAGCAGTAGACGGACACCGGGAGCAGCACGGCCCCGAGCACCGTCACCAGCTTGAACGCGACGTTGTACGGGATCAGGACGCCGAGGAAGGAGATCAGGGCCGCCGGGAACGGGAAGTAGAACTGCCCGGCCGGGAAGCCCGCGTAGAAGTCCTTGCTCCAGCCCGCCAGCCGCAGGTGCGGGAGCAGGTCGTGGCCCATGAACCAGGGCCACCAGACGTGGGCGCCCGTGTCGCCCCCGGTCGCGGTCGTGTTGCGCAACAGCAGCCCGGGGTGCTGGATCGCCAGCACGAAGATGCAGCACGCGACGACGATGCCGATGTTGACCAGCTCGATCGCGTGATCGCGCCAGGGCGGCGGTGCGGGCGGATCATGCCCCGCCCGTGTCTCCGGCGGCTCGCCTCCCCGGGAGGCCGCGGCCGATTCGGCTGACCAGGAGGCCCCGGCCGTTGCGACCGTCTCGACCGGTTCGGCCGACCCGGTCACCGCTGCGTCGACCGGTTCCGAACCCGGTCCGGGGGCGGCCGGCTCGTCCGCGCGGCGTGGGGTTCCGGGCGCGGAAGGCTCGGCGGACGGGTCGGGCACGGTGTCATCCTGCCAGCGGCGGCGGCGGCCCTGGTGTCAGTGACGAGGGACCACCGGCCCGGGCCGGGTCATGGCGCGCCGGGTCGCGGGAATCCGCTCCCCAACCCATGTCCCTGCGGCGCCGCCGGGCGGTGCCCTGGGCTCAGCGGCGGACCTGGGCCAGCTCGAGCACCCGGGAGAGCGGCATCTCGCCGTCTTCCCCACGCCAGGCCTGGAGCTCGCACTTGCCGCAACGGCGGAACGTGAGCTCCGACTCGCCGACGGTCATCTTGATCTCGATCAGGTTCGCCTTGCGACAACGTTCACACTGCATGCGGACCAACCTCCCAGTCGATGTCCGGGTTCTCTATCGGCAGTTCCGGCGAGAACTCGAGGATGATCCGAGGGATGATCCGCAGGTCAGAGCCTACGTAGCGTGGTTTCGATGACCACTCAGCGCGCGATCACGGCGACGACCTGGAGCAGGTTGAACCCGGCGTGCACGAAGATCGACCGGGACAGGCTGCCGGTGCGGTAGGCGAGGACCGCGTTGAGGATCCCGAGGGCCACGAGGGCCGGCAGTGCGGGGTACGAGCCCGGGTCGCCGATCACGTGCACCGCCCCGAAGATCACCGCCGAGACGACGATCGCCACCGGCGGCGCCCACCGCCGCAGCAGCGACCGGAACAGGAGACCCCGGAAGAGCAGCTCCTCGGCCACCGGCGCGGCGATCACGACGGCCAGGGCGAACAGGAACAACGTGAGCCCCTTGGAGTCCTGGAGCTGCTTGGTGACCTCCTGGACCGTGTGGCCCCCGTTGAGGAGGTCGACGAGCGGCTGCGACATCAGGCCCGCGGCGATCGCGGCGCCCACACCGACCCCCAGCCAGAGGGCGTCCCGGCCCCGCACCACCAGGCCGAAGTCGAGGCGGAGGCTCCCGCGGCCCTTCCACCGGGCGATCCCGGCGCACAGGGCGACCGTGGCGACCGCCTGGGCGGCGAGCGCCGCGACGACGTAGCCCGCACCGTGGTAGACGATCTTCCCGTCGGCGTTCTCCGTCCCGAACGGCAGCACCGCCACCAACGACACGACCGAGGCGATCACCCAGACGATCGCGGCGTCGGGGAGACCCCAGCGGATGGGGAGCCGGACCCGGTCCTGCCCGGTGGCCACGGGCTCCGCGGCCCCGGTCACCGGGCACCGCCGGGCCCGGATCCCCCGGGAGGCTCCGCGCCGTCGCCGGGGAGCTCGGCGCCCTCGGGCCGCTGCTTGCCGATGTAGCGGGAACGCAGCTTGCCGTCCTCCCGCCAGTAGGCGTACCAGTACGGCCCGTGCGGGCAGCTCCGGCAGGCGGCCTTCCCACACCGGACCGTCTCGAGCCGGTAGGTGACGTGCGCCTCGTGGGTGGCTTCGCCGAACTCGGGCCCCGGACGATCCTGGAGCCGGCCCCGGGCCACGATCATCAGCCGACGCAGCTCATGGTCGTCGAGCGCTCGGACCTCACGCAGGAGACGGGGATCGAGCGCCATCTCCGCAGGCTACCGGCGTCGACGGCGACCGGAGGCCGCTGACCGCCCGGACGACCGGCTCAGGATCCGAGGGCGGCGGAGACCCCGACGGCGTCGTCATCCTCCGGACCCGGGGACCCGGCCGACGGCTCGGTCTGCGATCCGGCGACGGCGACGGCGACGGGGGCCGCGGCCGGTGCGCCTCCGCGGGAGTCGAGGAGCTGCCAGCCGTGCGGGACGGTGATCCGGTCGGCATGCCAGGCGCAGAGGTCGTAGCTCGATGGGTGGCTCGAGCCCATCTCGTCGACCCAGACGGTGCTCGCCGCGTAGTCGTAGGTG
>JADGOM010000247.1 GCA_017882925.1 Acidimicrobiia bacterium | reverse complement strand
TAGCCGACCCGGCCACCGCTCGGCGCGTCGATCACGCGGGTGCCGCACAGCCACATGCCGAGGGTCTGGCCCCGGGGCGCGCCGATCAGCAGCACGGCGTAGAGGAGCCCGACGCCCACGGCGATGGGCGTGCCGAGCGCGAATCCGCCGAAGCGCCGGGCGAGGTACGAGACGGCGTTGATCACGACGAGGTCGATGATCCAACCGCCGAGGCGGGGGAGGAACTCGGCTCTCGGACCCGACGGCTCGATCATGACGACCCGAGGATACGGCCCCGGACGCGACTGTGGGACGGCACCCGCCGTCCCACAGCCGCGAACCGGTGCACGTCGGTCAGCCGACGGGTGCGAGGGGCTGGCCCTTCAGCATCCGGTACGCCGCCGCCACCGTGATGGCGCTGATGCCGTAGGTGAAGAGGAGGCCGATGCCGCACAGGATCGCCCCGATGATGTTGATCCCGAACAGGATCAGCACGAGGCCGAACAGCGCCCCGCGGTGCCCCTTGGTGAGCTCCGCCGACACCTTCAGCGCGTCGGTGCCCGAGATCTCCGTGGGGGAGTCGAGGACCACGAAGCCGTGGAACATGTAGATCAGGGCGAAGATGATCCCCGGGATGATGAGGAGGAGCAGGCCGATGTAGAACCCGATCCCGAAGAGGATCGCCGCCACCGCGTACGGCGCGAGCCGATCGGTGTTGGCCAGCATCGAGAACTCGGGCTTCTGCCCGTTGGTCACCGCGAGCGACGCCCGGATCAGGCCCATCGCCAGGATCAGGCCCACGACGAAGCCGATGATCCCGAAGATAATCGAGCCGGCCACGTTGCCGGTGCTCTGGCCGATGAAGCTGATGATGCCCGAGACGACCAGGATGATGACGGTGATGCCGACCATCGGGCCGACGTTCTGCCAGAAGGCGGACCAGCCGTAGCCGAAGGCCGCGCCGGGCGAGAAGGCGCCGGGGCTGCCGGCGGGCGGGACGCTCGGCGGCGGGGTGCTCGGCGGCGGGAAGCTCGGGGGCGGCGGGGGCGGGGGCACTTGGGACATTGGTTCCTCCCTGGACGGTTGAACCGCTGGTATCGGCGCTTCGGGGGGGAGTCTGACCTAGACGGGTCGCCCAGACGCGTATTTCCAGAGGTTGTATGTCCACATAAGTCCGATCAGCACCACCGGGACCCAGATCGGAATGCGGATTCGGCTCGGGATCCGCCAGTTGAGGACCAGGATCACGGCGAGCGCGACGGCCAGGAACCCGGCCGGCTGCATCGCCAGCGCGTGCCCGAGGTTGCCGTGGATGATCGACGTGACCGACCGGGTCATGCCGCACATCGGGCACGGGATCCCCGTCGCGGCGCGCAGCGGGCAGCCGATCCCGAGGTCGAAGGGGAGGAAGGGCCGGGCCACGGCGATGCCGAGCATCGCCGCGCCGGCGACCCGCAGACCGGAGAGGTCGCGCCGCTCGAGCACCATCGGTTCCATCGACGAAAACCGTAGCCCCGCGCCGAGGGCGGGCCGGCCCCCGGCCGCGGTCAGAGCGTGCGAACGATCGCGGCGTCGCCCTGGCCGCCGCCACCGCAGAGCGCGGCGGCGCCGGTTCCGCCGCCCCGCCGGCGCAGCTCCTCGATCAGCGTGCCCACGATGCGCGTGCCCGACATCCCGACCGGGTGGCCCAGCGCGATGGCCCCGCCGTTGACGTTGACCACATCGTCGGTGATGCCGAGGTCGCGCATCGACGCGACGCCGACCGCGGCGAACGCCTCGTTGATCTCGAAGAGGTCGATGTCGCCGATCCCGATCCCGCCCCGCTCGGCCGCCCGCTTGATGGCCCGCGAGGGCTGGTGCAGGAGCGCGGTGTCGGGGCCGGCGACCATGCCGTAGCTCACGAGCTCGGCCAGCGGCGCGAGGCCGAGCTCGTCGGCCTTGGCCCGGCTCATCACGATCATCGCGGCCGCGCCGTCGGAGATCTGCGACGCGTTGCCGGCGGTGATGGTGCCGTCGGCACCGAACGCGGGCCGCAGCTTCGCGAGGCTCTCGACGGTCGTGCCCGGCCGCACCCCCTCGTCGGTGTCGATGACCAGCGGGTCACCCTTGCGCTGGGGGATGTTGACCGGGGCGATCTCGTCGGCGAAGCGGCCCTCCTTGATCGCGGCCGCGGCGCGCTCGTTGCTCTTCGCCGCCAGGTCGTCCTGATCCGCGCGGGAGACCTCGTACTGCCCGAGGTACTGGTCGGTGCTCGTGCCCATGTGCACGGCGTCGAACGCGCACCAGAGGCCGTCCTGGATCATCGAGTCGACGATCTCGTTGTTGCCCATCCGGTACCCGGCCCGCGCGCCGGGGAGCAGGTAGGGCGCGTTGGTCATCGACTCCATGCCGCCGGCGACCACGATCTCCGCCTCGCCGTTGGCGATCATCTGGTCGGCCATGTAGATGGCGTTGATGCCCGAGAGGCAGACCTTGTTGATGGTGATCGCGGGCACGATCATGGGGATCCCGCCCTTATACGCGGCCTGGCGGGCGGTGATCTGCCCGGAACCGGCCTGGAGCACCTGGCCCATGATCACGTAGTCGACCTGGTCGCCCGCGATGCCGGCGCGGACCAATGCGGCCTCGATGGCGACGCCGCCGAGGTCCATCGCGCTCAGCGAGGCGAAGCCGCCCGAGAGCTTGGCGATCGGCGTGCGGGCGAGCGAGACGATGACCGAACCGGGCATTGGGGTCCTCCTGGACGACCTCCGCGCGCGCTGCTGCGGACTGGTTACCGGATGGTACCGGTGGCCGGTGGGGCGGCCAAACAACTCCCGGTATCGCGCCTGCGGGCAGGTCGGACGGGCCGAGGGTGCAGTCGCAGCCGGGCCACCGCGCCCGATACCGTCCCCGACATGAGCATCGAAGCGATCCGGGCCGCGATCCTCGCCGACGCCGGCGCCGACGAGTTGGCGGCCATCGCGCTGCCGGACCGGTTCCGGGCCGCGGTGGTCCTCGCCGACGAGCAGGAGATGTTCGCCGGGATGGCGTCGGCCGACAAGGACCCGCGGGAGTCGATCCACATCCAGGACGTTCCGCTCCCCGAGCTGGCGTCGGACGAGGTCTTCGTCGCGGTCATGGCGAGCTCGATCAACTTCAACACGGTGTGGTCGTCGATCTTCGAGCCGGTTCCCACGTTCGGGTTCCTGAAGCGCCTCGGCAAGGAGAGCGCGCTCGGCGCCCGGCACGACCAGCCGTTCCACGTGCTCGGTTCCGACGCGTCCGGGGTGGTGCTGCGGACCGGACCGGCCGTGCGCAACTGGAAGGTCGGCGACCGCGTCGTCGTGCACTGCAACTACGTCGACGACCAGGACCCGAGCAGCCACGACGACTCGATGCTCGCGAGCAACCAGCGGATCTGGGGCTTCGAGAGCAACTACGGCGGGCTCGCCGACATCGCGCTCGTGAAGGCCAACCAGCTGATGCCGAAGCCGGCCCACCTCACGTGGGAGGAGGCCGCGGTCAACGCGCTCACCAACAGCACGAGCTACCGGATGATCGTCAGCCCCAACGGCGCGCAGATGACGCAGGGCCAGACCGTGCTGGTCTGGGGCGCCGGCGGCGGCATCGGCGCGTACGCGTGCCAATACGTGCTCAACGGCGGGGGCACCCCGGTCGCGGTCGTCTCGTCCCCGGAGCGGGCCGCGCTGCTGCGGGAGATGGGCGTCGAGCACATCATCGACCGCAAGGCGGAGGGGTTCCGGTTCTGGAAGGACGACACCACCCAGGATCCGGCGGAGTGGCGGCGGTTCGGAAAGCGCATCCGCGAACTCGCGGGCACCGATCCCGACATCGTGTTCGAGCACCCCGGTCGCCAGACGATGGGCGCGTCGGTGTTCGTCGCCAAGCGCGGCGGGATGATCATCACCTGCGCCGCCACCAGCGGCTTCATGATCGAGTACGACAACCGCTACCTCTGGATGAACCTGAAGACGCTCAAGGGGTGCCACTTCGCCAACTACCGCGAGGCGTGGGCCGCGAACCAGGCCATCTGCGAGGGCAAGGTCCACCCCACGCTCTCGTCGGTCTTCGACCTCGAGGCCACCGGCGAGGCCGCCCGCCAGGTGCACCGCAACGAGCACGAGGGCAAGCTCGGCATCCTCGTCCTCGCCCCCGAGGAAGGCCTCGGGGTGACCGATCCCGACATGCGCGAGCGCCTGCTCCCGCAGATCACCCTGTTCCGGAGACACCCATGACCGCACCCCTGCTCACCGAGATCGACCACGTCGCGATCGCCGTCAACGACCTCGACGACGCGGTCGCCTACTACCACGACACGTTCGGCTGCACGGTGGAGCACCGCGAGGTCGTCGAGTCGGACGGCGTCGAGGAGGTGCTGCTCAAGGTGGCCGACTCCTACGTGCAGCTGCTCATGCCGATCCGGGACGACTCGCCGGTGGCCAAGTACCTCGCCAACAAGGGGGAGGGCCTCCACCACGTGGGCTACCGCGTCGACGACTGCGCCGTCGCGCTGGCGTCGGTGAAGGAGCACGGGCACCGGGTCATCGACGAGGCGCCCCGCCCCGGCTCGCGCGGCACCACCGTCGCGTTCGTGCACCCGAAGACGGCCTTCGGCACCCTGATCGAGCTCGTGCAGGAGTGAGCCGACCGGGAACCGGGCCCGACGGCGCGGTCGGGCCGGCCGCGGTCCGCGAGATCACCGCGACGACCCCCGACGGCCGGGTCCTCGGCGCGTCCGTCATCGGCGACCCCGACGCGCCCACGCTCTTCTTCCTGCACGGCACGCCCGGCTCGCGTTACCTGCACCCGGAGCCGACCGTCGTCGACGCGGCCGGGATCCGTCTCGTCACCTACGACCGTCCCGGGTACGGGCGCTCCGACCGCAATCCCGGCCGTTCGCTCCTCGACTCCGGGATCGATGCCGCCGCGATCGCCGACGAGCTCGGGATCGCTCGGTTCTCGGTGGTGGGGGTGTCGGGCGGCGGTCCGCACGCGCTGGGCATCACGGCCGCGCTCGGCGACCGCGTGCGCGGGTTCGGGGTGGTGAGCAGCCCCGGCCCGCTCGACGAGGTGCCCGACGGCTGGGCCGCGCTCGCCGACCACATGCGCCCCACCGCCGAGATGGCGCGCAAGGAGCCGGCCCGGTCGGTGCGGGCCGTCGAGCGCTACATGGCGCCCGTGGTCGCGGACCCGGCGTTGTCGATCCCGCTCGGCAAGCACGACCCCAACCGGGACGTGTTCAACGATCCCGCGGTCGCGGCGATGATGATCCGCCAGGCCGAGGAGGGTCTGCGCGTCGGCGCGGGCGGGATGGCCGACGACCTCGTGGCCTGGTGGCGGCCGTGGGGATTCGCGCTGGCCGACCTCCCGCCGGGCGCGCGGGTGTGGCACGGCGAGCACGACCTGCGGGCCGAGCCCGACATCGACACCTACGCGCGCGAGCTGCGCGGCGCGCTCGTCACCCGCTGGCCCGACGACGGCCACTTCGGGCTGCTCGCGCACTGGCCCGAGGTGCTCGCGGCGTTCGACTAGCCCGCGACGGGCGTGGCGCGTTCGACGATGGCCGCGTGCGCGGCCGCGGGATCGACGGAGCCGTAGGCCCAGCCACGGTCGGGGCCCAGGCGCGCACCGCAGAATGCGTCGGCCACGTCGGCCGGCGCGTGACGGACCAGGAGCGACGCCTGCAGCGCGAGCGCGAGATCCTCGACGATCCGACGGGCGCGGGTCTCGATGTCGTCGAGCTCGGTGAGGTGCGTGTCGACCCGGTCGAGGTGCGCGTCGAGCCTGCGGTCGGCGCCCCGGGCGGCGTTGATCTCGTCGCGGAACGCGACGATCGCCTCCGGCTCGCGCGACATCGCGCGGAGCACGTCGAGGCAGATGACGTTGCCCGAGCCCTCCCAGATGCCGTTGAGCGGCGACTCCCGAAGGAGCCGCGGCATGCCCGACTCCTCGACGTAACCGTTGCCCCCGAGGCATTCGAGGGCCTCGGCCGCGTGCCCCGGGCCCCGCTTGCAGATCCAGTACTTGGACACCGCGGTGGCGACCCGGCGGAAGGCGTGCTCCTGGGAGTCGTCCGCGGGCGCGTCGTAGGCGCGCGCCATGCGAAGCGCGGTGACGGTGGCGGCCTCGGACTCCACCGCGAGATCGGCGAGGACGGCGCGCATGAGGGGCTGCTGCGAGAGCGTCCGGCCGAACGCGACACGGTGCGCCGCGTGGTGCGTGGCCTGGGCGACGGCCTGGCGCATGAGGGAGGTGGAGCCGAGGATGCAGTCGAGCCGCGTGTGGTTGACCATCTCGATGATGGTCGGCACGCCGCGCCCCTCGGGCCCGACCATGCGGGCCCAGGTGCCGTCGAACTCCACTTCGCTCGACGCGTTGGACCGGTTGCCGAGCTTGTCCTTGAGTCGCTGGAGCCGGAAGACGTTTCGGGCTCCGTCGGGCGTCCAGCGCGGGACGGCGAAGCACGACAGCCCGCC
This sequence comes from Acidimicrobiia bacterium, assembly GCA_017882925.1. GTDB lineage: Bacteria > Actinomycetota > Acidimicrobiia > IMCC26256 > Chersky-534 > Chersky-534. The sequence continues at coordinate 10,752 of JADGOM010000247.1, read as the reverse complement.
CGGGGCCTGCGCCAACACCAGGAAGAGGTCGCCCATCGGCGCGCTGCAGAACCACTTGTGCCCGGTGAGGGAGTAGTCGGCCCCCGACCCGGTGCCGCCGCCCGCGGGCGCGGCCCGGGTCGTGTTGGCGCGCACGTCGGAGCCGCCCTGCTTCTCGGTCATGGCCATGCCGGCGGTGGCCCCGGTCTTCCGGGCCGCGGGCAGCGCGCGGCGGTCGTAGTGCCGGGAGAAGAGGTGCGGCTCCCACTCGGCCGCGACCGACGGTTCCGCCACGAGCGCGGGCACCACCGCGTAGGTCATCGAGACCGGGCAGCCGTGCCCCGCGTCGACGTGGCTCCAGACCATGAAGCCCGCGGCGCGCGCCACGTGGGCGCCGGGCCGGGGCTCGGACCAGGGCCGGGTGTGCAGGCCATGGGCCAGGGCCACCCGCATGAGCTCGTGGTACGCGGGGTGGTAGTCGACCTCGTCGATGCGGTTGCCGTAGCGGTCGTGGGTGCGGAGCCGGGGCGGGAACTCGTTGGCCGCGGCGCCCCAGGCCTGGGCCTCCTCGGAGCCCGCGAGGGCCCCGAGGCCGCGCAGCTCGTCGACCGCCCACGCCGCGCCCTCGCGGGCGACCGCGTCGACGAGCGCGAGGTCGGCGTCGAAGACGTCGTAGTCGGAGAGGGGAGGAGGCTGGTTCTCGACCGAGTGGGTGGCCACGGGGTCAGCCGTCGCCCCGCCCGCGGAACCAGTGGAAGAACGTCGCCGCGACCGCCCCGATCAGGGCTGACCCCAGGATGATGAAGACGAGCGGGAGCGTGACGTCCTGGACCAGGAAGTCGACCTTCACGTCGTCGAGGTTGGCCAGCGCGAGGGCCAGGACGATCGCGGCCAGCACCCCGGCCCCGCCGAGCTTGACCCAGTGCTTCTTCTTCTCGTGCCGGTCCTCGGCGATCCGCTCGATTCCCTCGCCCGCACGCATGACCACCGTGTGCCCCTTCTCGCGCGTCCCCGACGCCGCCGACTGTACGGTCGATCGGCCCGCGGGCGATGCATCGGCCCACCCGGCGCCCCTCCGGGAGCCCGGCGCGATCCGCGGCCGGTAGCCTCGGCGCATGGCCGTCGAAGAGCAGGACATCCCGACCGGTGAGGCCGCACCCGCGCCGCCGATCGCCCCCACGCCCCACCCGATCGAGGAGCGGCTCGCCCACCTCGCGGATCTGAAGTCCCAGGCGCTCCACGCGGGTTCCCCCGCCGCGGTCGAGCGCCAGCACTCCCGGGGCAAGCTCACGGCCCGGGAGCGGCTGGAGAAGCTGCTCGACCCGGGCAGCTTCGTGGAGCTCGACATGCTGGCCCGCCACCGGGCCCACGGGTTCGGGATCGAGAACAACCGGCCGCTCACCGACGGCGTGGTCACCGGCTGGGGCACCATCGACGGCCGCAAGGTGTTCGTGTTCTCCCAGGACTTCACCGTGTTCGGCGGTGCGTTGGGTGAGGTCTTCGCGGAGAAGATCCACAAGGTCATGGACCTCGCGGAGTCGGTCGGCGCGCCGATGATCGGCATCAACGACGGCGCCGGGGCCCGCATCCAGGAGGGCGTCGTCTCGCTCGCGAGCTACGGCGGGATCTTCCACCGCAACGTGAAGAGCTCCGGGGTCATCCCGCAGATCAGCGTGATCATGGGCCCGTGCGCCGGTGGCGCGGTCTACTCGCCGGCGATGACCGACTTCATCTTCATGGTGAAGGGCACGTCGCACATGTTCATCACCGGCCCCGACGTCGTGAAGACGGTCACCGGCGAGGACGTCACGCAGGAGGAGCTCGGTGGCGCGATGACCCACGCGTCGAAGTCGGGCGTGGCCACGTTCGTGTGCGACGACGAGGAGTCGTGCCTGGAGCAGGTGCGCTACCTCGTCAGCTTCCTCCCGGCCAACAACCTCGAGGACCCGCCCTACTTCCCGCCCGAAGACCCGGTCGACCGTTCGTGCGACGAGATCATCGGGCTGATCCCCGACGCACCCAACAAGCCGTACGACATGAAGAAGGTCGTCGCCGACGTCGTCGACGACGGCGACTTCTTCGAGGTGTTCCCCTTCTACGCGATGAACATCATCTGCGGCTTCGCCCGCATCGACGGTCACGTCGTCGGCCTCGTCGGCAACCAGCCGCAGGTGCTGGCCGGCTGCCTCGACATCGACGCGTCGGAGAAGGCGGCCCACTTCGTGCGCACCTGCGACGCGTTCAACGTCCCGCTGGTCACGTTCGTCGACGTGCCCGGCTTCCTGCCCGGCACCGACCAGGAGTACGGCGGCATCATCCGCCACGGGGCCAAGCTCCTCTACGCCTACTGCGAGGCCACCGTGCCGCGCGTCCAGGTGATCACGCGCAAGGGCTACGGCGGCGCCTACGTCGTCATGAACTCGAAGAGCATCGGTGCCGACCTCGCGTTCGCGTGGCCGTCGGCCGAGGTCGCGGTGATGGGCCCGCAGGGCGCGGTCAACATCATCTTCCGCAAGGAGATCGAGGCCGCACCCGACACCGAGACGCGCCGGGCCGAGCTCATCGAGGAGTACACGGAGCGGTTCGCCAACCCGTACAACGCGGCGGAACGCGGCTACGTCGACGACGTCATCGACCCGCGTGAGACCCGGCGGGTCCTGGCCCGCTCGCTCGAGATGCTCCGCACCAAGAAGGAGCACCTGCCCCAGCGCAAGCACGGGAACGTCCCGCTGTGACCGACCCGGTGCGGGTCGACGCCCCCGGCGCGTCCGCCGAGGAGGTGGCTGCGATCACCGCGACCATCACCGCGATCGTCGACGCGGGCCGGGCCGCGGCCGGGCCATCCGCCGCGGGTCCCGAGCACCTCGACGCCTGGGTCCGCGCGTCGCGGCTCGGCGCCCGCAACGCGGGGATGGCCCGCGGCTCCTGGCGCCTCTCCGGTCGCCTCGACCGCCGCCAGCGCTAGCCCCGACCCGCAGAGAGCGATGCGGGGGGACAATGGGTGGATGGGTGAGATCCGCGACGCCGAGCTGATGACCGTGGGCCCCGACGAGCTGGTGGTCTTCGCCACCAGCGACCCGGGCGTGGAGCTCCTCACCCGGGTCGGCGACCGGGAGCAGCGGACCACCGGCCCGTTCCACGTCGTCCGGTGCACCGGCCTCGAGCCCGACACCGAGTACCCCCTCGTCGTGAAGGGCGCGGAGCCGGGTGACTATCTCCCGGCCACCGTGCGCACGCTGGCCCGGCCCGCGGGCGCGTTGCTCGCCACCTTCGCCACCACCAACGACGTGCACTTCGGCGAGACGGTGTGCGGCGCGATCGGCGGTGGCCACGAGGAGGTCGGGCCGATCCTCACCGCGGCGCCCGGCGACCCGCCGTACCCGGAGGTGATGAACCGCGCCGCGATCGACGAGATCCGCGCGCTCGATCCCGACGCGGTGCTCGTGAAGGGTGACCTCACCGATCAGGGGACCGAAGCCCAGTACGAGTGGTTCCTCGACGCCTACACGACGCTCGGGCCCCGGATGCGCCACGTGCGCGGCAACCACGACGCGATGCGCACGACGTCGATCGCGTCGGCGGAGACGCCGTTCACGATCGAGCTCGACGGCGTGACGCTCGCGGTGCTCGACACCGTCGTCCCCGGCACCGACTCCGGCAACCTCGACCCGGAGCAGCTCGCGTGGCTCGACGCCGTCGCTCACGACGCCCCGAAGCCCGTGCTCGTGTTCGGGCACCACCACCCGTGGGAGCCGGGGAGCGAGGACCGCAACGACGACTACTTCGGCATCCACCCCGACGGCAGCGAGGGCCTGGTCGCGGTGATCGGCCGCAACGAGTCGATCGCCGGCTACTTCGCCGGCCACACGCACCGCAACCGGGTGCGCCACTTTCCCGAGGCCCGGGGCGTGCCGATCGTGGAGGTCTCCGCGGCGAAGGACTATCCGGGCGCGTGGGCCGAGTACCGGGTCTACGAAGGCGGCTACACGCAGATGGTGCGGCGCATCGCGGCCCCCGACGCGCTGCGCTGGACCGAGCGCACTCGCGAGATGTTCCTCGGCCTCTACCGTGACTACGCGCTCGGTGGGCTCGCCGACCGTTGCTTCACCTGGGCGTTCTGACGGTGCAGGCGCTCGAAGGGCTCCGGGTGATCGACATGGCCGCGGTGATCGCCGGCCCCGGAGCCGCCCGCTACCTCGCCGACTTCGGCGCCGACGTGGTGAAGGTCGAGCCGCCCGCGGGCGACGGCACCCGGCGCCTCGGGTGGAAGGACACCGACGGCGAGTCGTTCATGTGGAAGCTGATCGGCCGCAACAAGCGCGCGGTGGTGCTCGACCTGAAGCAGCCCGGCGACCTCGAGCGGATGCGCCGGCTCGTCGCGTCGGCCGACGTGCTGATCGAGAACTCCCGGCCCGGCGCGCTGGAGCGGCTCGGGCTCGATCCCGAGCACCTGCTGCGCGAGCACCCGCGGCTCGTGGTCCTGCGGGTCACCGGCTTCGGCCAGGACGGCCCGTACGCGGGCCGGGCCGGGTTCGCCACGCTGGCCGAGGCCATGAGCGGGTTCGCCGCGATCAACGGCGAGCCCGACGGCCCGCCGCTCCTGCCGCCGATCGCGCTCACCGACGAGGTCACCGCGCTCGCGGGCGCGTTCGCGGTGATGGTCGCGCTGCGCCACCGCGACCGCACCGGGGAGGGCCAGGTCGTCGACGTCAACCTGCTGGAGTCGATGCTGCAGGTGATGGGCGCGCTCCCGAGCGCCTACGAGCACCTCGGGTACCTCCAGCCGCGGCTCGGCGCGGGCATCCCGTACTCGGTGCCGCGCAACACCTACCGCTGCGCCGACGACCGGTGGATCGCCGTCTCCACCTCCACCGACTCGATCGCGCACCGCCTGCTCGCGCTCATCGGGCTCGGCGACGACCCCCGGTTCCGCGACTTCGACGGCCGGCTGGCACACCGGGCCGAGCTCGACGCGGCGATGCGCGACTGGTGCGCGGCCCGGCCGTCGGCCGAGGTGCTCGACGCGTTCGACCGGGTGGAGGCCGCGATCGCGCCCGTGTACACGATGGCCGACCTCCTGGCCGATCCCCACGTGATCGCCCGGGGCTCGATGGTGGAGGCCGAGGGCATCCGGATGCAGGGACCGGTCGCGCGCCTCTCGCGGACGCCGGGCGAGGTCCGCCATCCCGGCCGCCCGCTCGGCGCCGACACCGAGGCCGTCTTCGCCGAGCTGGACCATCGGGACCCGCCTCCGCGTCGCGCTCGGTGACGCCGCCGGCCCGGGACGCGCGAGCATGCAGGGTCCGCACGCGGCGCAGGGGCACCGATGACCGGTTGGGTTGACAGCGAGACCATCGCCCGGACGGTGGCGGGCCAGACCGTCACCAGCCAGTTCCGGGACACGGTGCGGGCCCGCCCGGACGCCGTCGCGCTCCGGTGGAAGGACGCCGGCACCTGGCACGAGTGGACCTGGCAGGACTACGCCGACCGGGCCACCCGGGTCGCGGCGGGCCTGACCGCGCTGGGCATCGGCCGGGGCGACCGGATCGTCCTGCTCATGCGCAACATCCCCGAGTTCCACGTCTGCGACGTCGCCGCGATGCTCGTCGGCGCGACGCCGATCTCGATCTACAACACCTCCGCGGTCGAGGAGATCGAGTTCCTCGCCGGCAACTGCGGGGCGGTCGCCGCCATCGTCGAGGACGCCGCCGACTACCTGGCCAGGATGCAGGCGGCCCGGTCGGCCCTCCCGGAGCTCCGGGAGCTCGTGGTGATCCACGGGGACGCGCCCGAAGGGGCCCACGCTCTCGACGAGCTGCTCGCCTCGGAGCCCGTCGACCTCGACGCCGCGGCCGGGGTCGCGCGGCCCGACGACCTGGCCACCGTCATCTACACGTCGGGGACGACCGGGCCGCCGAAGGGCGTGATGCTCGACCACGCCAACATCACGTGGACCGCGGAGTGCCTGCGCCTCGCGTTGGGTTTCGACGGCCGGGGTCTCCGGCTCGTGTCGTACCTCCCGATGGCCCACGTCGCGGAGCGCATGAACTCGCACTACTCCGGGATCCACGAGGGCTTCGAGATCACCACCTGCCCCGAGTCGTCCGCGATCGTCGAGTACCTGCCGCAGGTGCGCCCGCACATCTTCTTCGGTGTACCCCGGATCTACGAGAAGGCGTACGCGCTGGTCGAGTCGATGGCGGGGCTCGACCCGGGCGGGAAGGCCCGCTTCGACGCCGCGGTCGAGATCGGCTGGCAGGCGAGCCTCTACCGGGCCCGCGACGAGGAGATCCCGGCGGATCTCGCGCAACGCCTGGCCACCGTGGAGCCGACGCTCGCCGCGGTGCGCACCCTCATCGGCCTCGACGAGTGCCGGACCGCGGTCTCGGGGGCGGCACCGTTGCTGCCCGAGGTGTTCCGGTTCTTCCGCGGGCTCGGCCTGCCGCTCTCGGAGATCTACGGACTCTCCGAGACCTCCGGCCCGACCACCTGGACGCCGTACCGGGTCCGCATCACGACCGTCGGCCCGCCGGTCCCCGGCGTCGAGATCAAGCTCGCGCCCGACGGCGAGGTGCTCACACGCGGCGGCAACACGTTCCGCGGCTACCTCGGCGCGCCGGAGAAGACCGCCGAGGTGATGGAGGGCGACTGGTTCCGCACCGGCGACATCGGCGTGATCGAGGACGACGGCTACCTCCGCATCGTCGACCGCAAGAAGGAGCTGATCATCACCGCGGGCGGGAAGAACGTCTCGCCGGCCAACATCGAGGCCGCGCTCAAGGCGGATCCGCTGATCGGTCAGGCGTGCGTGATCGGCGACAACCGTCCGTACCTCACCGCGCTCCTCGTGCTCGACCCGGAGATCGCCCCGGCCTGGGCCGTCGAGCACGCTCGGGCCGGGCGCTCACTCGCCGAGCTGGCCGACGACCCGGAGGTGCTCGCGGCGGTGCAGCGCCACGTCGACACCGTCAACGCGCAGTTCGCGCGCGTCGAGCAGATCAAGCGGTTCAGGCTGCTCGGTGAGGAGTGGATGCCCGACTCCGAGGAGCTGACGCCGACCATGAAGCTCAAGCGGCGCGGCGTCCTGGCGAAGTACGCGGCCGAGATCGAGGCGCTCTACTCCTGAGTGCGAGCGCTCCCGTGCGCGGCGCGGTGGCGCCGCGGCCCGCGTGCGCTCAGCTCTCGCCCGGCGCGATCTCGACGTGGTCACGCCCGCGGGTGCGGGCGAGGTCGAGCGCCCGGCCGGCCATGGCCACGAGCTCGGGCGCGCCGAGCGCGTGCGACGGGTAGCAGGCGACGCCGGCGGAGATCGTGAGCGAGTCGCCGACCGGGCTGCCGTGCAGCGTCCCGCGCACCCGTTCCGCGGCCCAGACCGCGCCGGCCTCGGTGGTGTCCTCGAGGACCGCGGCGGCCATGGTGTCGCCGATGCGGCAGGCGGTGTCGCACTCGCGCAGCGTGCTGCGCATCACGTCGCCGAGCACGCCGAGGGCGGAATCGCGGGTCGACTCGGGCACGTCGGTGAAGCCGTCGAGCTCGAAGAGCACCACCGACACGGGCTGGAGCTGGCGGCGGGCCGCGGCGACGCGCTGCTGCACGAGCACGGCGAAGAACCGCTCGTCGAGCAGTCCGGTCACGGTGTCGAACGCGCTCTCTGCCGCGATCGCGGTGGCGGTGGTGACCGCCGAGGTCCCTGCGGGCTGCGAGTGGTCGTGCTCGGTGAGGAACGCGGCGGCCGGGCCGAGGCGGACGGCCTCCTCGGCCACCACGGCCGAGAGCTCGTCGAGCTCGCGGCGCAGCCGTTGGACGTCGGCGCGCATGCGGCGCATCGAGTGCTCGCTACGCTCGAGCCGCGCACCGAGCGCGGCCGCGGCCACGCCGGCGACGAGCCCGATGAGCCCCGCGAGCACCGCGAGCAGGGGCGACGAGAAGATCGCGCTGCACACCCCGGCGGCCAACGCGGCGACGGCCGCACATACGGAGACAATGAGTCGACGGTCCATCACGGGCGTTTCATCGGCTGCTCGGAGCCCGTGGCTGAGCGACTTGCGGCAGAAGTTTCCCGGGAATCGGCGGTTTCGCGCCGCCCGAGGGCCAGATCGGCGAGGTCGGCCATGATCCCGCCGAGCCGGAAGTCCTTGGGGGTGTAGATCCGCGCCACCCCCGCCGCGAGCAGCCGGGGCTGGTCCGCCTCGGGGATGATCCCGCCGACGACCACCGGCACGTCGACCCCCTCGGCCCGGAGGAGGCGGATGGTCTCGGGCACCAGGGCGAGGTGTGAACCCGACAAGATGGACAATCCCACCACTTCGACGTCTTCGTCCCGGGCCGCCGCCGCGATCTGCTCCGGGGAGAGCCGGATGCCCTGGTACACGACCTCCATCCCGGCGTCGCGGGCGGCGACGGCGATCTGCTCCGCGCCGTTGGAGTGGCCGTCGAGGCCCGGCTTGCCCACGAGGATCCGGACCGGGCCCCCGGGTGCGGCGCGCATGCGCTCGCGCACCGCGAGGAGATCGCCGCCCGGCTCCACGGTGACCCCGGCCACCCCGGTGGGCGCGCGGTACTCACCGAAGATGGCGCGCAACGCGCCGGCCCACTCGCCGACCGTGCCGCCGGCGTGGGCGAGGGCCACGGTGGCGGGCATGAGGTTGTCGGAGCCGGCGGCGCTCGCGCGCACGCCGTCGAGCGCCCGCGCGACCGCGTCGGGATCGCGTGCCGCGCGCCAGCGCCGGATCGACTCGACCTGCGCGGCCTCCACCTCGGGGTCGACGACGAGGATCGAGTCGACGCCCTCGAGGCTGTCGGTGAGCGGCGACGCCGCGGTCTCGGTGAACGAGTTGACGCCGACCACCGAGATCGCGCCCGACTCGATGTTGCGGATGCGCTCGGCGTGGCTCTGGACGAGCCGGTGCTTGAGCTGGTCGATCATGGCGAAGGCGCCACCCCCGGCGAGCACCCAGTCGAGCTCGGACCGGGCGGCGTCGGCGAGCTCGTCGGTCTTCGCGCCGATCACCTTCGAGCCCTCGAAGATGTCGTCGTACTCGAGCAGGTCGGTCTCGTAGGCCAGCACCTGCTGGATGCGGAGCGACCACTGCTGGTCCCAGGGCCGGGGCAGCCCGAGCGCCTCGTTCCACGCCGGGAGCTGCACCGCACGCGCCCGGGCGTCCTTCGACAGGGTGACGCCGAGGGTCTCGAGCACGATCCGCTCGACGTTGTTCTCGGGCTGCGCCTCGGTGAGGCCGAGCGAGTTGACCTGCACGCCGTAGCGGAAGCGCCGCTGCTTCGGATCGGTGATGCCGTAGCGGGATGCGGTGATGTCATCCCACAGGCGGCCGAACGCCCGCATCTTGCAGATCTCCTCGACGAAGCGGATCCCGGAGTTCACGAAGAACGAGATCCGCTCGACGACGGCACCGAACGCCTCGGGAGCGACCCGGCCGGTGCGCTGCACCGCGTCGAGCACGTCGACCGCGGTGGCCAGCGCGTAGGCGATCTCCTGCACCGGCGTCGCGCCCGCCTCCTGCAGGTGGTACGAGCAAACGTTGATCGGGTTCCACTTCGGCATGCTCACGACCGTGTGCGTGACCAGGTCGACGGTGAGCCGCAGCGACGGCTCGGGGCCGAAGATGTAGGTGCCCCGGGAGAGGTACTCCTTCATGATGTCGTTCTGGGTGGTGCCGGCCAGTGCGGCGGGATCCGCGCCCTGCTCCTCGGCGCACGCGACGTAGAGGGCGAGCAGCCACATCGCGGTGGCGTTGATCGTCATCGACGTGTTCATCTCGGCCAGGGGGATCTGGTCGAAGAGCGTGCGCATCTCGCCGAGGTGCGGCACGGGCACGCCCACCTTGCCGACCTCGCCCCGCGCCATCGGATCGTCGGGGTCGTAGCCGGTCTGGGTCGGGAGGTCGAAGGCGATCGACAATCCGGTCTGGCCCTTGGCCAGGTTCATCCGGTAGAGCTCGTTGGAGGCCCGCGCCGACGAGTGCCCCGAGTACGTGCGCATGATCCACGGGCGGTCGCGCTCGGCCATGCCGGTCATCTTCCTACGGTCGCCGCTACTTGCGGTAGTCGTAGAACCCGAGCTTCGACTTCCGGCCGAGCTGATCGGCCGCGACCATCCGCCGCAGCCGGGGCGCGGGCGCGTAGTTCGCGTCGCGGAACTCGTCGTAGAGGGCATCGAGGATCGAGAGGCTCGTGTCGAGGCCGACGAGGTCGAGGAGCTCGAGCGGGCCCATCGGGAAGTTGCAGCCGCCTTTCATCGCCGCGTCGATGTCGTCGCGACTCGCGACCCCGGCGTCCAACAGCTTCACCGCGTTGTTGAGGTAGGGGAAGAGCAGCGCGTTGACGACGAAGCCGGCCTGGTCCTTCACCTCGACGGTCGTCTTGCCGCACGCCTCCGCGAACGCGCGGGCCGTGGCCATCGTCTCGTCGGAGGTGGTGAGGGCGCGGACCAGCTCGACGAGCGGCATCGCCGACGCGGGATTGAAGAAGTGGATCCCGCAGACGAGGTCGGGACGCGACGTGCGCATGGCCATGTCGACGACGGGGAGCGTGGAGGTGTTCGTCGCGAGGATCGTCCCCTCGCGCACGATCGCGTCGAGCTCCGCGAACAGCGCGTGCTTCGTGTCGGCGTCCTCGACGACCGACTCCAGCACGAGGTCGCACTCGGCGAGCTCGCCGAGATCCTCGACTGCACGTACACGCCCGAGCACCTTCTCGCGCTCGTCGGCTTCGAGCTTGCCCCGTTCGACCTGCTTCGCGAGGGACTTCTCGAGG
>JADGOM010000246.1 GCA_017882925.1 Acidimicrobiia bacterium | reverse complement strand
GGGTGAAGGACGCGCCGTTCTCGGTCGTGTCCGCCGAGAGCAAGGACACGAAGCAGTCGCCGTACCCGCCGTTCATCACGTCGACCCTGCAGCAGGAGGCGGGGCGCAAGCTGCGGTTCGGCTCGGCCAAGGCGATGGCCGTCGCCCAGCGCCTCTACGAGCGCGGCTACATCACCTACATGCGCACCGACAGCACCAACCTGTCGGAGCAGGCGATCGCGGGCGCCAGGACCCGGATCCGCGAGCTCTACGGCGACGCGTACCTCCCCGACCAGCCCCGCTCGTACCGCCGCAAGGTGAAGAACGCGCAGGAGGCCCACGAGGCCATCCGCCCGGCGGGTGACCGCATGCGCACCACCGACGAGGTGCGGCGCGAGCTCGACGCCGACGAGGTGCGCCTCTACGACCTCGTGTGGAAGCGGACCGTCGCGTCGCAGATGGCCGACGCGCGCTTCAAGCAGGTCGCGGCGCGGCTCGGGGTCACGTCGACGAGCGGCGAAGATGTGCGCTTCGCCGCCAACGGCCGGACCATCGAGTTCCCCGGCTACCTCCGCGTGTACTTCGAGAGCCACGACGACCCTGACGCGGTGCCCGAGGACCAGGAGTCGCAGCTGCCTCCGCTCGCCGAGGGCGACGCGGTTCGCTGTACGGAGCTCACCCCGGTGGGCCACTCGACCCAACCGCCGGCCCGCTACACCGAGGCCAGCCTCGTGAAGGAGCTCGAGTCGCGCGGCATCGGCCGGCCGTCGACCTACGCCTCGGTCATCCAGACGATCCAGGATCGCGGCTACGTGTGGAAGAAGGGGAGCGCGCTCGTGCCGAGCTGGACCGCGTTCGCGACCATCCAGCTGCTCGAGCAGCACTTCGGCCACCTCGTCGACTACGACTTCACCGCGCGCATGGAGGAGGACCTCGACGTCATCGCGCGCGGCGAGGGCGAATCCGAGAAGTGGCTGCACGGCTTCTACTTCGGGAACGGCCAGGCCGGGCTCAAAGAGCTGATCGGTGACGAGCTGGTCGCGAAGATCGACGCCCGCGAGATCAACACCGTCCCGGTCGGCGTCGACGCCGAGGGTCGCGAGATCGTGGTGCGCGTCGGCCGCTACGGCCCCTACCTCCAGCGCGGCGACGACCGCGCGTCGCTCCCCGAGGACGTCGCCCCCGACGAGCTCTCGGTGGAGGTCGCCACGGAGCTGCTCGAGCGCAAGCGCGACGACGGCCGCGTCCTCGGCGTCGATCCCGAGACCTCGCTCCCGGTGATCGCGCGCGACGGCCGCTACGGCCCCTACGTACAGCTCGGCGAGCTCGTCGAGGGCTCGAAGACGAAGCCCAAGACCGCATCCCTGCTGAAGACGATGTTCCTCGACACCGTCAACCTCGAGGACGGCCTGCTCCTGCTGTCGCTCCCGCGCGTCGTCGGCGTCGACGTCGACGGGGTCGAGATCACCGCGCTCAACGGCCGCTACGGGCCCTACCTGAAGAAGGACACCGACAGCCGCAGCCTCGACTCCGAGGACCAGATGTTCTCCGTCACCCTCGAGCAGGCGCAGGCGATCTTCGCCCAGCCCAAGCAGCGGCGGGGCCGGGTCGCGAAGCCGCCGCTGGCCGAGCTCGGCCCGCACCCCGACAACGGCGCGACGATCCGCGTGCTCGACGGCCGCTTCGGCCCGTACGCCACCGACGGCACCACGAACGCGTCGCTGCCGCGCGGCACCGACCCCGAGACCCTCACCACGGAGGAGGCGGTGGCACTGCTCCGGGCGCGCGAGGCCAAGGGCCCGTCGAAGCGACCGGCGAAGAAGAAGGCCGCGGCGAAGAAGACGGTGAAGAAGGCGCCGGCCAAGAAGGCCGCGGTGAAGAAGGCGCCCGCGAAGAAGGCCGCGGTGAGGAAGGCGCCCGCGAAGAAGACCGCGGCGAAGAAGGCCACGGGGACGGCGCTGCCGGCCGAGGCGCCCCCGAACCCCGGCGACTGACCCGGGACGCGGCCGGGCTCCGGCCGGCGTCAGCCCCGGGGACGTCCGGCGATCTCGCCGCCCGGCGAGGTCGACTGCGCCGCGGCCTGCGCGGCCCGTTGCGCGTCGAGCGTCGCCTGCACGGTCAGGATCTCGCCCGCGTGGTTCTTCTGGATCCAGGTGTTGGCCACCGCGTCGAGAAGTGGGGCGGTCGCGCTCTTCCCGGCCGCCTTGGCCGCCTGATACGCGAGCTCCTCGCGGTGGAACTCGGCGATGAACGTCGCGAGCTCCGCGGGGTCGGGGTCGTGGTTCACGTACGTCCGCATCAGAGAGGTGAACTCGTGCACCAGCGTCGCGTTCGCGGTGGTGCCCGGGGGCGCCGGGGCCGTGGTGCTGGTGCGCGGGGGCGCGGCGGTCGTGACGACGGGGGTGGTAGCGGTGGCGGTGGGCGGGACGATGCGGGCGGCCCGTCGCGTCGTTCCGGACGTGAGCGTCAAGCCCAGCGCGACCGAGACGATCGCGGCGATCCCGAGCGCGATCGCCGCGTATTTGGCTGGCCCGTCCATGGCGTCCGCCCACCTCCGTTCCCGCATCAGATCACCCTAGGGATCGCGCCGGCAACGACGGGGGACTCGTGACCGCGTCGCGTGGTCGCGCGACCACGCGACGACCGTAGGGGCCACCCAACCCGGAATCCAGCGAGCTCCGAGACGCCGTTCATCCCGCCGTCCCCGGACGGGCAACCGATGCCCCCGGCACCGGGAGCCGTAGCCTCGGCCTCGTGCACGACGACCTGGCCGATGCGGTCCCCGAGAGCCCCCCGTCGTGACCGGGGTCCTGATCGTGCTGGAGGGCGGCGAGGGCTCGGGGAAGAGCACGCAGGCCGCGCGCCTCGTCGCGCGGCTGCGGGGTGGGGGATCCGACGTTGTCCCGACGTTCGAGCCCGGGGGCACGGAGCTCGGGCGGTCGATCCGCGCGCTCCTGCTCCACGGCGCCGAGCCGGTGGCGCCGCTCACCGAGGCGTTGCTGATGGCGGCCGATCGGGCCGAGCACGTGGAGACCGTCGTGCGGCCGGCGCTCGCCCGTGGCGCGCACGTGGTCTGCGACCGGTTCGTGCCGTCGTCGCTCGTGTACCAGGGCGTGGGCCGCGGGCTCGGCGTCGACGCGGTGGATGCGATGAACCGCACCGCCACCGGGGGCCTCGTGCCCGCGGTCGTCGTCGTGCTCGACGTGACCGACGCGGTGGCGGCCCGACGCGTACCCGCCGCACGCGACCGGATGGAGCGGGCCGGGGCCGGGTTCCACGCCCGCGTCCGCGCCGCGTACCGCGATCTCGCGGCCGAGCGAGGCTGGGTCGTGGTCGACGGGACGCCCGACCCCGACGTGGTGGAGGCCGCGGTCTGGTCGGTGGTCGCCCCGTTCGTGGTCACCGCGTCCGCGTAGGCTCCGCCCCATGTGGGAACGGGTGGTCGGCCAGGACCGGGCGGTGGCGTTGCTGCGGCACGCCGCCGAGCGCCCCGTCCACGCGTACCTGCTCGCGGGCCCGCGCGGCTCCGGCGTGGAGGACGCGGCCCGGTGCTTCGCCGCCGCGCTGGTGGATCCCACCGGCTCGCCCGACGTGACCAACCGGGTGCTCCGCAGCCGCCACCCCGACGTCGTGGAGTTCGAGGCCGAGGGCGTGGCGTTCCGCATCAAGGAGGACGTGCGGGAGCGGATCATCCCCGAGGCGAACCGGAGCCCGATCGAGGGTGACCGCAAGGTCCTGATGATCCTCGACGCCGAGCGCCTCCGCGACGATGCCGCCAGCGCGCTCCTCAAGACCATCGAGGAGCCGCCCGGTCGCACCGTGATCCTGCTCCTCACGCCGTCGCCCGACGACCTGCTCGCGACCGTGCGCTCGCGCTGCCAGCGCGTCGACCTCGACGCGCTCACCGACGCCGAGGTGCGCACCGCGCTCGCGGCCGACGGCCTCACCGGCGAACGCGCCGAGCTCATCGTCCACCTCGCCGGCGGCCGGCTCGACCGCGCCGCGTTGCTCGCGGGGCGCATCGGCCCGCTGCGCGACGCGTTCGTCACCACGGTCGCGCGGCTCGACGGCACCGGGGCGAGCGCCATCCGCGGCGCCGAAGACGTGGGCGTCGCGCTCGGCGAGGCCGTCGCGTCGATCGGCGCGGCGCAGGCCGAGGCCGACGCGGAGCTCGAGGTCGACATCGAGCGCAACGGCTACCCCGACCGCGCCGCGCAGGGGCTGCGCACGCGGCTCAAGCGGCGCCACGAGCGCGAGGCGCGCCGGGCCCGCCTCGACGCGCTGGGGGAGGGCTTCACCGCGATCGAGTCGATGTACCGCGACGCACTCGCGGCCCCGGGCCAGGCCCGCAACGTCGACCGCGACCGCATCACGGTCGCGCCTCGCGACGCGGCCCGCGCGCTCGACGCCGTGGCCGAGGCCCGGCGGGGTCTGGAGCACAATCCCAACGAGACCCTGCTGCTCGAGCGGCTGTTCCTGCAGCTGCCCGCCGCCCGCTGAGGCGCCCACCCGCCTTCGCTACACTCACCGCCACTCCCCGCCGGAGTAGCTCAGTCGGCAGAGCAGCTCACTCGTAATGAGCAGGTCTGGGGTTCGATTCCCCACTCCGGCTCTCAGCGGTTCCCCACCCGGGATCGCCGGGATCCCCGATCCCGCCGGTGGCACCCGAGAGGGGTGCCGCCCCGCACGGCGAGGGCCACCCGACGGACGCGCCCGGCCGGGTGGAAGCGCCGCACGCCGCGCGTAGCATCCGCGCGCATGGAGAGCATCGACCTCGTCCCGGCCGATCCGGCCAACGGCTCGGCCGCGCCGGTCGCGGGTGCGGTCTGGCCCGACACGGTGGAGCCGGCCGTGCTGGTCGCGCTCGATCCCGGGGTGCCCGCGGGGCTCGACCACAGCCCCGACGTCCTGGTGATCGGGGGCGGGGTCCTCGGCCTCTCCACCGCGATGCAGCTCCGGCGCGCCGGTGCGGGGCGGGTGGTCGTCGTCGAGCGCGATCGGCTCGCCTCGCACGCGTCCGGTGGCGCCGGCGCGTTGATCACCCCCGACACGCGCGCCTGGGAGGATCCGCCCGCGGTTGCCGCGCTCGCGGTCGAGAGCGCCGACATGCTGCGCGCGTTCGACGTGGAGTGCGGCGGCGCCACCGGTCTGCGGTCGATGGACATGCTCACCGCGTTGCCGTTCGACCTCCCCGAGGGCTTCCGCCCCGGCCCGCCGACCGAGCGCATCGATGCGGCCGGGCTCGGGTCGATCGAGCCGGAGCTCCACGGCGCGGTGTGCGGCCTCCTGGTCCGCGACCAGGCCCACGTCAACCCGTTGCGCTACGCGGCAGAGCTCGCGGCGCGGGCCGGGACCACGGCCACGGGGGTCACCGCACTCGGGTTCGACGTCGATCGCGGGCGCGTGGTCGCCGTGCGCACGTCGCACGGCGACTTCACGCCGGGCGCCGTGGTCCTCGCGACCGGGCGCACCGGGCTGCCGGTGCCGCAGATCCCCGAGCGTTGGGTCAAGGGCCACCTGATCGCCACCGAGCCCGCGTCGTTCCGCCTGCGCGTCGGCCTCTCGACGCCGGGCGGCCTTGTCGTGCAACTGGCCGACGGCCGACTCGTCACCGGTGGGACGCGTCACGAGGGCGACGAGTCGCCCGGCGCGGACCCGGTGGCCACGGCGGAGATCTTCGCCCACCTCGCCGGGATCCTCCCGGCCGCGTCGGGGCTCCGCATCACGCACCGCTGGTCGTGCTTCCGGCCCGCCACCGCCGACGGGGTGGCGGTGGCCGACCGCGTCCCCGGCGTCGACAACGCGTGGTGCACCGCGGGTCACGACGCGATCGGGATCCTGATGGCCGCGGTCACCGGGCGGATCCTGGCCGAGTGGATCACCGCGGGCGACCGTCCCGCACGCGCCGCCGCGCTCGCCTGGGACCGCCCCGCCCGCACCGACCGCGGGGCTCCGGCCGCCTGATCGGCGGACGGCCCGGCTCCGGGCGAGTGGGTCGGGGTGCGGGTCGCCCGGTAGCCTTGTGCGATGGCCGATCAGGCGACGTTCGCCGAACTGGCAATGCCCTACATGTCGGCCCTCTACGCGGCCGCGCTCCGGATGACCCGCAAGCCGGCCGACGCCGAGGACCTGGTGCAGGAGACGTACCTCCGCGCCTACCGCGGCTTCGGTGGCTTCCAGGAGGGCACCAACCTCAAGGCCTGGCTCTACAAGATCCTCACCAACACGTACATCAACATCTACCGGGCGAAGAAGCGGCGGCCGGAGCAGGTCGACCTCGACGACACCGAGGACTTCTACCTCTACCGCCGCCTCGGCGGGCTCGAGGCCGTGGCCGCCCAGCGCACCCCGGAGAACGAGGTCCTGGAGAGCATCCCGGAGTCCGCGGTCAAGGAGGCGCTCGAGGCGCTCCCGGAGCAGTTCCGCATCGCGGTGCTGCTCGCCGACGTCGAAGGCTTCTCCTACAAGGAGATCGCCGAGATCATGGACGTGCCCATCGGCACGGTCATGAGCCGGCTGCACCGGGGAAGAAGGCAGCTCCAGAAGCGGTTGTGGGATTTCGCGGCCGAGCGGGGACTCCTCCCCGATGATGCCGGTGAGCCTGCGGCGGCCGCTCCGGCAGGGGGATGACGGGATCCATGGACTGCGACGACGCGCTGCACCGCGTGTACTTCTACCTCGACGGTGAGCTGACGCTCTGGCGTCGGCAGGCCATCGCCCGGCACCTCGACGAGTGCCCGCCCTGCGCGGAGGGCTTCCACTTCGAGATCCGGCTGCGGGAGATCATCGCCACGAAGTGCGGCGAGCAGGCCCCCGAGACCCTGCGGATCCGGGTCCTCGAGGCACTCGGCTGCCTGCCCGACGACCCGGCCGACGCCACCCGCTTCCGGGCCGGCGACCGCTTCGGAGCCACCGACCGCTTCGCCACCGGCTCCCGCCTCGGCGGTGAGGGCCAGCTCGGGTCCGGGAGCTCCGCCGACCCCAACGCGGGCTGATCCACGGCGTCCCCGCGGGGCGGTTCCCGCCGCCGCAGGCCGTCGATCTACGATGCGCCGATCGGCACCGGACGCGAAGGGAAGCACGTGAAGGCTCTGCGCCAGGTCAAGGCACTCCAGGCGTTGCTGCTGGCGCTGGCCGTGACGGTCGCGACCGCGGCGCCCGCCGCGGCCGACACGCTCAACGACCCGCTGGGCAAGGTCAAGGTCGCGCACCCGTGGTACGGCTGGGCCGGCTACCTCTTCGCCGTCCTCGCGATCGTCACGCTCGTCGGCGCGCTCCTCATCTACGCCAAGAAGTACCTGGGCCCGAAGTACCGAGGCCGTTGAAGCGTTGGCCCCCGAACCGGTCGACTGGGGACTTGCGGACCGGGTAGCCCGCAGGGTCGCGGGCCGGGACGCCCTGGCCGACTCGTACCTCTCGGCGTCGCTCGACCGCGACTTCGCCGAGGTCACCGTCGAGGCCGAGTTCCTCGTCGCGGGACTCACTGGCCTGCGGGCCCCGGGGACCGCGCGTGCCGCGGTCCTGGAGCGCACCGACTGGGTCGCGGCCAACGTGCGCTCGATGCGCACCCTCGTGGCGCCGCTCACCGACCGGGTGGGCGAGCGGATGGCCAAGAGCCCGTTCGCGCCGATCGGTCGCGCGGTCACCGGGACCGAGATGGGCTTCATGCTCGGGTACCTCGCCCGGCGCGTGCTCGGGCAGTACGACCTGCTGGTCCCGGAGGGTCCCGACGGGACGCCCGACTCCGACGCCGTGTACTACGTGGGCGCCAACATCCTCGACCTCGAGAAGCGCTACGCGTTCCGCCCGCGCGACTTCCGGCTGTGGATCGCGATCCACGAGGTCACGCACCGGGCACAGTTCACCGGCGTCCCGTGGATGCGCGACTACTTCATGGGTCTCGTGCAGCAGACCCTGACCCTCGCCGAGCCCGATCCGAAGCGCTTCGCCGAGGTGGTGCGCCGCGCCACCGAAGACGTCCGCCATGGTCGCAACCCGCTCGACGACGGCGGGATCGTCGGGTTGATCGCGTCGCCCGAGCAGCGCGTCGTCCTCGACCAGGTGCAGGCGTTGATGTCGTTGCTCGAGGGCCACGGCAACTGGGTCATGAACCACCTCGGCGCGATCCACGTCGAAGGCCAGGCGCGGATGGCACAGGTCCTCAACGAGCGGCGGGCGCGCGGCGGGCTGTCCGGGTTGGTGCAGAAGGCGCTCGGGTTCGAGATGAAGATGCGCCAGTACGAGGTGGGTGAGCGCTTCATCCTCGCCGTCGAGCGCGCCGCGGGGTTCCGGGCCATCGACGCCGCGTGGGAGAGCCCCGAGAGCCTCCCCACGCTCGCCGACTTCCAGGACCCCGACGCGTGGATGCGCCGGGTCGGGTTGGCCGTCGGAAGCACCGGCACCGGCCGGTAGCGCGGGTCGGCGTGCTCGACTCCTGGTTGTCGCGACTCCCGGATCTCGCGACGGTGCCGCGCGGGGCGATCGTCGCGTGCTCGGGCGGCGCCGATTCGCTCGCGCTGCTCGCGCTCGCCCAGGCCGCCGGGATCGAACCGGTACCGGTGCACGTCGACCACCAGCTGCGCGCGTCGAGCCCGCTCGACGCGGCCACGGTGCGCGACGCGGCGACGCGTCTCGGGGTCGCGGCCGCGGTCGACGTGCGGGTGGTCGACGTGTGGGCCGAGCCGCGGGGCGGCGGTTTCAACCTGGAGGCCGCGGCACGGGCCGCCCGCTACCGCGCGCTCGAGGCCGCGCGGCACGAGTACGGCACCGACACGGTCCTCGTGGCCCACACCGCCGACGACCAGGCGGAGACCGTCCTGCTCGCGCTGTTGCGAGGCTCGGCGACGAGCGGTCTCGGCGCGATGGCGGCGCGCCGCGGCACGATCGCGCGGCCCCTGCTCGGGTTGCGGCGGGCCGACACCGTGGAGATCTGCGCCCGGCTCGGGCTCGAGCCGGTCGACGACCCGATGAACCGCGACCGCGCGTTCCGCCGGGTGTGGCTCCGCCGCGAGGTCATCCCGCACCTCGCGCGCACGGCGGAGCGCGACATCGTCGGTGTGCTCGCAGGCCAGGCCGAGATCCTCCGCTCGGAGTCCGACCTGCTCGACTCGCTCGCCGCGGCCGCCTGGCCGCTCGACGATCCCCGCGCGCCCGCGGTCGCCCCTCTGCGGGCGATGGACCCCGCCCTCGCCCGGCGCGCCCTCCGGCTCTGGCTCGGCCCACCGGCCCCGGCCCGCGCCGCGACCGACGCGCTGCTCGACGTCGCGCTCGGTGCGCGCCGCTCGGTGGAGCTCGGCGAGCGGCGGACGGTCTCGCGCTCGGGTGGCCGTCTGGTCGTGTCACGCCGCGCGCCGTCGGACCGGGCCGTCGGATTCGACGTGCCGGGGAGCGCGCTCGTGCAGCACCCCGACGGCCCGCTGCGCATCGACGCGCGCGTGGAGTCGGCCGCCCCCGTCGGTTGGCCCGCCGGCGCGGGGTGCGTGCTCGACGCCGACCTCGCGGGGCCGCGCCTGCGGGTGCGCGCCGCGCGCGGATCGGAGTCGTCGCGTGGCCCCGGACCGCCCGCGCTCGTGCTCGCGCACGGCACGACCGATCGGGCCCTGTGGGCCCTGGGCTACCGTGGCGCCCGCGCGGCCCGGGTCACCGCGGCGACCCGCCGCTACCTCTGGATCGCCGTCCATCCGATCCCCGGCGGGTACACGGAAGAGCAGGTGCGGTCCTGATGGACTCCAACATCGGACGAATCGTCGTCGGTGAAGCAGAGCTTCAGGCGATGGTCAAGACCCTGGGCCGGCGGATCACCGACGACTACCAGGGGCGTCCGCCGCTGCTCGTCGGGGTGCTGAAGGGCGCGTTCGTGTTCATGTCCGACCTCGCCCGGGCGATCGAGCTGCCGGTCGAGTTCGACTTCATGGCCGTGTCGTCCTACGGCTCGGCCACCCGCACGAGTGGCGTGGTCCGGATCCTGAAGGACCTCGATCTCGACCTCACCGGCCGCCACGTCCTGATCGTCGAGGACATCGTCGACTCCGGCCTCACGCTCGCCTACCTGCGCAAGAACCTGGCCGCCCGGGGCCCGGCGTCGCTCGAGGTGTGCACGCTGCTCCTCAAGGAGGGGCTGCAGAAGACGGAGCCCGACCTCCGCTACATCGGGTTCACGATCCCGCCGGCGTTCGTCGTCGGCTACGGCCTCGACGTGGGCGAGCGTTACCGCAACCTGCCCTACATCGCCGAGTACGCCGGCTCCGGCCGCGGCTGAACCCGTCGGGGGCCCGGTCGCGGCCCGGATAGCCTCGTTGTTCGCGTGAAGCGGTATCGGCGTCTCCTCGTCCTCGCGGTGTTGCTCGCGCTGATCGTGGG
>JADGOM010000045.1 GCA_017882925.1 Acidimicrobiia bacterium | reverse complement strand
GCGTCCCGGCCGGGATGTCGAAGCCACCGATCGTCGTGTCCTTCTTGGCGAGGCGGAAGTCGGCCTTCACCGGGCTCTCGATCCGCAGGGCCTCCTCGATGAAGTTGGGGATGCGCTCGCGGTGGGCTCGGAGCTCATCCTGCAGCTCGGGGTACTCCGCGAGGTACTTCAGCGCGGTGGCGAGCAGCCGGGCCGTCGTCTCCTGCCCGGCCGCGAACAGGAACGTCGCGCTCCGCACCACCGAGATCACGTCGGGCGTGGACCCGTCGGGGTACTTGGCCAACGCCATCGCGGTGAGGACGTCGTCCCGCGGCTCCTGCCGACGGTCCTCGATGTACTGCTCGAAGTAGCCGTCGAGCCACCCCAGCGCGTTGATGTCCTCGATCTCCTTCCCGCCGAGCTCGCCCGGGTTCATGCTCTGGAGGCCGAACCCGATGCGGAACCGCTCGTGCTCGGACTCGGGAACGCCGAGCAGGTCGGCCACGACCAGCAGCGCGAACGGCTGCGAGTAGGCGGAGATGAACTCGCACTTCCCGAGCGGCAGCAGCTGGTCGAGCTGCTGATCCGCGAGGCGCCACATGAACTCCTCGTTCTGCCGGAGGCGCATCGGGGTGATGAGGCGCATCAGCAGCGCCCGTTCCTGCGTGTGCTCCGGCGGGTCCATCGTCACCATGTGCTCGTTCATCGGGAGCTCGGGACGGTGCTTCTCGATCAGCTCGCCGACGTCCTCGCCCTCCTGCGGCATCGGAATGGGCGCGAACGGCCCGATGACCGAGTTGCACGAGGAGAACGTGTCCGGGTCGCGGTAGATCTCGCGGGCCTCGTCCAGGCCGGAGACGGCCAGCACGCCCCGGTGGGGGAGCGGCGCGACCGGGCACTGCGCCCGCAGGTACTCGAAGTACGGGTAGGGATCCTCCAGCAACGACGGGTCGGTGAAGAAGTCGATCTCGTCGTACCCGGCCGTGTCGGTCATATGTACATCCCTCCGTTGACGCCGATGATCTGTCCGGTGATGTAGCTGCCGTCGTCGGAGCACAGGAACGCGCACGCGCCGGCGATGTCGGCGGGGGTCCCCGCCCGTCCGAGGGGAACCATGGCTGCCATCGCGTCGACGCTGACCAGGCCGCGGGCCTCGGCGTCGCGTGCCATCGGCGTGTCGACCAGCGACGGCGGGATCGTGTTCACGGTGATGCCGTTGCCGGCGAGCTCCCGTGCGAGCGCCTTGGTCATGCCGATCACCCCGCCCTTCGACGCGGAGTAGTGGGCCATGTACGGCGCCCCCTGCTGCGCGCTCGACGACGAGATGGTGACGATGCGGCCCCAGTTGGCCGCGAGCATGTCGGGGAGCGCGGCCTGGATGCACGAGAAGGTCCCCGTGAGGTTGATCGCGATGATCCGGTCCCAGGTCTCCTGCGTGATGCCGGCCGCGGCGTCGAACGACTCGATGCCGGCCGACGTCACCACGACCTCGACCGGGCCGAGGTCCGCCCGCAGCCGATCGAACGCGCCGCGTACCGCGGCCCAGTCGGCGACGTCGACCTCGTAGGCCTGCGCCGTCGCCCCCTGGGCCCGGAGCTCGGCCGCGGCCTTCTCGGCCGGCTCGCCGTCGCGGTCGAGCAGCGCCACTTGATATCCGTCGGCCGCGAACCGGCGGGCGACGCCCAGCCCGATCCCCGATGCCGCCCCCGTCACCACTGCGACCCGACCCGTCATCGCCGCCCGTCCCCCCTTGTCGCGTGCTGAGCACTTGCTCAGTATTCTTGGGCGGATGGTTAGCACGGGATCCCGGCAACTGACAAGGTGTTGCGCGTGACGACCACCCGGCGCCTCGGCGCGTCCGACTCGAAGACCCGCTCCCTCTTGCTCGACGCCGCCGAGCAGCTGATGCTGCGCGAGGGCTACGCCGCGGTGACTTCGAGGCGGGTCGCGGCGGAGGCCGGGATCAAACCCCAGCTCGTCCACTACTACTTCCGCAGCATGGACGACCTCTTCCTCGAGACCTACCGGCGGCGCGCCGAAGCGGGTCTCGAACGCTTCGCCCGGGCGATGGATGTGCACCGCTCCTTGCGCACGATCTGGCGGTTCGGCACCGACATCGGCGGGGCGACGCTCAACATCGAGTTCGTCGCGCTGGGCAACCACCGCAAGGCGATCCGCGACGAGATCGCGCGCTCCGCGCAGCGATTCCGGGAGCTGCAGCTCGAAGCCATCGCCGCCATCCTCCACGAGCACGGCGTGTCGGCCGACGTGTGCCCGCCGGTCGTCATCCTGCTGGCCATGACCGGGGTCAGCCAGGTCATGACGCTCGAGACCGCGCTCGGCGTCACGTCGGGCCACGCCGAGATGAACGATTTCGTCGAGGCCTGGATCGACGAGGCCGACCGCGATCTCGCCCGTGGCATCCCACCCGTGCCGCCGAGGCCGCGCGCCGCGCAAGGCTGATCCGTCGGCGCCGGAGACGCTCGCCCGACTGGCCGAGGCCGCGGGGGAGCGTCGCGACCGGAATGAGCACAGCACCAGCTCACATGGAGGCGGCGATCTCCCGGAGCGCGTCGGTGACGGCTTGCGGCTCGGTGATCATCAGGTCGTGGCCGGTGTCGATGTCCCACAGCCGCCCGGCGCGCCGGGCCGCGTCCATCAGCTCGGGGTCGCGCGTCGCCAGCGTCGATGTGCACACGATGTGGTACTTGGGGAGGCTCGCGAGCTCGTCTTCGTGGGTCAGCACGAGCTCCTGCTCGAAGCACCGCCAGGGGTGCGCCGTGAGCCGGTCGGCCATCCAGGCGACGTCGTCGGGGTCGGTGACTCCGTAGAAGAGCCCGGCTTCGGGTGCGGGATGGAGCACGAGCTCGACACCGTCGACGAACGTGCTGTGGTCCCGGGTCATGAGGATCATGGGTCCGGCGACGTCCACCAGCGACTGACCGTTCACCGGGTTGGCGGCGTCGAGGTACACCACGCCGCCGATCCGATCGGCTGCCCGGTCCGCGACGCCGGTGATGACCATCCCGCCGTAGCTGTGGCCGACGAGGATCACGTCGTGCAGGTCCTCGTGGTGCAGGAGCGACACGACGTCGTGGATGTGCAGGTCCAGGTCGATGGCGGGCGAGAGGAGATGCGAACGTTCGCCCAGCCCGGTCAGCGTCGGCGTGTAGACGGTGTGCCCGTCGGCCTGGAGGAGTCGTGCGACCCGCTGGTAGCACCAGCCGCCGTGCCCGCCGCCGTGAACCAGGACGTAGGTCGCCACGTTGTCGCCCCCCTGCTCGAAACGCCGGAGTCGGAACGGTACTCCTGCGATCTCGGCGCGGACCGGCTCGCGCATGCGATCGACGGCCGATCGCCGTCCCGCGGGACTGCGATGCCGGGTGAGGTTCGTGATTGTTTAGACTCAGCTTCCGGGCTGCAACCTCGGTTGTCGGCCTGACCAGGAGTGTTTATGGACGAGCCTCCCGGCCGCCGCAAGAGCTCGAGGCACCAGGTGCGCGGGCGTTCGGTCGCGGGGATTCTCGTCGTCGTGCTCATGGTCGCCGCTCTGGGTGCGTGCGGGCACGGCGCCTCGGCCGCCGTACGCGTACCGCTGCTGCCAAATGCCGCGGTCAACGGCAACGCCTGGGAGTGGACGTCGACCTGCCGGGTCGGTCCGCACAAGGGCACCGGCTGCGAGGGGTCCGGACCCGTGGTCGGGCCGGCGCAGCTCACGGGCAACGAATGGAACCTCGGCGGCACGGCTACGACCGCCGGATCGGTGACCATGTCCGTGAATGCTCCGGGTGCATTGGCGGTCAAGGGCAATCTGTCCGACGCGCCACCCTGCACGGAAGCCACCTGCATCGCGCCCCAGGCGAACACCTGGGTGCGGGGGTACCCGAGCGTCCTCTACGGGATCGACCAGTGCAATGCCGACACGTCCCCGCCGCAGTCACCCAAGCTCAAGCTCCCGGCCCAGGTGGGTTCCCTCCCGGCCAACCTGATCGGCACCACGACGTACGCCGCGGAGGCGGCAAAGGTCACCTACGACGTCGCGTACGACCTGTGGCTCAACGCCTCGGGCACGACGACGCCGTGCAAGACCGACGGGACGCTCGAGGTCATGGTCTGGACCGACTACGACGCGCAGGCGCTGCTGCCCGACAGCTTGAAGGTGGGAACCACCACCGTTCCCTACGCGGTCAACGGGTCGGCCAGCCCCGGCGAGCAGGCGTGGTCGGTGTACGTGAGCAACGTGTACGGCAATGGACACACCGTGTCGTACGGCGGGACCGTCTGGCTCGTCCTCGACGAAGCTCACCGGGTCAGGCAGGGCGAAGTGAGCGTCGACCTCGGTGCCGCCCTCGGTGCGGTCGGCGCGTTGCTCGAGCACAGCTACGGCTGGAGCAACTTCGCCGACAACTACTGGCTCGACACGATCGCGTTCGGCATGGAGTACGGCCCGCAGAGCGCGGACCCGTACGGCGCGGGTCCTACCGACTTCTCGCTGGACCTCAGGTCCTACTGCCTCGAGCTGGGAACCACGGTGTCGGCCGCGACCTGTTGAGCGTTGGCGGACGCGGTCGTCGCGGTCGGTGACGGCGAGCGCGTGACGCCCTTGACCGGGCCGATCGTGGCGGCCGGCGACGGGACGAGCTTGCGCGGTGCGGCGAAGACCGCGATCAGAGCCCCGGTCACCACCGCGAGGAGGAGGGCGCCGGCGAACCCGACGCTCGCGATCGAGGGCCGGGGCCGGCGGGCCTGCTTCTGCTGCTTCTCGGCGTGGCGCCGCTGGTACTCCTCGGCGGGCACCCGTCGGGCCCGCATGTTCCACAACGCCGCGACCGGTGCACACGCGTAGACCGACGCCTGCAGGAAGATGATGAAGATCAGCAAGTAGGGGGGATGCGTCATGGCGAGGAGGAGCCCGGCCGCGGTGTAGAGGGTCACCGCGAGGAGCGTCTCGACCCGGGTGAGGCGGAGCGCGGTACGGAACGGACGGACGGTCGAGCCCGTCTTCGAGGTCCGAAGGAACACGCCTTCCCGGTGGGTCAGACCCTGGATGCAGGCGAGTGCGGTGATCCAGCTCGCGGAGAGGCTGATGACGAGGCCCTTGAACGCGCGGCGCCAGGAGATCGTCGTCCAATGTCGCAGCGTCCACATCATGCAGACCGTGGCGATGACGATGAGCGACATCGGCACGAGCGACACGGTGCCGCCACCGAGCGGCATCAGTGCGAAGCCGGAGCCCGACACCAGGAGCCCGGTGACCACGAGCAGCAGCAGCGCGAAGGCCAGCATCATGAGGTCTCGGAACCACCCCAGCGACGCCATGATGTAGTCGCGGCGCTGGCTCGCGGTGAGGTGGTTGTCGGGCGAGCGGTCCCACGGCATGAGGCTCCGCCAGTGCAGCCGGAGGATCTGCATCGCGCCGAAGCACCAGCGGTGGCGCTGCGTGTTGAGCCCGGCGAAGGTGGGCGGCACGATGCCCCGGCCGAAGCACCGCGGGATGTAGAGCCCCGACCATCCCTGCTTGAGCACGCGGAGCGAGGCTTCGGTGTCTTCGCTGATGCACCACTCGTTCCAGCCGCCGACCTCTTCGAGCGCGCTCCGGCGGAAGAGACCCATCGTGCCGACGAAGGGCACGGTGTCGCGCTCGTTGCGGGAGGACATCACCGACAGGTAGAAGCCCTGATAGGAGTCGACGCAGGCCGTGTAATAGGCGCTGCCCTCGTAGTCGCGGTTCCCCTCGAACGTCTGCACGAAGCCGAGCGACTCGTCGGAGAAGTACCCGATCGTCTCCTTCAGGTAGTAGGGCTTCACGATGTCGTCGGCGTCGATCATGCCGATGATCTCGGCGCGCGGGTCGGTGTACTGCCGCAGGGCCAGGTTGCACGCGCCGGCCTTGTAGCCCGGCCACGGTGCCACGTGCACGAAGGTGATCCGCTCACGATCGCGGCAGTACTCCTCCACGGGACGCCAGATGGCCTCGTCCTTGGTGTTGTTGTCCATGACGACGATCTCGAAGTTGGGGTAGTCGATCTGCTCGACGGCCTTGATCGTCTCGATCAGCAGCTCGGGCGGCTCGTTGTAGGCCGGGATGTGGATCGACACGAACGGCTGGTACGTGGGATCGGCCTGGGGGAGGGGACGCGAGCGACGCGTCCGGCACATCGCATCGCTGGTGTAGTTGATGTTGGAGTTCCAGACGAGGAACGCGCCGAGATCCAGCAGGATCAGCAGGGAAGCGGTGAGCGTCTCCGCGATCGACCGGGTGCCGTTGGCCGCGACCACCGCGGCGTACCCGAGGAAGGTGAATCCCGCGGCCCCGAACGACGCGTAGAACATCTTGCCGACGATGCTGCAGTCGGGGCGGGCGACGATGACGACGAACGAGAAGATCACGAGCACGTAGGCCGCGGACTCCAGCTCCTGGAGCGGCAATCCCCACAGAATGGCCGTCAAGACGACCGAGACCGCGGCGATGGCCGCCGCGCCGAGCGTGCCGATGATGACCTCGGTGATGCGGGAGCCGGTCCACCGGAACCTCGAGTCGATGCTGCGCGCCGGGCTCAGGACCAGGACCGTGCACACCACCAACTGCACGAAGGTGAGGATGAACAGGTCGTAGAGCCGGAAGTTGTTGAGCACGTGGCAACCTTTGGTCTACAGGAAGTGCACGTATGGATGGCCGTTGCGCACGATCGTGCCGACGACGGTGCCGACGACCAGTGACTTGCCGATCGGACCGAAGCGCCGGGAGTCACAGGTGTCGGTGCGGTTGTCTCCCATCACGAAGTAGTTGCCCGCCGGGATCTCGGTGCGGGCGATCCTGGTGGGACCGATCTCGCCGAACGGTGGGTTGTACCAACCCGCCTCGGCGAGGCGATGCCCGTCGATGTAGATGCTTCCCCGCGAGGACCTGATCGTCTGGCCGGGGAGGCCGATCACGCGCTCCACGAGGTCGTGCGAGTTGTCGCTCCCGGAGCTGCAGCTGATGCCCGCCGGCTTGTGGAAGACGACGATGTCGCCGGCCTTGACCGGCCCGGTCAGGAGGCTCGACTTCCCGACCAGGACGTCGGTACCGGGTTGCAAGGTCGGCAGCATCGACGCCGAGCTGACGGTGAAGGGTTGGACGACGGTCGCGCGCAGGAGCACGGCGACCCCCGCGATCACCGCGAACACGACGAGCCATTGGAGGACCAGTCGCCGCCGGCGGCGGCGCCGGCTCGGATGCTTGTTGAGCACCCCGCGGGTCGACGGCGCTTCGACGAACGCCTGTGCCTCGAGATCGAGTCCCCGGAGCCGGTAGTCGGACGTGCGTCGCGACGAGCGCTTCGCGGTGCCGGTCCTCACCGGGGATTCGGCGGGCTCGTCGGTCTGAGGAGGCTGGATGCTCATGCCTCCTCCAGCGTGTCTTGGCGGTCATCCGTGAGATCGACGACGTCGACTTCGGCGGTCTCGCTGAGATCGATGACGACGTCGGCTTCCTCCCCCGCGTCGGAGAGCCGGATCACGTCGATGTCGGGGCCGGGAAGGAACTCGTCCTGACGCGGCGCGGCCGATGCGGCCGCCGCGATCGCCGGGACGCCATCACCTCGACGCCGTCGCCACGGGCGCCGCGATCGCCGCGCCCCCGCGCTCGAGACGATCAGGTGCGGGGGACCCGCCGGAGCTGCAGAGGGCACCGGCGCTGCAGACGTCGCCTCGAGCTCGGCCGCAGCGGTGGCGACGGAAGGGGTCGTCTCGACCGCACTCGTGGCCTCGACCGCCGGGGTCGTGTCGGCCGCCGCGGTGGCCGGGCCGGTCGCGATGAGCTCCCGCGGCTTCACGAACTGGATGGACCAGGCGCGCTTCTCCGCTCGGGAGAGGTTGGACCAGTCGGCCGGCATGCGGCGCATCAGCTCGAGTGGCCGGGCGGCCTCGTCGGAGGTGAGGCGCGCGCCCCACTCCGCGGCGATCGCCTCGGCCTCGGCGAGCGTCACCGGCGTGCTGCTCGGGTCGTACGGCAGATCGAACAGGCCCGGGTCGAATTGCCACACGGGCAACACCGGGCTTATGGCCTGAAAGACGTCGGGCCACCGCACGCGTGCGAGCAAATACGGATTCGTGGGGTTGGGCCACACGAGGTATTGGACCGCACGGGTCCCGTCCATCATCGGGCCCTTGGGAAGCAGCCGGGAGTGCCGACGCTTTCCGACTTGCCGGCCCGGGACCACACCATCCGTGGGAATTCGGCGCCCGCTCCATCCGGAGCCGCGACGCGTCGCATCATCGCCACCGTGAGCCTCCCTGCCCTGGTTCAGTCGCGGAGAGTAGTGGCGCGCCATTTCAATGGTCAAGAACGAAACGCGCTGTTCATCTGCGTCGGACCGCAGTTGAGCAGGACCATCTCCTGTGGCTGACCGCAAGGCTCCGTCACCTGACGCCGAGCCGTGCGCGTCGGAACCAGCACGGAGCGTGCTGTTGCAGGTCCGCCAGCGCGCCGACTCCGGAGACGATCACCGGAAACGGGGCACGCGCGGACCGCGGCGCAACCCCGAAACATCGACCGTGCGCCGTCGAGCATTGGGGCGCCCGTACTGCCGGCTCGGCCTCGGCTTCATCCGCTGACCGAGCGGTCAGGTCGCAGGCGTCGGCTCAGCGCTTGCGGTAGGAGCGCATCGCCAAGGGGACGAACACCAGCGCGATCGCGGCGGCCCAGAGCAGCGATCCGACCACGTAGTAGCCGAGATTGTGGCCGAACGTGCGGGTGACGTTGCCGCCGAGCAGGAGTCCGCGCCAGGCGTTGACCATGAAGGTGAGCGGCTGGGCCTTGGCGAACGCCTGCACCGGACCCGGCATCGTGGCGATGGGCACGAACGCGCTCGAGATGAACGAGAACGGCACCGCGAGGATGCTGAGCCCCTGGGCGGCCTGGGCGCTGCCGCTCACCAGGCCGAGGTACCCGAAGACGAACGCGAAGGCCAGCGCGTAGACCGCCAGGAGCACGAACGCGAACACGAGGTCACCGGCGTTGGTGTTCATCCGGAACCCGATGACGAAGCCGACGATCAGCGTCACCAGGCCCACGAGCACCATCAACGACGCGTCGGCTATCGCCCGGCCCGCGAGCACCGCGCTGTCGGGGATCGGGAGCGAGCGCATCCGGTCGTACTGCCCCGACGCGACATCCTCGGCGACGGCGACCGATGCGCCCCCGCCGGTGAACAGGATCCCCGAGACCACGAATCCGGGTACGAGGAAGTCGACGTACGCCACGCCGGGCACGCCGATCGCACCGCCGATGACGTAGCGGAACATCAGCAGGAACAGCACGCTCTGGACGATCGCGATGCCGAACACCTGCGGCGTGCGGAGCAGCTTCCGGAGGGTGCGAGCCGCGAACGTGAACGCGGTCGTGGTCCAGGACGCGGTGTGGGTCGGGGCGAGGATCGCGGTCATCGGATGCTCGTTCCGCTGCTGGCGTCGCCGTCGGCCTGTTCGGTGGTGTGACCCGTGAGCGCGAGGAACACGTCGTCGAGGGTGGGACGGCGCAACCCGATGTCGTCGAGCGGGATGCCGGCCGCGCCGAGCGCCTGCACCGCGGCGATGAGCTCGTCGGCGCCTCTCGTCACCGGCAGCCACACCCGGGAGTTGCCGACCTCGACCGTGGCTTCGGGCCCGAGGGCGTCGACCGCGCGCTGGAGGTCGCCGTCGTGCTTCACGCTCACGTCGATGACGTCGCGGCCGAGCTGCGTCTTGAGCTCGTCACCCGTGCCCGAGGCGACGAGCTTGCCGTGGTCGATGATCGCGATGATGTCGGCGAGGCGGTCGGCCTCGTCGAGGTACTGGGTGGTCAGCAGCACGTCGGTGCCCCTCGCCGCGAGATCCTCGATCGCCAGCCACAGCTCGTTGCGGCTGCGGGGGTCGAGGCCGGTGGTGGGCTCGTCGAGGAGCAGCAGGCGGGGAGCTCCGACGAGGCTGGCCCCGAGGTCGAGGCGTCGCTGCATGCCGCCCGAGTAGGTGCGCACCAGCCGGTCGCCGGCTTCGGCGAGCCCCATCTGCTCGAGCACCGCGTCGGCGGCCGCCCGGGCCGCGGCCCGGTCGTGGCCGAACAGCCGCGCCACCATCCGGAGGTTCTCGCGGCCCGTCAGCGCGGGCTCGACCGCGGCGTACTGGCCGGCGAGGCCGATGCTGCGCCGGACCTGCTTCGGGTGGTGGGCCACGTCGATCCCGACGACCCGCAGCGTGCCCGCGGTCGGCCGGGTGAGGGTGGCGATCGTGCGGATCAGGGTGGTCTTGCCGGCGCCGTTGGGCCCGAGCACGGCGAGCACCTTGCCGGAGGGGACCGCGAGGTCCAGTCCGGCCAGCGCCTTGACGTCGCCGTACTCCTTCCGGAGACCTTCGGCCTCGATCATCATCTCCATGCCCACGAACCTACCGGCCGGGTGTGACGACGAAGCGCTGGAACCCTCTTGGCTACCCTGACCGCCCCGGCCTCGCTGCTGACGCGACCCGTCGGGTCGCGGCGCCCGGCTACCCGAGGCCGCCCGACGAGTACTTGAACGTGCAGTCGGCATCGCTCGCCGCGTTCTGCAGGTAATCGGTGCACTTGGCGAGGTGCAGCCGGCCCGATCCGTACGTGACCGGGATCGGGGATCCGCCGGTCGAGGGGGTCACCGTGGCCGCGCCTTGCTTCGCCGGGCCGGAGAACGTGAAGACGGCTGCGGTCTTCCCGTCCTGGTACTGGTAGCCCACCGACCCGTCGAGCGAACCGCCGGATGCGCCCGTGACGGTGACGAAGTAGCGGGGTGTGCCCGCCGGGCCGCCGACGTAGGTCCCGTCGGCGAGGTCTCGGACGGCAGCAGCCGTCGTCGTCGACCGCGCGGTCGTCGTCGCGCGCTTCGAGCTCGAGCCCGACGAGCAGCCGACCAGGCACACGAGAGCGATCACGCCCGCCGTCACGGTCCGCCGCACTGGAGCCCCCATTCCTCGGTCGGTTGCGGGCGGGGAGACTAGTGGGCCGGCGCGGCGCGGGGGCCGGCGCGCGGTCCTCGGATCCGGTGATGCGCAACTGACGCGCCGATGCGGGCATCGTCGCAGCCGACAGAGATCGAGCTCCCCGGAGCCCGTCCGACGAAGGAGCACCATGGCATTCGCAATCCTCCACCAGTTCCCCGGGGGCACGAAGGCGCAGTACGACGTGACCGTCGCCGCCCTCCACGGCCCCGACGGTGCACTCCCCGAAGGCCAGCTCTTCCACGTCGCCGGCTCGGTACCGGGCGGCTGGGAGGTCTTCGCCCTCCACGACTCGAAGGCGAGCTGGGAGAAGTTCCGCGACGAGATCCTGGCGCCCCGCATGCAGGCCGGGATCGAAGGCGGCTTCACCACGCCGCCCGAGGAGACCGAGATCGAGGTCACGTCCGTCGTCCACTCGCCCAAGCTGGAGGGAGCAGTCTGATGCGCACCCTGATCGTCACCCACGAGGTCGACGACGTCGCCCACTGGCTCGCCTCGCCGAAGCGTCAAGAGTTCTTCGGGCCGCTCGGGATGACCGCCCGGACCTTCGTCGACCCCTCGGGCGCGAACAAGGTCGGGCTCATCGCCGACGTCCCGAGCATGGAGGTCTTCGAAGAGGCGATGCAGACGCCGGCCGCGGCCGAGGCCATGAAGTACGACGGTGTGCGCCCCGACACGCTCCAGGTCTACGTCGAGGGCTGAACCACACGTGCTGGTGTCCGGTGCGCGGTGAGGGGGCTCTCATCGCGCACCGGCCAGCGCGTCGATCCGGGGCAGCCAGCTCCGGAACCCACCGGCGCGGCAGAGCGTCGAGGCCTCCTCGAGCCACTGCGCGCTCTCGTCGTCGAGCGTCCCGACCCAACGGCACCGGTTCTGGGCCAGCGCGAACAGCGTGGTGGCCCGGTGGTACGGCCAGCCGAACGCGGTGGCGGTCTCGAGCGCGGCGAGCAGGTGCTGCTCGGCCGAGTCGTACTCGCCGACCAGTGACGCGAGCTTTCCGGCGTACGCGGCGACCGGGCCCTGGCTCGTGATCCCGTTGAACGCGACCGCGGTCGCGAACGGCTCGACGAGTGGGAGCAGGAGCGCCGCAGCCTGGGCGTCGCCGAGCTCGATCGAGATGATGCCGTAGCCGATGATCGCGGTCATCCAGAGGTGATCGACGGCCAGCTCGACGAAACGGCTCGCCATCCCTTCGTCGAGAATCTCGCGTGCCAGCTCCTCGCGTCCGACCGCGGCACAGATGATCCCATAGGCGAGCTTGAACACGAGCGTGCCGGGATTCTCGTGCGCGGCCGCTTCGACCAGAGGGAACAACTCGTCGTGGCGACCGCCGAACGTGCCGATCACGAAGACCTGCGCCGCGAACATCGGGAAGGCATCGGGCATGCCGATCTGCGTCCCGAGCTCGAGGGACGAGGTGGCCAGGGTCTCGGCCTCGTCGAGCCGGCCGGCCATCGTCGCCTCGAACGTCTCGACCACGGCCAGCTTCCACCGCAAGCGCGGCTCGGGGAGCCGCTGCGCGGTGGTCCGGAGCTTCCCGAGGCACCGAGCCGCGACCGCCGGATCCGCCGACTCGACCGCGAGGTCGTACGCGGAGAGGTACGCGCCGAACTCGAGCCACGGGTCACCGGTGCTCTCGGCCGCGCGGATGGCGTCGTCGGCGATGCGGGCCCGCAGCCCCCGGGACGCGTATCCCCACAGCGCGTGCAGCGCGGCCGGAGCGACCTGCGCGAACAGGGTTGGCTCGCCGTTCTGGGTCGCGAGATCGACCGCCTCGTGCGCCGCGGCCAGGCGCCGCGCCGAGTCGGGGGTGTACATGAGGTTCTCGGCCAACAGCGCTCGCAGCCGTGCGAACGTGGGGACGTCGGAAGGATCGGTGACCGCGAGCGCCGATTCGATCATCGCCAGGTAGCGCCCGCCGCTCTCCTCCATCTGCATGTAGCCGCGGTCCGCCGCGAAGACAGCCCGGACGACCACGTCGTGGGCGCCCGCATGTCGAGCGAGCCGCGCGCCTTCCTCGAGCGTTTCGGCGGCCTGGGTGTCACCGGCCCGGTGCTGCGCGTCCCCGAGCCGCACGAGGAGGTCGGCGCGCTCGCCTTCCGGCCGCTCATCCGCCTCGGCCAGGTCGAGCGCAGCCCGGTAGTGCTGCGCGGCCTCGGCCGAGGCCAGGTGGTGCAGCGCGTGGTCACCGGCCCGGGTCGACCATTGGCGGGCCTCGGTCGTCCGGCCGGCGAGCGCGCAGTGGCGCGCGAGCTGCACGACCACGCTCGGAGGGAGATCGTCGACGTTCTTCGCCAACGCGTCGGCCGCGAGGCCGTGCATCCGCGCCCGGCGTGCCGGACCGACGTCGGCGTACAACGCGCCGGCGACGAGGGCGTGGGTGAAGCGGAGTGAGCGCCGGGCCGCGCCGGTGTCGACGAGGAGACCGCGGCGGACGGCCCGGTCGAGCGCATCGACGACCACGGCCGCGGGCATCCCGACCGTGTCCATCAACGCGGCTTCGGAGAACTCGTCGCCGAGCACGGACGCGGCCGTGAGCACCTGCGTCCCGTCCTCGCCCATCGCGCGAACGCGGCTCCAGACGAGGTCGCGCAGGCTCGGCGGCACCGCGTCGCGGTCGCGTTCGAACCCGGTGTCGGCCCAGTGCCGGATGAGCTGCGACGCGTAGAGCGGGTTGCCGGCGGTCTGCGTCCGCAGCGCCTCCGCGACCTGCTCCGCGGCGGGGCCACCGGCGAGGGGCGTCGTCGCGTGCACGAGATCCTGGAGCTCCGACCCGTCGAGCCCGATCAGGTGCAGCCGGCGCGCCTCGCCGCGATCGAGGTCGACGAGCGCGAGTCTGAGCTCCTCGGCACCCTGCTCACCCGCG
>JADGOM010000245.1 GCA_017882925.1 Acidimicrobiia bacterium | reverse complement strand
GCCATCTCGAAGCAGATGGTCTCCATCGCGCCCCGGATCACCTCGGCGGTGACGGGATCGACGGTCGGAGCCTGGCTCAGACGGCCACGGCTCCCGGCGAGTTGGGCCAGATCGACGTTCATGGGGAACCCCCGGTCCGGTCGGCGTCGGAACCTGACGCCGGGGGCACGATGCTACCCGAGGGCATTCGCGCGACGGCCAGTCCGGGCTCCGCCCTCGAGTGCCCGTCGGCGGCCGTTTCCACGTAGCTTGCCCGCAACTCGAGGCGGGGAGATCCGATGTCCACAACGACTCGTCGGGGGTGGCGCGTGGCCGCCGTCACGGCGCTGGCCACGCTCGTGGCCGCGGGTCCTCTGGTCGCGGGCGCAGCCGCGGCCGCCACGGGCCCGCGGGCGTCGGCCGCGGCCGCGAAGTGCCCGATCGGCGCGCTCGCAAAGGCCGAACAGCCCGTCCACATCACGATGTGGCACTCGATGGTGCAGGACAACGAGACCCAGCTGCAGGCGTTCGCCAAGGCGTTCAACGCGTCGCAGTCGGCCGTCGTCGTCGACCTCGTCAACCAGAACACCTACGACGACACGCTGGCGAAGTACACCGCGGGGCTCACCACCGGCGACCTCCCCGACCTCGTCCAGATGGAGAGCACGTCGCTCCAGCGCATGATCGACACGCGCACGATCGTGCCCGCGAGCGCGTGCATCGCGAAGGACCGGTCGTTCGGCCTGAACGGGATGCTGCCCCGCGTCCGCAGCTACTACACGACGGGCAAGACGCTGTGGGCCGTGCCCTGGAACGTCGCCAACATGGTCGTCTTCTGGAACAAGAAGGTGTTCACCGCGGCCGGTCTCGACCCCGAGAAGCCGCCGACCACGCTCGACGAGCTCCACGCCGACGCGCTGAAGGTCAAGCAGACGGGCGCGGCGCGCGCCGGCTTCGCCTACAAGTACGAGCCCTGGTACCTGGAGCAGTGGGCCGCGATGACCGGCACGCCGTTGGTGAACAACGGCAACGGGCGCACGGCCCGCGCCACCAAGGCGACGCTCGACAATCCGGCGCTGCGGTCGGTGTTCTCCTTCCTCGCCGCGGTGGCCAAGGACGGCAGCGGGGTGACCGTGGGCAGCCGCGACTCGTTCGACAACCTGCTGGCGCTCGGCAGCGGCGGGGCCGGGATCGCGATCGACACGTCGGGCGCGCTCGGCACCGCGATCAAGGCGCTGGCGGCCGGCGCGTTCGCCGGGCTCACGCCCTCGGACATCGGGGTGGCCCCGATGCCGGGGCCGAAGGGGACCGGGGGCGCGCAGATCGGCGGTGGGGCGCTGTTCATCGTCGGGAAGTCGTCGCCCGCGAAGCAGGAGGCCGCGTACCGCTTCGCGAAGTACCTGGCCGCGACGCCCCAGACCGCGCAGTGGGCGACGCTGGGCTTCGTCCCGCTGCGCGCGGCTGCGACCCGCGTGCCGGTGCTCACCGACCAGTGGGCGAAGCTCCCGCAGCTGAAGATCCCGTACGACCAGGTCGCGGGGAAGGCCGACGTCGCGACCGCGGGCCCGGTCATCGGCGCGTATCCGGAGGTGCGGGACGCGTTGATCAAGGCCATGGAGCGCGTGGCCGTCGACCACGCCTCGCCGACGGCCGCGCTGCGGGAGGCCCAGGCGGCGGCCAACACCGCGATCGCCGACTACAACGCGCGGGTCCAGTGAGCGCCGGGGCCGAGCCGCGCCGGCTGCCGGACGAGGGACGGCCGGTGGACGAGATCTTCGCCGAGCTCTCCGACCTCGCCGTCGACGACCGCGACTGGCGGACCGGGCGCACCTTCGGGCTCGTGTTCGACGGTGGAGACGACGTGCGGGCCGTCGGCCGTGACGCGTACGTGCGCTTCATGTCCGAGAACGCGCTGAACCCGGTCGCGTTCCCCAGCCTCGGCCGCATGCACGCCGGCGTCGTCGCCATGACCGCGGGCCTCCTGCACCACCCCCGGCCGTCGGGCGACGTCGGGTTCATGACCGCGGGTGGCACCGAGAGCCTGCTCATGTCGGTGAAGGCCGCGCGCGAGCGGGGCCGGGCGCGCGGGGTCACCGAGCCGAAGATGGTGATCCCCACCAGCGCGCACGCCGCGCTCGACAAGGGCGGCGAGTCGTTCGGCGTCGAGATCGTGCGCATCCCCGTGCGCGCCGACTACCGCGCCGACCTCGACGCCACCGCGGCCGCGCTCGACGACCGGACCGTGCTCGTCGTCGGCTCCGCGCCCGGCTACCCGCACGGGGTGATCGACCCGATCCCCGAGCTCGCCGCGCTCGCGGCCACGGTCGGCGCCAACTTCCACGTCGACGCGTGCATGGGCGGGATGATGCTGCCCTTCATGGAGCAGCTCGACGAGGTGGTGCCGCCGTGGGACTTCCGCGTGCCCGGCATCACGTCGATCAGCGCCGATCTCCACAAGTACGGCTACACGCCCAAGGGGGCGTCGGTGATCCTCTACGGCGAGGAGGCCCGGCGGCTCGACCAGGTGTTCCTGTTCGACGGGTGGAGCGGCGGGTTCTACGCGTCGTCCGCCATGCTCGGCACCCGCTCCGGCGGCCCGATCGCGGGCGCGTGGGCGGTGCTGCAGTACGTCGGCGCCTCGGGCTACCGCGAGCTCACCCGGGTGACGCTCGACGCGGCGCGGCGGATCGTCGCCGGCACCCGCGCCGTCCCCGGGCTCGACGTGGTGGGCGAACCCGACATGACCCTGCTCGCGATCACGGCCGACGCGGGGTCGGGGCTCGACGTGTTCGCGGTGGAAGACGGCCTCGGGGCCCGGGGCTGGCACCTCGACCGCCAGTCGGGGCCCGAGAGCATCCACGCCACGGTGAGCCGGGGCAACGTCGCCGTCGTCGACGAGTTCCTCGCCGACCTGGCCGCCGCGGCCGCCGACGCCCGGGGCGTCAGGGCCGACGATCGCAGCACCTCCTACTCATCCCTCGAGTGATTCGGGCATCTCGGGCAGGCGGGACGCGGAGCGCGGGGTTTCCGGGCGCAGGTCGGGCGGCGTACGGTGCGGCCATGACTGCCATCGAGACCGAGGCGGAGTACGGCCTGACCGAGGCGATCCGCCGCCTGCCCGACAAGCTCGCGCTCGTCTGCGGCGACGAGACCCGCACGTACGCGGAGTTCGACGCCCGCAGCACCGCCATCGCCCGGGTGCTCGCGGCCCGCGGCGTCGGCGACTCCGACCGCGTCGCGATCATGCTCCCCAACAGCATCGAGTACTTCGA
Organism: Acidimicrobiia bacterium; assembly: GCA_017882925.1. GTDB lineage: Bacteria > Actinomycetota > Acidimicrobiia > IMCC26256 > Chersky-534 > Chersky-534. The sequence goes on along the minus strand of JADGOM010000245.1, from coordinate 1,169 downwards.
GTCGTGGTCGGCGATCGGCAAGCTCAAGGCGTCGGTCGTGCTCGTCAACTGGCACCTCAAGGCCGACGAGCTCGCCTACATCCTCAACGACTCCGGCGCCAAGGTGCTCATCAGCCACGCGAGCCTCGAGTCGGGCTTCCACAACGCGCTGACCGAGGTCCCCGACTGCAGCCTGCTCGTGGTGGGGGGCGAGCCGGGCGACGCCGACGACTTCGAGACCGCGATCGCGGCCGCGCCGGCCACGCCCGAGTCGTTCCCGCCCCAGGTGACGCTGGCCTCGCCCGTCTTCTACACGTCGGGCACCACCGGCCGGCCGAAGGGCGTGATCCACGGGCTCTACGATGACGAGGTGTCGCGCGCCGCGACGATGGGGCAGGTGATGCTCTGGCGCTGGAACGAGGACGACGTCTACATCGTCTCCGGGCCCGCCTACCACGCCGGCCCCGGCGGCTGGGCCATGGCCGCGTTCTTCGTCGGTGCCACCCTGGTGGTCCTCCCCAACTGGAACGCGCGTGAATGGCTCGCGCTGGTGCAGAAGCACCGGGTCACGAAGACGTTCATGGTTCCCGCGCACTTCATCCGCCTCCTCGAGGTGCCGGAGGAGGAACGCGCCCGGTTCGACACGTCGTCGCTCGTGCTCATCGCGCACGCCGGCGCGCCCTGCCCGGTGCCGGTGAAGGAGAAGATCATCGCCGCGCTCGCGCCGACCGAGATCTGGGAGATCTACGGCGCGAGCGAGGGGGGCGCCACGATCATCGCCCCCGACGACTGGCTCGCGCACCCGGGCACCGTGGGCAAGCCGTGGCCCGGCACCGAGGTCCGCATCCTCGACGACCAGGGCAACCCGCTCCCCGCGGGCCAGGCCGGGCTCGTCTACACCGCGCCGGCCAACGGCCACCGGTTCGTGTACCACGAGGACCAGGCGAAGACCGACGAGGCCTGGCTCGACGGCGCGTTCACCGTGGGCGACGTCGGCTACGTCGACGCCGACGGCTACCTCTACCTCACCGACCGGGCGTCCGACATGGTCATCCGCGGCGGTGTCAACGTGTACCCGCGCGAGATCGAGAACGTGCTCTACACGCATCCCGCGGTGGTCGACTGCGCGGTGTTCGGCATCCCCGACGACCGGCTCGGCGAGCAGCTGAAGGCCGTGGTCGAGCTGCGCG
>JADGOM010000244.1 GCA_017882925.1 Acidimicrobiia bacterium | reverse complement strand
GGCCCGAGTCTGGCGAACGAACTCGGCGCTGTCCCAGTAGTCGGTGCGGTGGGCGATGAGGCCGGCTTCCACGACGAAGCGGAACATGCCCCGGATCGAGACCGGGTGCTCGGTGCCGTCGGGCGCGGTCCAGCGGAACGACATCGTGTACGGCACCGCGACGCGACCGCCGTCCGCGATGGTGTCCTCGAGCTCGTAGTGCAGGGCCTGGAACTGGCCGAGGAACCCCGGCAGCTTGGCCGCGTACGCGTCTCGCCCCTTCAGGCTCTGGCCGAGCGCCGACGTGTGCTCGTTGACGAAGTCGTCGGCGACGCACGCGACCACGCCCGCGACGTCACCCGCGTTGAGCGCGTCGAAGTACCGCTCGACGACCATCGCGGCGCCGTCGGTCACTCGCTCTCGCTCCCCCACAGGTTCTTGATCGCCGAGAACACCTTCTGGTTGTGGGAGAACTCGATGACGTTGCCGTCGGGGTCGTTGACCGCGCAGATGTAGCCGATGTGGGCGGGCATGTCGCGCGGCTCCCACTGGAGCGCACCCACCGCACGGGCCCGGTCGGCCACCGCGTCGACGTCCTCGCGGTTGGGCAGCTCGATGCCGATATGCGCGAACGGGGCCAGCGTCGGCACCTTCTTCCCCGGCTCGATGCCGAAGTTGGCCGCCACCTCGGGGATGAACTCCGCGATGACGAGCACGAACGGGTCCTCGACCTGCTTGTCGTTGGAAAGCCACGCGCCGTTGCCGTTGACGTCGGAGTTGCGCTGCACCACCACCAGCGGGGTGATGGTCGTGTAGAACTCGATCGACCTCTCGAGGTTGCTCACCGGGAGCGCGACGTGGGTCCACCGGGGTTGGGTCAGCTTGTCGGCCATGGTCACTCCTTCTCGGATGTCGCGGAAGCTTGGAACTCGTTGCGGGCCAGCGGCGTCGCGAGGTCGTCGCGGACGAGCTTCATCACGTGGGCGGAGCGCCCTTCCCAGAGGGAGGGCGGCCCGACCCGGTAGAACGGCGAGCGCAGGTTCTTCATGAGCTCGGTCACCATCGTCGTGTCCTCGGCGTTGGTGAGCTCGAGCACCTCGAGCTGGCGTTCCTGCTCCTCGAGCGGGATGTCGAGCCCGTAGATCCGCGACACGAGGCGCGTGCGGTCGGGCGCGATCGGGTCGGCCCGCACGAGGATCAACATCGTCGGCCACGGCAGCGGCGTGAGGTTCGGGTAGATGTAGTCGGCGTAGTGGCCCTTCAGCTCCTCCTCCGGGAGGTCGGTGCGGCCGCCGGTGATGTCCTCCACGTCGAGCTGGTGGGGCTTGTAGCCGCTGCACGTGCGCCCCTCGAACCGCACCAACGTGTTGAGGTTCTGGCGGGTGTGGTTCAGCCGCCGGTGCACGAACCGCACGTGGTAGTCGTCGTTGGAGTTCTCCGCGAACACCTTCCAGTTGATCGCGTAGGTCTCGTCGAGGTCGCGGTGGAAGCGGGTGAACCGCTCGATGCCGTAGCGGTCGTAGCGGTCGGCCAACGGCGCGATCCACGCCCGGAAGTCAGGCGCCTGCTGCGACAGGCAACCGAAGACGAGCTTGTTCCACGCGACCTCGATCCGGATCGGGACCAGGCCGTACTGCTCCTTCGGGAAGCCGTCGGGGTACATGCGGGGCTCGTCGGGAATGCCCACGAGGCTCCCGTCGATCGAATACGCCCAGTTGTGGTACGGGCACGTGAGCGTGCGGCCGCAGTGGCCGCTCGGCCCCTCGGCGACGCTCGCGGCCCGGTGCCGGCAGTTGTTGAGGAAGCCCTTCACCGAGCCGTCGGTCTGACGGATCACGATGACGGGCTGGTAGCCGATCTGCCCGGTGAGGTAGTCGCCGGGCTCCCGCAGGTCTTCGGTGTCGCCCAGCCACACCCACGAGCGCGCGAACACCCGCAGCATCTCCAGGTCGAAGAGGTCGTGGTCGTAGACCTCCCACGGCTGGAGCATCGGCGACTCGATCGGCGAGTCGACCAGCCCCTCGGTCTCCTGGAGCCAGCGCTGCCGACGCTCGGAGACCCGGTCCGACAGGAACATGTCGTCGGCGACCACCGGGCCGCTGGTGGTCGGCGCGTCGGGTCCGTTCATTGGTCCCTCACTTCGATCGCGACCCGGGTGGGGTCGAGGTTGTTGATCGGGATGACGTCCTGCGGGCACGCGGAGACCACGATGACGCAGTCCATCAACGCGCGCAGCGTCAACGAGTCACCGGGCCTGGTGACCGCGGGCTCCCAGCTGAGGCCACCATCGGCGTCGACCGGGATGGCCATGAAGAGGTTGACGGACTGGGGCGTGAACCCGGGATCGCCGATCCCCGACGCGGCCATCGCGGCGCGGAAGTTGTCGGAGCACGACGCGTGGTCGGGGTCGCAGCCGAGCAGCGCGTACCGCTCCGCGTCGCACGACGCGATGAGCATGTCGTGCACCCCGGGCGTGTCGTCCCGCTCGAAGTGCAGGATCGGGCGGCGGCGGTTCGTGTAGAAGTCGTCGCCGACCGCAGGGAACAGGCTGTCGGTGATGGCGCGGGTGTGCTGCGCGCTCAGGTACTCGGTGGGATCGTCGGCCGACCAGGCGTAGAGATCGGCGACCTGGCCCCCGTCGACGTCGACGACGGTGACGAGCCTCCCCGCGGCGACGCGGACGAAGCCTCCCGTACGGGGTGCGATGTCCACGCGCTCGATGACGGTCATGTCGCTCAGCTCCTCGTACCTAGACGGTAGCGATCTTGGGGTCGGATGCCATCAGCCGCTTCCATTCCCTGAGGTAGCCCCGGATCGGGGTCTCGTACGTGACCGCGGCGCGGCGCACCTCGCTGCCGTCGCGCACCTCGACCTCCTCGAAGCCGATGCCCTTGCTCGTGTCGCACCACTCGACCTCCTCGATCTGGAGGCCGCGCTGGCAGCGCTCGTAGATCTCGATGTCGTCGGGGTTGCCGAAGGTCGGGAAGTCCTCCGCGATCCGCATGCGCAGCGTGTTGACCGCGTCGGGGGCCTCGGGCGCCGCGCACACCCAGAGGTGGAGGTCGGACCGGTCGACCGACCGCGGCGTGAGGATCTCCAGCTGGTTCCCCTTGATCAACAGGTTGGGGAAGATCGACAGGTTGATCATCGAGCCCGGCGCGGCCTCCAGCAGCGCGGCCGCGGCCTCGGCGTCGTGCTCGCCGCGGATGCCCTCCGCCGCGGTCTCCTTGCCCGGGATCGGCCGTTGCGTGTCCCAGAACGTGCCCGAGATGCCAGGGCGCTGGTCGACGAAGATGTGCCCGTTGCCGAGGTCCTCACCGAACATCCCGGTGTCGTCGGGCGTGCTCTTGAACTGCGACAGTGAACGGTTCCCGCCGTAGCGGTCCTCGTTGAGCAGCGCGAACGACTTGTGCGCGTAGGTGGCGTGCAGCCCGTCGCCCGCGTTGTCCCACGCGAGCTTCCAGTTGCCGGCGAAGGTGAGCCGGTGCTTGTTGCGCACCTCGAGCCGCCCGCCCGGGGCGCGGTCGATGAAGTAGTCGAGGTACGGCCGGGCCGCGCCGAGCCACTCCACGAGGTCGCCGACGTCGGGGTTGAGCGAGCCGAAGATGAACCCGCGGTACGACTCCACCCGCGGGAGGCCGCGCAGACCGCGGGTGCCGCGGTCGAACGACTCCGGGTAGCCGTTCGGGTAGGGCAGGCCGACGAGAGCGCCGTCGTTGGCGTAGGTCCAGCCGTGGTAGCCGCACGTGAAGCGCTTCGCGTTGCCGCAGTCGGCCTGGCAGACCGTCGACGCGCGGTGCGCGCAGCGGTTGATCAGCGCGTGGATCGCACCGTCGGCGTCGCGCGTGATGATGAGCGGCCGCCGCCCGAGCTCGGTGGTGGTGAAGTCGTGGGGCTCGGGGATCTGGCTCTCGTGGGCGAGGTACACCCAGATCCCCCCGAAGATCTTCGTCATCTCCTCGGTGAAGATCCCGGGGTCGACGTAGATCGAGCGGTGGACGCGCTCCGGGTAGACGAGCGCGTCCAGCTCACGTTGCTCCATCGATGCCTCCAGTCAGATCGGGCACGGCGATCAGTTTACGGTCAGACCATCGGACCGGGCCATGGGCAGTCGCAGTTGTTCATGGTGCGGCAACACCATCTGCGCGAAAGTGGGCCGTATCCGGTCCTATTGTCGGACCAGCGCCCCTCCGCCAGCCCAAGGAGACCCCATGGTCGCGACCTTCACGGGCAAGAAGCCGACCCGGATGGACCAGTTCGAGGAGGACTACACCCTCGTGGTCGCGGCGGCCATCGACGCCGACGTCGCCCGCACCGCCGACCGGGTCCTGGTCAACCTGGCCAACCTCGAGCCCCTGGTCCAGGAGTTCGCGGTCAACCAGCTCGTGCACGCGTGCCAGACCGCGGCCCGGGCCGAGCGCGCGGGCGAGGATCTCGACGTCGTCGTCGGCTCCCTCTGTCACGACATGGCGAAGACGATCACCAACGCCAACCACGGCGGGGCCGCGGCCGAGCTCATCCGGCCCTTCGTGAGCGACGACGTCTTCTGGATGGTGAAGCATCACCAGGACTTCCAGGGCAAGCACTACTACGAGCTCCTCGGGCTCGACCCGGACGCGCGCGAGCACCACGCCGGCCACCCGGCCTTCGACCTCACCGCGCGCTTCGCCGACGACTACGACCAGGTGGCGTTCGATCCCGACTACGACACGCCGCCCCTGGAGCACTTCGAGGCGATGGTCCGCGAGGTCTTCGGCCGCAAGCCTCGGCGCGCCGAGTAGTCGGCGACCGTTCCGTAGCGTCCGGATCGCCGGCTTCCCCCCTGATCCGGCGGTCAGGCGCTACGGGACGTCGCCGATGATCGAGCTGATGTCGGGCCCCCGGCGCAGACCGTTGCCCCCGTCGACGTCGATCACCTGGCCCGTGACCCAGCGGGCGCGCGGGCTGAGCAGGAAGCCGACCATCTCGGCCACGTCCCGGGGTTCACCGACCCCACCGAGCGGCGTGTTGGTCACGTAGCTCTCATGGATCGGATCGCCGTCATCGACAATCCCGCGCATCTTCTCGCTCCAGGTGAGCCCGGGCGCCACCGCGTTGACCCGCACGCCCGCGGGCCCGTACTCGTCGGCCGCATTGCGCACGAGGTGCTCGATGGCCGCCTTGGCCACCGGGTACGCGCCGAACCACCGGTGGGTCTGGTGGCCCGCGACCGACGACATCGCGACGAACGAGCCGTTCGACGCGATCAGGTGCGGCACCACGTGCTTGAGGCACAGGAACGTGCCCACCACGTTGAGGCGCAGCACGGCCTCGAAGTCGGTGCCGTCGATCCGGTCGAGCGGGAGCAGCTGCCCCGAGCCCCCGGCGTTGGCCACGAAGCCGTCGAGCGTGCCGGTGAGCTCGACGGCCTCCGCGACCGCATGGGCGACCGCGGCCTCGTCGGTGATGTCGGCGACGATCGACTGCACCAGCACGCCGCCGGGGGCGCCCGCCTCGAGCTCGTCGCGTGTGGCCGTCAACCCGCTTCCCGTGCGCCCGCAGATGGTGACCGACGCACCGTGCTCCACGAGGAGCTGCGCGCACGCGCGCCCGAGCCCGGTCGCGCCGCCGGTCACCATGTAGGACCGGCCCTCGATGCCCAGCCCGTCACCGCCCGAGTTCGTCATCGTCCCCACTCCCACTGATTGGACCTGGCCGTGCCCGACATCGATCTGCTCGTCACCGGTGGCGACATCGTCACCATGAACCCCGACCGCGAGGTGCTCATGAGCGGCGCGGTCGCGATCGCGGGCGACACCATCGTGGCCGTCGGATCGACGAGCCGCCTCCGCGCGCAGTACCCGGGCGCACGCGAGCTCGACGCCACCGACTGCGTGGTCACGCCGGGCATCGTGAGCGCGCACCAGCACTTCACCGGCGACCCGCTCGTGCGCAGCGTGATCCCCGACACGATCACCTCCGGGCCCGCGGTGTTCGACTGGTCGGTGCCGCTGCACGCGGTGCACACGGGCGACGATGACGAGATCTCGGCCCTGCTCACCGCCACCGAGAGCCTCCTCAAGGGCGTGACCACGCTCGTGGAGGCGGGCACCGTGGCCCATCCCGACCGGGTCGGGGCCGGCATGCACACCGCGGGCGTGCGGGGAACCGTCGGCTGCTGGGGCTGGGACGCCCCCGGGGTGCCGTTCGGCGGGACCGCCGACGAGGTCGTCGACCGGCAGCGGGCCATGCTCGACGCCTTCCCGCCCGGCGAGCGGGTCTCGGCCATGGTCACCCTCGTCGGCCACAGCCTCGCCTCCGACGACCTCCTCGTGGCCGCGTCCGACCTCGCGAAGGCGCGGGCCGTCGGCATGACGATGCACATGTCGCCCTCGCCGTCCGACACCGAGGCCTACCTCGCGAGCACCGGCCGCCCGCCGATCGTGCATCTCGACGACCTCGGGGTGCTCGGCGCGCACCTGCTGCTCGCGCACTGCGTCTACATCGACGACGCCGAGTTCGAGGCGCTGCTGCGCACCCGCACCGCGGTCGGGTACTGCCCGTGGTCCTACTTCCGCGTGGGCAGTGGCGTCACCGGACACGGGCGCCACGGCGAGTTCTTCACCCGCGGTGGCCGCATCGGTCTCGGATGCGACGCGATCAACGCGGGCGACCAGGTGAGCGTGCTGCGCGCCGCGTCGCTCGCGGCCGGCATCGCCAAGGACGTGAGCGTCGACCCCTCGTGGTTCGGTGCCCACGAGGCGCTGGAGATGGCAACGATCCGCGGGGCCGACGCGATCGGGATGGCGGCCGACATCGGATCGCTCGAGGTGGGGAAGAAGGCCGACATCGTGATCCACGACGCGACCGAGCCGCAGTGGGTGCCGCGCGGCGACGTCGTCCTGCAGTTGATCTGGTCGGCCGAGGGCGAGACCGTGCGCGACGTGTTCGTCGACGGCGTGCAGGTCGTCGCGGGCGGGAAGTGCCTCACGGTCGACATGGACGCGCTGCGGTCCGACGCCAACGCCTTGGGCCGGGACCTCCTCGCCCGGGCCGGTCTCGAGGTTCCCCACCGCTGGCCCCAGATCCCCGCCGGCTGACGGCACTGCTCAGCCCCCGGCTCCGGGGTCGGCGGCGGTGCCGGGATCCGCGCCGAGCCCGCGCAGCACGGCCGCGACCGACGCGCGCGCACCGAGCAGCGCGCCTTCGTGGTCGAGGATGCGGACGACGGCGTCGGTCACCGCGCCCGCGTCGGCCGCGACCGCGTCGCGCACGAGGAGGCAGTCGTACCCGTGGTCGACCGCACCGAGGAGCGTGGCGAGCACGCACACGTTGGTCGTGACGCCCGCGATCACCAGCGCGTCGATCCCCCGGGTCCGCAGCTCGGCGTCGAGCGCGGTGCCCTCGAACGCGCTGAACCCCGTCTTGTCGATCACCGGCTCGCCCGCCGCGGGCGCGAGGTCGGCGACGATCTGCCAGCCGGGCTCGCCGCGCACGAGACCGGGACCGGCGCCCGGGTCGGCCGCGTTGCGGACCCCGCGGACGTGCCGGCGCACCGCGGGTAGGTCGGAGAGGTCGGCCGCGTTGCCCTGCCGCGTGTGCACCACGGTGAGCCCGGCCCGCCGGGCCGCCCCGAGCAGGCTGCCGATCGCGGGGACCACCGCGCGCATCGGGCCGGTCGGCACGCCGATCCGGGCGAGCCACCCGTCGGGCCGTACGAAGTCGACCTGCATGTC
>JADGOM010000243.1 GCA_017882925.1 Acidimicrobiia bacterium | reverse complement strand
GGCGGCGGGCCGCCACTCTCCGAAAGGCTCCATCATGAACCTCACCATCCTGAAGGCCTGGATCAACGCAAAGTTCAACACCGACGAGCGTGGCGCCTCCCTCGTGGAGTACGCCCTCCTCGTGGCCCTCATCGCGGCGGTCTGCATCGCGGCCGTCACCCTGATCGGTGGCAACGCCAGCAAGAAGCTCTCGAGCGTCGGCACCTCGCTCGCCTGAGCCACCACCACACGCACAGCACCACCAGCACCACGCGAAGCCGCAGACCCCGGTCTGCGGCTTCGTCGCGTCACGACCCTTCCGGCCCCGCACCCCACGTCCGCTCCGCCCACGGCTCCGAACCCCCGGCACCGAGCTCCAGCCGGAGCTGCGGGAGGAGGACCTCCCGGCTGGCGTACCAGGCCGCCTGCATCTGCTCGAGCGAGTCGAAGGGGAAGGGCGGCATGTGGCCCTGGAGCGCCGGGGCCGGCGGCCCGGCCTTGAACAGGAGGCGGGCCATCGGATCCGAGATCCAGCGGCTGCCCTCCGATCCGGCGGACTCCTTGCGGACCTGTGGCATCGGGATCTCCTCGAGGGTCGGGGCCCGCGGCTCCGGGCCCGATCAGCCTCGCGCCGGCGTCGACGTCCGTGCGGCCGCCCCGACCGGGAGCGGCACCGGGGCCGGTTCCGGCCTGCGTACGGGCCCGGAGCGGGCCCCGACCCGGCGCCCGAGCCGGCGGACGCACCCGTCCACGACGGCCACCGCGGCGATCAGCCCGACGGCCACGATCCCGTCGAGCCAGTAGTGGTTGCCCGTGACGACGACCGCGACCGTGGTCAACGCCGGATAGAGCAGCGCCAACCAGCGCCACGGACTGCCGCTCGCGACCACGACGCCCACGCCGACGATGACGGCCCAACCCACGTGGACCGACGGCATCGCGGCGAGCTGGGACGTGAGGCCGTTGCCGTAGACCGACTGCCCGTACTTGAGGCCGGTGTCGACGACGTGGAGGTCGGGCAGGAGACGCGGGGGCGCGACCGGGAACGTGTGCATCGCGAGCGAGATCGCGGTGAAGCCGGCCAGCACGTTGCGCATCCGGGGGTAGGCCTCGCGGTGGCGCACGAAGAGCCAGACGAGGAACGCGATCAGCACCGGGACGTGCAACGAGGCGTAGAAGACGTTCGACAACCGCACGAGGTCGGGGTACGGCAGGACGGCCCGCTGCCACGTGACCTCGCTCGGCAGGTGCAGCACCCGTTCGAGGTCCCAGATGGCGTGGCCGCGGTCGGAGCCGTCGCCGGTGACGGTCGGTGAGACGTGCCCGGCGTAGCGCCAGAGCGCGTAGAGGGCGAGCACCAGGCCCGTCTCCGCGCTGAAGGGCGCCAGTGCGAGGGCCCGGGCGCCCCCGTGTCGGCGGAGCACCACGGTCAGTCCGGCGAGCAGGACAGCGAAGAGCGCGCCGTCCTGCCAGGGCAACCACATGCCCCGGAATCTACGCGGCGCGGCCGGGCGTCGGGCGGTCGCGGCGTCCGGTCGTCGGGGACCACCCGGTCGGGCGGCCCCGAGCGGGCGGCGCCCGGATGCGGGAAACTCCGCCGACCCTGTCGTGCGGCGTGATGCCCGTCCGTCTTCAACCCGAGGGGGAGACGCCCCCGGAATCGGAGAAGCAGCCACCGTGAAGTACATGCTCCTCATCTACGGAGACCCCGAGAAGTTCGCGGCCCTCCCCGCCGACGTGCGTGACAACTGGCACGGCGAGTACATGGAGTTCACCCAGACCATCGCCAAGTCGGGTGAGCTCGTGGCCGGCGACGCGTTGCAGGGGATCGACACCGCGACCACCGTGTCCGTGGAGGGCGGCGCGACCCTCACCACCGACGGGCCGTTCGCCGAGACCAAGGAGACGCTCGGCGGCTTCTACATCGTCGACGTGCCCGACCTCGACCGCGCCCTCGTCCTCGCCGCGCAGATCCCCGACGCCCGCTCGGGAAAGGTCGAGGTGCGTCCGGTGCTCGACGTGGGTGACATGTAGCTCGTGGCGAGCCCGGAACGTGAGCGCTTCGAGCAGCTGGTCCGGGCGTCGTCCGGCCGGCTGCTCGCGGCGCTGATCGCGAACCTGGGCGACATCGACCTCGCCCAGGACTCGCTGGCCGACGCCTTCCTCGCGGCTGCGCAACGCTGGCCGCGTGACGGGTATCCCGACGATCCCGACGCGTGGCTCTACACCGTCGCCCGACGGCGGGCACTCGACCACATCCGGCGCGAGAGCACCCGCGCCGGGCGGGAGCAGGCCACCCTCGCCATCGACGCGGAGGTGCGCGCCGACCGGCGGGTCGAGACCGAGGACACGCTGCGTTCCGGAGTCGAGGACCACCGGCTCCGGCTGGTCTTCACCTGTTGCCACCCGGCGCTCCCGCTCGACGCCCGGGTCGCGCTCACGTTGCGCACGCTCGGCGGGCTCACCACCGGCGAGATCGCGCGCGCATTCCTGGTCCCCGAGACGACGATGGCGCAGCGGCTCACGCGGGCCAAGCGCAAGATCCGGGTCGCGGGCATCCCGTACCGGATCCCCACCGCGACCGAGCTCCCCGAACGCATCGCCGCGGTGCTGCAGGTCGTCTACCTGATCTTCAACGAGGGCTACCTCGCGTCCGACGGCGACTCCCCGATCCGCCGCGACCTGGCCGACGAGGCGATCCGGCTCGGCCGGCTGCTGCAGGAGCTGATGCCGGGCGCACCCGAGGTCGAGGGCCTCCTCGCGCTCATGCTCCTGCACCACTCGCGGCGCGACGCCCGGTTCGACGGCGATGGCGACCTCATCCCGCTCGAGCGGCAGGACCGCGCCCGTTGGCACCACGCCGAGATCGCGGAGGGCGCGGCGCTGGTCGAGCAGGCCCTGCGGCGCGGGGCACCGGGCCCGTTCCAGCTCCAGGCGGCCATCGCCGCGCTGAGCGCGACCGCCCCGACGTTCGCCGAGACCGACTGGCCGCAGATGGTGCTCCTCTACACCGAGCTCCATCGGCGCAGCCCGTCGCCCGTCGTCGAGCTCAACCGGGCGGTCGCGGTCGCCTACGCGCGGGGGCCGGACGCGGGGCTGATGCTCCTCGACGAGCTCGATCGCCGCGGCGTCCTCACGACGCACCTGCTGCCCGCCGCCCGCGCCGAGCTGCTCGCCCGGCTCTCGCGCGCCGAGGAGGCGCGCGACGCGTACGACGCCGCGCTGCAGCTCGCGACCCAGCCCGCCGAACGCCGCTTCCTCGAGCACCGCCGCGCCGCCCTCGACGGCGATCAACTCCAAGGGCGCTCATAGGACCCGGTACTTGGATCCGGTGAACGCCCTTGCGGGAGTGGGCTAGGTGCGGCGCCTGAAGACGGCGCTGACGGCGTCGCCGGGTTCGCGTTCCCACTTCGGCGACTCGGCGAGGAGCTGGGAGAGCGGGGCCTGCTTCGGCCACACGACGAGGTCGATGCGGTCGCGGTCGAGGATGCCCTGCCAACCCGGGTTGCCGTGGAGCAGCTTGATGTAGTCCTTCGTCTGCGCCACCGGGTACGTGTCGTAGCGGTCGTCGAAGAACACCGGCTGGTGCGGCCAGTACTTCGAGATCACGTAGCCCGCCCAGATGTCGGTCGTGAGGAGACGGGTCTTCGGGCCGAGCTCACCCTGGCGGTCGAGCCGGGCCAGCGTCTTCACCGGGTACGACGAGAGGTCGTAGGCCGGCGCCTGCAGCGTGCTCACGAGCCACAGTGC
>JADGOM010000242.1 GCA_017882925.1 Acidimicrobiia bacterium | reverse complement strand
TCGTCGGCCAGATAGGCGTCGACGGGCTTGCCGTCACCGGCCAGCAGCCAGGCCTCGAGCTGCCAGCGCACCCGCTCCGCGAGCGTGGCGGGGGTGAGCGCGCCCTCGTGGCGCCAGCACCGGGCCAGCCGCTCGCCGTGCTCGGTCTCCGCCTCCACCATCACGCGCGTGCACGCCAGCCCGCGCGCCGCGAGCTGCGAGAGCAGCCGGTCGGCGAGGGCCTTGGCCGCGAACGCGGCCGCGTCGACCCGGGCCACCGGCGGGTCGAACTCGCACGTCTCGACCAGGTCGGGCGGGGGGACGGCGAGATCGAGGGGGACGTCGTCGTGGCCCTGTGCGCGCCGGTGCGCCACCGCGCCCGGGGTGGCGAAGCGCGCGAGGACCGCGGGGGCGGGGAGCTCCGCGAACGCGCCGAGGGTGCGCAGGCCGAGCCGGGCGAGGAGATCGGCGAGCGCGTGATCCCCGAGGACCGTGACCGGCCAGGGGGCGAGGAACGCGGGCGACTCCCCCGGCGGGACCACGTGCGCGCCACCGGGCGCGGCCCGACGCGCCGCGAGCCACGCGGCCAACGCGCCGTCGGCGATCCCCACCCGCACCTCGGGGACGCCCACCGCCGCGACCGCGGCCGCGATCGCGGCCCCGAGCGCGTCGTCACCGCCGAAGTAGCGCGAGGGCCCGAGCGTGGGGAACCCGAGCCGGCCCGGCCGGTCGAGCTCGACGCGCGGCGTGAACGCCTCGACCGCCCGCGCCACGGCCTCGAACGCACGCGCCTCCGCGGGCGGGTCGCCGTCGACGAGGACCAGCCCCGAGCAGCGGGCCTCCGCCTCGCGACGGCGGATGCCGGGCCGCACGTCCTCCGCCCGCGCCTCCGCCGACGCGGCCGCGATCAGGCCGTGGGCGAGCACCGCGACCGGCACCCCGACCAATGCCGGCTCGGCCCGGCGCCGCGCGAGGACCGGCCAGTCGGGGCACCACACGATCCCCATCCGCGCGGCCATCCGACGAACCCCGGCTCAGCCCGCCAGGCGCACCCGGGTCGCGGTGCCCCGCCGCTCGACCCGCACGTCGGTGGCCCGGTCGGTCAGGAGGCCGTGACCGGCTCCGAGGCCCGACCACTCGGACCGCTCCGCGTACAGCCGCAACGCGGCCTCCGCGGGCCAGTCGCCCATCGCCACCAGGACCGCGCCGCGCTCGCGCGCCCGTGCCGCGAGCCGGCGGGCGTCACCGTGGCGCGCGTGCACCGGCACCGCGGTGAGCACGAGCGTCATCCCGTCGAGCAGGGCGGCGACGACCGTGGGCCAGCGCGACGCCGTGACCGCGCGGACCACCGCGAGCCGCTCGAGCGCCACCCCCTGCTGCAGCGCCGCGAGCCCGCCGAGGGTGCCGTGCGGGTCGACGGCCGCCGCCCATTCCCCCGCCGCGGTGGCCGCGGCCGCGAGCTGCAGCCCGAGGGTGGTGATCCCGGCCCCGGGCACACCGTCGACCGTGACGACCGCGCCGCGCTGGAGACCCTCCGGCAGCATCTCCGCGAGCGGGCCGGGCAGGGCGAGGGCGCGCTCCCGGGCCAGGACCAGCGGTCGGCCGCGCTCCCCCGCCACCCGGAGGAGCTCCCGGGCCCGGGCGTCGCGGCTCGGAAGATCGCGGCTCGGAAGATCGCGATCACGGGGAAGTGCGGCCAACGCCATGCCGGCCACCGTACCGAACGTGTGTTCGATCGGGCAAGTGCCCGGGTGAACGCCTCTAGGCGGCGGGTTCGGGCGGGAAGACCGGCTCCACGTCGATGGCGCGCAACGAGTCGGGGGACCATCCGGCATCGTCGCCGTAGTAGCCGAACAGGTGCTCGATGGTCTCGACCACCTTCGGCTCGAGCGCGGCCCAGTCGTCCGGGGCGGCCTGCACCGTGACCACGTTGGAGTAGACGGTGACCCGCTCCGCGCCGAGGTCGAAGAGCCGCCGGGCGAGCACGTCGGGCGGCCGGGCGCCCACCGTGTCGGCAAGGGACTCGTACATCACGATCTCCATGCCGGTGATCGAGCGGTTCGCGTCGAAGAAGCGCACCGCGGGTGATGCACCCGTGCGAGTCGTCACGGTGATCGGCTGGCCCATGGGCGCAGACAGTAACTCAGGCAACAACCCAGGAAATGACCCAGGCAGATCAAGCGCCCGTGGTCCGTTGGGAAGTCGGGAGCCCGCACTACGTTGGGCCGATGGCCACCGATGAGCCGGGACGGCCGGACGACGGCCTCGGCCCTCCTCCCGACCTCCCCGACGATCTCCCGGGTGGATCACGCGAGGAGTCCGGGAGCGCCATCGCGGCCGGGCTCCCGAAGGAGCGGTCGTCCATCCCCACCCGCCGTTACGCCGCGTTCTGGGGCATGGGCGTGCTCATCGTCGGCGGGTCGTACCTCGTGCTCCAGCTCATCGGGAGCCTCTCGCAGCTCATCTCGTGGCTCGTCGTCGCCACGTTCTTCACCACCCTCCTCAACCCGCTGGTCAACTTCGCCCAGCACCGGATGCACATGCCCCGCGTGCTCTCGGTGCTGGTCGTCTTCCTGCTCGGCGTGGTGGTGCTGAGCGCGATCACCTACGCGTTCGTGAAGCCGGTGTACTCCGCGGGGCGCAAGTTCGCCGACGACATCCCGCACCTCACGCGCGAGGCCGAGAAGGGCCGCGGGCCGTTCGGCAAGATCGTGAAGAAGTACCACATCGACCGCTGGGTCCGGCAGAACGCGCCCAAGCTGCGCAGCCAGCTGAGCGACGCCGGCGGCCCGGCGCTCAGCGCGGCGCGACGGATCCTCAGCGGCCTGGTCGCCACGGTGACGGTCATGGTCCTGACGTTCCTGCTGCTGCTGGAGGCGCCCCTGATCATCGAGGGCTTCCTCGCGCTCTTCCCGAAGCGACGCGCGGAGCGGATACGCCGCGTCGGGGGCGACGCGACCCGCGCCGTCAGCGGCTACATGGGTGGCAACGTCCTCATCTCGATCATCGCCGGCATCGCGACGTACGTCTTCCTGCGCATCGCCGGCATCCCGTTCGCGGGAGTGCTCGCGCTGTGGGTCGCGTTCGCCGATCTCATCCCGCTCGTCGGCGCGACGCTCGGGGCCATCCCCCCGATCTTCGTCGCGCTGCTCCACCGCCCGATCCTCGGCGTGATCACGCTGATCTTCTTCGTCGTGTATCAGCAGTTCGAGAACCACGTGCTGCAGACCACGATCATGGCCAAGACCGTGAAGCTCAACCCGCTGCTGGTCATCCTCTCGGTGATCATCGGGATCGAGCTCGGCGGCTTCGTCGGCGCGGTGCTCGCGATCCCGGCCGCGGGGGTGATCCAGATCGTCTTCAAGGAGGTCTGGCTCGACCGCGAGCAACGGGTGCGCGACGCGCTCGCCGCCGGGAGCGAGCAGCTCGAGTAGCGGGCCGGCCGCGAACACCGCGGCGCGGCGCTCAGGCGCGGAAGAGCCGGCCCGGCGCGGGCGGCAGGCCCGGCCACGGCAGGCTGTCCATGAAGATCCAGGTGCGACGGTGGATCGACGTGGGCCCGTGCGCGCGGAGCGCGTACTGGTGGGCCGGCGCCGGGTAGCCGCGGTTCGACTCGAAGCCGTAGGCCGGGAAGTGCTCCGCCTCCTCGGCCATCAACGCGTCGCGCGTCACCTTGGCGATCACGCTCGCGGCCGCCACGGCCAACGAGCTCGAATCGCCCTTGATCACCGTCGTGCAACGGTCGCCGAGCCCGATGTAGTCGTGGTTGCCGTCGAGGATCACGCGGTCGGGGACGAGGCCCTGCGCCGCGAGGTCGTCGAGGGCCCGGGTCGCCGCGAGGCGCAGCGCCGCGGTCATGCCCAGCTCGTCGCACTCGCGGTGGCTCGCGTGCCCCACCGCGAAGCCGACGGCCCAGCGCCGGATCCGCTTCGCCGCCACCTCGCGCTGCTGGTGCGTGAGCATCTTCGAGTCGCGCACGCCGGCGAGCGACTTCTCCGGCGGGATCACCGCCCCGACCGTGACCGGCCCGGCCCACGCGCCCCGGCCGACCTCGTCGATCCCGCACACCAGGGTTTCGCCGTTGCGCCAGCACTTCCGCTCGAGGCGGAGCGAGGGGCGCGGGGATGCGGCGATCGCGTTCACGGACCCGAAGGTAGCGCCCGCATGCTCACGGCGTGAGCAGCGCGGCGTGCACGTCGCGCAGCGTGGCGTAGGGGGTGAACGGCACGCCGGCCTCCTCGCACCAGCGGGCGAGGCCGGCCGTGGCGAACACCACGTCGGCGACCGCGGCCGCCTTCCGGTCGCTGGCGCCGTCGCCCACCATCACGGTCGCCCGGCCCCGGGCCGCCGCGGCCCGGATCGGGGCCTGCTTGCACACCCCGCAGCTCCGGCACGCGCACGTGGGGTCGCCGAACGGGAATCGCAGCGCGCGGTCGTCCCAGTCGACCCGGTTGGCGTACACCGCGACGGTGACGCCGGCGGCACGGCAGTGCGCGTCGACGTAGAAGCCGAAGCCGTCGGAGAGCACCGCGACCTCGGCCCCGGCCGACCGCAGATCGGCGACGAGCGCGGGGAACCCCGGGTCGAGCGTGACCTCCATCGCCGTGGCCAGCAGCTCGGCCTCGGTCCCCTCGACGAGGTCCCATTCGGCCGTGACGCACTCGC
This sequence comes from Acidimicrobiia bacterium, assembly GCA_017882925.1. GTDB lineage: Bacteria > Actinomycetota > Acidimicrobiia > IMCC26256 > Chersky-534 > Chersky-534. The sequence continues at coordinate 7,735 of JADGOM010000242.1, read as the reverse complement.
GGCTGCCCATCTCGCCCCGCACGAAGGCTGCGTCGATCGCCCGCCACCCCGCGCGCCCGTGCCGCTCGAGCAGCTCCAGCCCGATGTCGCGCGTGCTGATCGTGCCGTCGAAGTCGAGGAATACCGAGGTCTCGGTGAGGTCGAGCCGGGGCGGGGTCATCTCGGGGCGCATCGTAGGACGGAGCGATCGCGGGCTCCGGCGGCGGGGCCCCCTCCTGCTTGCACCAGAATGCCGATGATGGATCGTCGGGACTTCCTCAAGAAGAGCGCGATCGCCGGCGGCGCCGCGGCCCTCGTGGCCGGGGCGGGGATCGGCGCGTACGAGATCGACAGGTACGCGAGCGGTCGCAATCCGCGCGAACTCGTCGACTCGGTGCTCGAGCACCCGGCCAAGGAGTCGGGGATCGACCACGTCGTCGTGCTCATGATGGAGAACCGGTCGTTCGACCACTATCTCGGGTGGCTCGGCACCGACCAGAAGTACCTCGAGGCGGGCAAGAAGCAGCACGGCGCGGGCTTCTCGATCGCGGCCCGGCAGGCGCTCGAGTACCCCGACGTGGCCGGCCGGTTCGTCGACACCTTTCCCCTCGTTCCCGGGGTGGCCGAGCGGGCCAGCGACGCCGCTCGTGGCTGCGACCACCCGATCCCGGGCCACGGCTGGTACGCGGGGCGGGCCCAGAAGGAGCGCGGCTTCCTCGGACGCGGCACCGGCAACGACGAGTACGCGATCAGCTACTACCGGCGCAGTGACCTGCCCCTGTACGCGGCCCTCGCCGACCGGTTCACGGTGTGCGACCACTACCACCCGTCCGCACTGGGCGCGACCTTCCTCAACCGGCAGTACCAGCACAGCGCGCAGAGCGGCGGGAACAAGACGATCCACTTCAAGCTCGGCACCGGGTACCAGTGGGCCACGATCTGGGACCGGCTCGCGAAGGCCGGGGTGTCGGCGGGCTACTACTACGTCGACCTCCCGGTGCTGCTGCTCTGGGGCCCGCGCATGAAGCCCTTCGTCCGCCGGGCCGAGCACTTCTTCGAGGACGCGAAGAAGGGCGAGCTCCCGTCGGTCACGTTCCTCGACCCGGGCTTCACCACCTCGTACCGCACCGACGACCACCCGCACGGCGACATCCACCTCGGGCAGCGCTTCGTGCGCCAGGCCCTGCGCTCGGTCGCCCAGGGTCCGCAGTGGGACCGCACCCTGTTCATCCTCACCTACGACGAGTGGGGCGGCTTCTTCGACCACGTGATCCCGCCGAAGGTGCCCGACGCGCGGTCGTCACGGGTGCTGAACGACGACTTCGGCCAGATGGGCTTCCGGGTGCCGACGTTCCTCGTGTCGCCGTTCGTGCAGCGCACGGCCGTCGACCACACCCTCTACGGCCACGAGTCGACGTTGCGCTTCCTCGAATGGCGCTTCCTCGGTGCGCCGGCCAACGGGCCCGGGAAGCGGACCGACGACTGGTTCCTCACGACCCGGGACCGCTACGCCAACAACATCGGCGCGGCGCTCGGGCGGGAGAAGCCCGACCTCGACCTCGACTTCGACATCGACCTGGCGATCCCCGCGCTCTCACCGCCCTGCGCCGCGGTCGACGCGGAAGACGGCTTCGCGCCGCTCGCGCCCGCCGACCTCGACCCGGGCCCCAACCCCGACATCCCCCTCGACACGCCCCGGAACGAGTTCCGCTACTTCGTCGAGGCCGGGTACCTGGAGTCGATCGGCGAGAGGTTCGAACCCGGGGCGATCGGCCAGGACCTCGCGGCATTGAGCCCCACCGGCTCGCTCTGAGCCGCCGCGAGCCGGGTGCCCCGGCTCCGGGAACCCGCCCTACGCTTCCCGGATGACCGAGCCGATCACCGTCGCCGTCGTCCCGCACACGCACTGGGACCGCGAGTGGTACCAGCCGTACCAGACCTTCCGCCTCCGCCTGGTCGGCCTCATCGACGAGCTCCTCGACGTGCTCGAGGCCGACCCCGGCTACACCCGCTTCCTCCTCGACGGCCAGACCGCGGTCGTCGACGACTACCTCGCGGTCCGGCCCGAGAACGAGGGTCGGCTGCGCGCGCTCATCACGTCGGGCCGCATCGCGCTGGGCCCGTGGTCGATCCTGATGGACGAGTACATGGTGTCGGGCGAGACGATCGTCCGCGACCTGCAACGGGGGATCCAGCGGGGCGACGAGCTCGGCGGCGCGATGAACGTGGGCTACCTCCCCGACATGTTCGGGCACGTCGCGCAGATGCCCCAGCTGCTCGCGCTCGCGGGGCTCGCGCACGCAGTGGTCTGGCGGGGCGTGCCCGCCGCGCTCGACCGCAGCGCGTTCTGGTGGGACGCGCCCGACGGGTCGCGCGTACGGGCCGAGTACCTCTGGGGCTCGTACTCCAACGGCCGCGACCTGGCCGACGACCCCACGCAGCTCGTCGCCCGCGCCGCGGGATACCGCGCCGAGCTCGGCGGCGCCTACCTCCCGCCCGGTGGCATGCTCCTCATGAACGGCACCGACCACCAGCTGCCCCAGCCGTGGCTCGGCCGCATCGTCGCCGCCGCCAACGCCGCGCAGTCCGACTACCGCTTCGAGGTCACGTCGCTCGCGGAGTACCTGCCGGCGCAGCCCGTCGTCGGGCTCCCCACGTGGCGCGGCGAGCTCCGGTCGGGCGCGCGCAGCAACGTGCTCATGGGCGTGGCGTCGAACCACGTCGACGTGCACCAGCTCTGCGCGGCGGCGGAACGCGCGCTCGAGCGGCGGGGCGAGCCGCTCAGCGCGCTCGTCCTCGAGCCGGGGCGGTACCCACGCGCGTTGCTCGACGAGGCGTGGAAGCAGCTCGTGCTCAACAGCGCGCACGACTCCTCGTGCGCGTGCAGCATCGACGAGGTGGTCGACGCGGTGCGGGTGCGGTACCAGGAGGCCTTCCGGATCGCCGACGGCCTCGCGGGCAGCGCGATCACGCAGCTCGCGCGCGAGGTGGCGGTCGAGCCGGGCGCGACGATCGTGGTCAACCCCACCGCGCGCGCCCGCGGCGGGCTCGTGGAGCTCACGCTGCCCGGGCAGGGTCCGGTGCACCTCGTCGGCCCCGACGGTGAAGCGTGCGCCACCCAGATCCTGAGCTCGGCCGCGACGCCCGGGTTCAGCAGCGGCGGCGTCGGCGAAGCGGCCCGGTGGCTGCTGGAGCTCATGCGGGGCAACGAGTTCGGGGGCGCGCCGATCTCGCGCTACTCCATCACCGACACCGGGCCGGAGGGCGACGCCGCGGGCCCGGTCGGGGTCGACGTCGAGATGCAGGTCGCGGAGCCGCTCGAAGACCGCTGCACCCTCGACGAGCTCCGGCAACGGGTCGAGACCGCGATCGAGGCCGGGGGCCGGGTCGGGCTCTCGGTGGTCCTCGCGCCCCGCCGCCAGATCGTCGCGGCCATCGGCGCGGTGCCGGGCTTCGGCTGGCGCACGTTCCGCACCGCGGCCGGCGACGGTCCCGCGGCCGGCGTGACCGCGACCCACGGCGCGATGTCGAACGAGCACCTCCACGTGACGGTCGACGACCGCGACGGCACCTTCTCCGTGCGCACCAACGACGGCGTCGAGGTGCGCGGCCTCAACCGCTACGTCGACGGGGGCGACGGCGGCGACACCTACAACTACTCCCCGCCGGCCGACGACGTGGTCGTCGACACCCCCGACTCCGTGCGGGTCAACACGCTCGAATCCGGCCCGGTGCGCGCCCGGGTCGCGATCGAGGCCGACTACACGCTGCCGACCCATGCGGTCGGCGACGAGACCGGCTGCAGCCGGCGCGCCACCGATCGCGCCACCGTCACCATCCGCACCGTGCTCGAGCTGCGGTCCGCGGAGCGGTTCGTGCGGGTGCACACCGAGCTCGACCACCAGATCCGCGACCACCGCCTGCGCGCCCACTTCCCGCTGCCCGCCCCGGTCGCCGGCTCCGACGCCGAGTGCGCGTTCGCCGTCGTGCACCGCGGGCTCACGGCCGAGGGTGGCCCCAGCGAGTCGGGGCTGCCCACGTTCGTGTCCCGGCGGTTCGTCGACGCGACCGACGGCACCGTCGGGCTCGCGCTCCTCCACGACGGCCTGCTCGAGTATGAGGTGGTCGGCGACGGCCGCGAGCTCGCGCTCACGCTGCTCCGGGCCACCGGCTACCTGTCCCGGTCGCAGCCTTCGCTGCGGCCCAACCCGGCCGGGCCGCTCGAACCGACCCCGGGCGCCCAGGTGCCGGGCCCGCTCGCGTTCGACTACGCGGTGCTCCCCCACGCGGGCAACGGCCGCGACGCCGCGCTCCACGCCCGCGCCGACGAGTTCCTGGTTCCGCTCGACCGCGTCCCCGGTGGCGGTGGGCCCGACGCACCGCGCGCGGCCGCGGGCCAGCTCCTCGCGGTCGACGGCGCGGAGGTGAGCGCGGTGACGCGCGGCGCCGACGGCGCGCTCGTGGTGCGGGTCTTCAACCCGGCGCCGGTCGCCACCGAGGTCCGGATCGCCGACGCGCGCGGCGCGCGGACGGGCACCGCGGTCGACCTCCGGGGCCGGCCCACGGTCGAGTTCACTGGAACTCGAAGCCTCCGCCCGTGGGAGATCGTGTCGCTGCGCCTCGACTGAGCTCGGCTCCGCTCACCGCCGGCAACGCGAGCAACGCGTCGCCTGCGAGCTCGGTGGACGACCACGCGGGATCCAGACCCGAGCTCCGCAGCACGCGCGGCGCGCCGCCGGTGAGCGCCCACAGGATCGCGGGGCGCGCGCCGTGCCACCGCACCGCGAACCCGATCCGGGAACCGTCGCGCAGGGGCGCGTCGTGCACCTCGATCGCACCCCCGAGCCACGCGGGTGGCAGCGCCCGCAGCAGGTCGACCGAGCCGTCGGCCTCCTCGTGGACGAGCACGTCGCGCAGGGTCAGCAGCAGCTCGCTGCCGTCGGCCGTCGCCAGCACCCCCAACGGATCCGCGATCGACGGGCGGCGGGCGGCGCGGCTGCGATCGCGCATCGAGAGCCGCTCCCAGGCCGACACGGCCTCGGGGTCGAGACCCCAGTCCTCGAGCGCGGCGGCGTCGGCGGCCCCGGGGTCGACGGTGGCCCGGAGCATCGCCTGGACCCGGGCGTGGGTGGTGTCGCGGCTCAGCACCTGGTCGGGCAGCTTCACCCGCAGGCCCCGATCGAGCTGCGCGATCCACCCCTGGCGCACGTCGTCGGGCGGGATCAGCGCGGCGGGATCGAGCCGGACCTCGGCCGCCGCCGCCCGCGCAACCCGCGTCGCCGGAGCCCCCGCGACCGCGACCGCGAAGCGGGCGATCGTGCGGTGGGTGACCGGGTGGAGGAACGCGCACGCGCCGCCGGGGCGGAGCTCGACCGGCGTGAACGGGCCCTCGCGGGCCTCGCCCCCGGTGACCACGACGTCGAGCGCCTCCACCGACGGCGCGACCGCCCACCGGCCCGGGGGCGTGCGCGCACCGAGCACCGGCGCGTCGTCGACGAACACCGTCGCGTCGCGGACCGTGATCCGCTGCGTTCCCCGGCGGGCCTCGTTGCGGAGCACGAGCGCGACGACGAACGGCACCGGCGCGGTGTTCTCGACGTCGTAGGCCAGGAGCCCGTGCGGGCCGCCGGCGCCGTAGACGGTCAGGCGCGCGTCGCCACCCGGGATGCGCACCGCGGTCTCGACGATCGGGAAGCCGTCGTCCACCGTCTGGCGGGTCACGGACTCGACCGCGGGCCGGTGCCACCGGTCGTCGGCCCCGATCCACCACCGCAGGCTCCAGCGGACCCCGAGCGTCGGCGTCACGGCGCCGTGCGGGTCGACCGCGGCGACGTGCGCGGTCCCGAGGGTGCCGACGAGCGTGGAGGCGGGGTCGCTCATCGGATGCCGCGCATCTCGGGCTTCGCCTCGCGCAGCATCAGCCCCGCGACCAGCTCCAGCGGCTTGCGGCCTTCGTAGAGGACCGCACCCACCTGCTCGGCGATCGGCATCTCCACGCCGTGCCGCCGGGCGAGCTCGAGCACCGCGGCGGTCGTCTTCACGCCTTCGGCGACCATCCGCATGTCGGCGATGATGTCGTCGAGCGGGCGGCCGCGCCCGAGCTCGACGCCGACGGTGCGGTTCCGGCTCTTCGGGCTGGTGCACGTGGCCACGAGGTCGCCCATCCCGGCGAGCCCCGCGAACGTGAGCGGTTCGCCCCCGAGGGCCACCCCGAGCCGCGCGATCTCCGCGAGGCCGCGCGTGATGAGCGCGGCCTGGGTGTTGGAGCCGAAGCCGAGGCCCTCGGCCACTCCGGCCGCGATGGCGATGACGTTCTTCACCGTGCCCGCGATCTCGCAGCCGGTGACGTCGGGGTTGGTGTACACCCGGAACGTGCCGGTCATGAACAGCTGCTGGAGCTCGGCCGCGGTCGTCGCGTCGGGCATCGCGATCACCGACGCGGTGGGCTGACCGGCCGCGACCTCGACCGCCAGGTTCGGGCCGGTGAGGGCTCCGATGCGGTCGACCCGGTGGTCGGGCAGGACCTCGGCCACCACCTGGGTCATGCGCAACAGCGTGCCCACCTCGATGCCCTTGGCGAGGCTCACCACCGGCACGTCGGCCCCGATCCGGCCGACCGCACCCGTGAGCACCTCACGGAAGCCGTGCGACGGCACCCCGACCACCACGACATCGGCCCCCGCGCACGCGGCGTCGATCGAGCTCGTCGCCCGCACGCTCTCGGCCAGCTCGAGGTCGGGGAGGTACACGGGGTTGCGACGCTCGGCCTCGATGCGCACCGCGAGCTCGGGTTCGCGGACCCAGAGGGAGACGTCGGCGTGGAGGCTCGCGATCCCGGCCACCGCGGTGCCCCACGAACCGGCTCCGATCACCGCGACCTTCACGCGCGGCTCCTCTGCAACGTGGCCGATCCCGGTGCGCGGTCCCACCACGAACCCGGGTCGGCCTGGGGGTAGATCTCGCGGGCACGCGCGACCGCGGCGACGATGGCCGCCATGATCGCGTCGGTGGCGTCGCGCACGTTGGCGTCGGGCCCGAAGCGCAGGGGCGCCCCGACCACCGCGCTCTGGGCGACGCCCCAGCGCCACTCCGGCCGACGGCCCTTGTACATGATCCGGTGCGCACCCCAGAGACCGATCGGGTACACCGCCACGCCCGTGGCCCGCGCGACACGCGCGGTCCCCGACTTGCCCGCCATGGGCTCGAGGTCGGGTGAGATCGTCCCCTCCGGGAACACGGCCACGCACTCCCCCCGCGCCAGCGCGTCCTCCGCGGCGCTCATCGAGGCCCCGGCCCGCAGGGACGCGCGGTCGACCGGGATCTGCCCGGCGCTCCGCAGCGCCGGCCCGATCACCGGGCGGGCGAACAGCTCGCGCTTGGCGAGGAACCGCACCCGGCGGTGGCGCAGATCGGCGACCTTGGCCACGACGAACGGGTCGAGATAGGAGATGTGGTTGCTCGCGAGGATCGCCGGTCCGTGGGCCGGGATCAGCTGCGCCCCCTCCACGGTCCAGCGCAACCCGTGTCGGAGCAGTGGCCGCAGCACACCGGCCGCGGTGGCGTAGGCGAACTCCACGCTCGGTAGCATACGCAGGCTCATGTGCCCCGACCCCGTGCCGCACGCGCCGCCCCGCCCCACCTTCCCGTGCCCGTGACCGGAGCGGGCGTGGTGGTGCCGATCCGCGCGTTCTCGCTCGGCAAGGCGCGGCTCGCCGAGGTGCTCGACGCGACCGAGCGGGCCGAGCTCGCGCGGTCG
>JADGOM010000241.1 GCA_017882925.1 Acidimicrobiia bacterium | reverse complement strand
TCCCAGAGTGCTCGAACGTTGACCCGGCGGGCGCGGACCACGCCCCGTGGAGGATCGCGAGCTGGTCCTCGAGCAGGTCGTAGCGGCCGCGGACGTCGGGGTACGGCAGGCCGAACGCCTCGTGCTCGGCGTCGAACCAGCCCGCGCCGAGCCCGATGTCGAGCCGCCCGCCACTCATGTGGTCGATCTGGCCGAGCGTGATCGGGAGCGTCCCGAGCGGCCGGAACGTGACCGGGGTGACCAGGGTGCCGAGCCGGATCGTCGAGGTGTCACGCGCAAGGCCGGCGAGCGTGATCATGGCGTCGGTCCGGGCCGCAGGCCCGGCCGCGCCCATCCGCAGGTAGTGGTCCGACCGGAAGAACGCACTGAATCCGGTCTCCTCCGCGGTGCGGGCGAAGGTGAGCAGCTGGTCGTAGGACGCCCCCTGCTGGGGCTCGGTGAAGATGCGAAGGGCCATGGCCCGAGACTAGGACGCGAGCCCGAGGCCCGACATTGACCCGGCTCGCACGCCGACCGGTACGATCCTCGCTCCGGGGATTCCCCCGCGCGGGTGTAGTTCAGAGGCAGAACATCAGCTTCCCAAGCTGAGAACGCGAGTTCGATTCTCGTCACCCGCTCCAACGTCGTCGCTGGTCACCAGCAACGAATCTCCAACCGGCGCGGAGCCGTTCGGCGCTTCGCCGATTGGACCGCCACCCATCGACCCGCCGGCGGTTACCTCCTCAGCGCACGCCGATCACCGGAATGTCCCGACCACCACTTGACAGATCACCGGAATAGCTGCCGATCCGGGTGCTGCGCGGGGAGGCTGGTTCGGTGAGACGCGCCGTCCTCATCGTCATCGTATTGGTCGTGGGCGCGTGCTCGGCAAAGCACCAGCCGACCGCGGCTCCTCCGACCTCAACGAGCGTGGGTCACTCGGCGGCCCGCTCGTTCTCAAACGTACGGCTGGTCGCCGCGAACGCGAGCACACGCACGCTATGCATCGCCGCCGCTCAATCGGTCGGGTTCGCGGTGCCCTGCCCGAGCCGCGTGCCGACACGCGCAGGTCAGCCGCTGAGCTGTACCCCACTACCGATACCCACGACCCTGCCGTTGTGCGTCGGACTCCCACACGACTTCTTCATGGAATGGACCGACTTCGACGTGCCCAGCGATTTTGTCGGCGTCGACGGCAAGCCCGCCGGACATGTGATCATCCACGCCGCGCTCGTACGCAACAGCCCGCCCGTCCCGTGCATCGACGCGGTGAAGCTCAGGTCCGTTACCGTTGGAGCGTCGTCGGCGATCGAGTATCAGTGCCCGCCGGATAGTCCGCGAATCGAGCGACTCGCGCAACACGGCGAAGGTGCCTACGCCGGACACCTCACCCTTGCATGGGCACGACGTGGGATCGAGTACCTCGTCAGCTCCCACGGCTTCGGAGACGCGAGCCGCAACCTCGCGGAGGAACTCGCCCGCTCCATCAACCTTGTTCAGTCGTGACGCGGCCCACTACCCACTGCGCGCCGCGCGCCGCGCAAGCATGACGGCGGTGATGTACACGCGATCCCGGGCGGCGTGACGAGTTGTCCCCGGGTGTCCTATCCAGGAGCGCGACTACATTCGGGCGCGCATGGTGTCGACACCGGTGCCGGTGAGATCGGCCAACGCTGCGACGCGTCCAGCCATCGCCATCAACAACGCCTCGCCAGTTCCCGCGACTTCTGGCGAACTCGAATCGCCGGTTTGCCAATCAAGGTCAAGCGCATGCAGGAACAGCCCGGCCGCGCGTTTCTTGCCGGGGAGGATGCTCGCCGACGTCTCCTTCACGTCGTCGAGCGCGATCTGAACGCGCGCCGGATCTATCGTGCGGGCAAGGTTCAAGGCACGGCGAACGTCTTGCTGGTGGATCATCTCCCCACCCAGCACGCCCGGCGGCTTGACCCCCGGCAATGTTCGGCGCAGGCCTATGAGCGCTCGCATCTCGGTGCACAATCCTTCGGGACTCGTAGCGGTTCCGTGCTTGACGGCGTCCCGCTCGATCATCGTGTTGATCCGAAACCCGTATCGCGTCAGCCTGGCGACCAACTCGAGCCCGCTGAGCGTTGCGACCTCGATGACATGGCTCGTGACGTCACGCACACGCCACGCGCTGCACAGACTCATGGTGTCCCACTGATCCGATGTCAGCGCATCGCAGAGGCCCGCGAACTCCTCGCGTTCGGTATCGATCATCGTCCAAAGGTCCATATCGATGCCCCTCGCTGGTTCACGGGAACGTACCCCGCCGGACTCGTCGTCGGAGCCGACCGGGGGTGGAGTGCTTGCAGCCGCGAACCCGCACAGATTGCCGGTAGGCGCGCGGCGCCATGCCTGCAGACCGCACAGATCGATGCGGCCCGCGCCCCGACTCGCCGGTCGTGATCGCTGTGGCGGGTGCCCGTCAAAGCGGCTGCGCTGACCCCACCCGGTCGAGCAGGGCCCGGAGGGCAGCGGCGGCCTCGGCCGCGGCCTCGTCGACCGGCATCGCGCGGAGCTCGTCGTTGAGCACCTCGACGCCCACCGCCAGATCGGGCCGGGCCTCGAGCATCGGGGTCAGGATGTCGACGAGCGGGAGCTCACCCCGGCCGGGGAGGTAGCGCCCCGACATCGGAACGTAGGGCTGCGCGTCCTGCGCAGCGGTGCGGTCGCTCACCTGCACCCCGCCCACCAGGCTCGGGGCGTCTCCGGTCAGCATCGCCGGACCGCCACCGGTGCGCGCGAGATGCCAGGTGTCGAGCATCACGGCCGCGCGACCGGAGCCGATCGCGCGGACGAGCTCGAGGGCCACCTGGAAGTCGGGGATGCCGGTGCCGGGAAGGAACTCGAGGAGGATCGTGATCCCGTGCCGCTCGGCGCGTTCGGCGAGGGCACCCAGGACGTCGGCCATCTCCGCGAAGGGGACCGAGGGGCCGTTGAAGTGCACGACGTTGACCGCGGGCGCGCCCAGGGCCTGGGCGAGCGCGAAGCAGTCGTCCTCGGCGATGCCTTCCGGGGTGCCGGGCAGCGGACTGCTCAGCCCGTCGATGTAACCGACCGCGACCCCCGCGTCGTCGAGCCGCCGCCGGATCTCGGCGTCGGGGATCCCGGCCCGGGCGTGGGCGCGGGGTGAGACCGTGATCCGATCGAAGCCGTGCCGGCCCGCGGCCGCGATGAGCTCGGTCAACGACGCCTGCCGCACGGTCATGAAGCAGAGCTCGAGCGGTGGTGTCACGACGCGCCCCCGGCGGTCCGCGGAATTCCCCTTGACAGCCGCTCACGGTAGGACAACTATTAGTGATAGATTTTCTATCACTGATAGATCGAGGAAGGGCGACGATGGCCACGAGCGGCGAAGCGATCACCGTCGCCCCACGACAGCGGCGCAAGGACGCGAAGCTCGCCACGATCGTGCGCGAGGCGTGGGACCTGGCCCGCCGGGACGGGCTCGCGGCCATCTCACTTCGGGATCTCGCCGCCCGGGTCGACCTCCGGCAGCCGTCGCTCTACGCCTACTTCGAGTCGAAGCACGACCTCTACGACCTGATGTTCGCCGACGGATACCGCCAGCTGCTCGCGGCGGCCGCCCCGGAGATCGCGGGCGACCCGCGGCGGCGCCTCGTGGAGTTCGTCCGCCGGCTGGTGCAGTTCTCGACCGAAGACCTCGTGCGCCACCAACTGCTGTTCCAGCGCACGATCCCGGGCTTCGAGCCCTCGCCCGAGTCCTACCGGCTCGCGGTCGAGTTCTACGACCTCGCCCGGTCGAGACTGGCCGAGGTGGGGGTCACCGCCCCCGACGACATCGACGTGTTCAGCGCGCTCGTCTCCGGGCTCGGTCACCAACAGATCGCCAACGACCCCGGCGGCGACCGGTGGGTCCGCCAGTCCGAGCGGGTCGTCGACATGTTCCTGGCCGACGTCGACCGACGGCGCGGCGCGAATGATGGAAGGGGAACGACATGATGACGGAAGCCGACCTCCAGGACGTGACCTCGATCAGCCGGATCGGCCATCGCGAGGCGATGGACATCGCGGCGGTCGAGAACCGCAGGTTCGCGGCGCAGCTCGCGTCGTTCGACGTCGACGACTGGACGAAGCCGACGGACTGCACGCTCTGGGACGTACGCGCGCTCGCGGCTCACGTCGTCGGGTCGGCCGCGGCCCAGCGGTCGCCGGTCGAGTTCGCGCGCCAGGTCCGCAAGGGCCGACCGCTGGTGGCCGAGATCGGCGCGAAGTACTGGTGGGACGGCATGAACGAGCTGCAGGTGCGCGAGCGCGCCGCGCTCACGACCGACGAGCTGCGCGCGCAGTGGGACACCGATGCCGCCCGTGCGTTGCGGGCCCGCCGACGGATGCCCCGGCTCGTCGCCCGGCTCCCGCTGCTCGATCTCCCGGCCCCCGTCGGCCGCCAGCCGCTGGCGTACCTGTTCGACATCGGCTTCACGCGCGACGTCTGGATGCACCGCGTCGATCTCGCGGTCGCGACCGGTCACACCGTCGACGTCGACGCCGACCACGACGGCCGCATCGTCGCCGACATCGTCGCGGAGTGGGCGGGCACCCACGGCGAACCGTTCACGCTCGAGCTCGGCGGTCCCGCCGGGGGCACCTATCGCGCGGGCACGGACGGCCCTACCGTGCGCATCGACGCCATCGAGTTCTGCCGCACGCTCGCCGAACGCGCGCCCGGCGAGGGCATCCTCACCCATTCCCTCCCCCTCTGACCGGCGAGACCCGAGCCAGGAGCACCGACATGACCACGCGTACCGACGAGATCGCCGACGGCATCTACCGCATCTCGACCCACGTCCCCGAGATCGGGCCGACCGGGTTCACCTTCAACCAGTACCTGATCGACGACGACGAACCGCTGCTCTTCCACACCGGCCACCGCCACATGTTCCCGGCGGTCTCCGCCGCGATCGCCGCGGTCACCCCGGTCGAACGGCTCCGGTGGATCACGTTCGGGCACGTGGAGTCGGACGAGTGCGGCTCGATGAACGAGCTGCTCGCGGCAGCACCGGGGGCCGAGGTCGCCCACGGCGGGCTCGGGTGCATGGTGTCGCTCAACGAGATGGCCGACCGCGCGCCGGTCCCCCTCGCCGACGGCCAGGTGATCGAGCTCGGCGCCCACCGGGTCCGCCACATCGACACGCCCCACGTCCCGCACGGTTGGGAGTCGCGCGTGCTCTACGAGGAGACGACCCGCACGCTCCTGTGCGGCGACCTGTTCACGCACTTCGGCAACGGGCCTGCGGTCACCGAGGACGACATCGTTGAGCCGGCGGGCGTGGCGGAAGACGTCTTCGGCGCGACCTGCCTCACCCCGAGCACGGGTGCGACCATTCGCCGGCTGGCCGCGCTGAGCCCGACGACGCTCGCGGTCATGCACGGCTCGTGCTACCGGGGCGACGGCGCCGCCGCGCTCCTCGCGCTCGCCGACGACTACGACGCCCGCCTCACCGCCGCCCTGGCCTGACCGCCATGTCGGCCCACGCACTCGTGCTCACGGAACCCGGCCGCCTCGAGCCACGCGAGATCCCGTTACCCGAGACCGGCGCGCATGACGGGTTGTTGCGGGTCGAAGCCACCGGCATCTGTGGCAGCGATGTCCACCAGTTCCACGGGACGCTGTCGGGAGCGCCGTGCGTGACGCCGACGATCCCCGGGCACGAGATCGTCGGACGGGTCGAGCGCGCCGGACCCGAGGCTCTCGCGCGCTGGCGAGTGTCGATCGGCGATCTCGTCGTGATGGAGGAGGTCGTCACCTGCGGCGAGTGCGCCCGTTGCCGGTCGGGCGGGCCCGGCTGCGAGCGCCTAAAGGTCTACGGACTATCGGTGCGCGTCGACGAGGCGCCGGGACTGTGGGGTGGCTACGCGACCCACGTGTACCTGCACCCGCGCGTGCAGCTCCACCCCGTCCCCGACGGGGTGACCGCCGAGGAGGCCGCGCTCTTCGTCCCGATCGCCAACGGCATCCGTTGGGGCGCCACGGTGCCGGGAACCGCGCCCGGGGCCACCGTGGTGGTGATGGGCCCCGGGCAGCAGGGCCTGGGCTGCCTCGTCGGCGCGCTCGAAGCCGGCGCCGACGCGGTGCACGTGACCGGTCGCGCCCGGGACCGGCACCGGCTCGACGTGGCGCTCGCGCTCGGCGCGACGTCGGTCATCGACGTCGACGTCCAGGACCCGGTGCAGCAGGTGCAGGAGCTCACCGACGGCCGGGGCGCCGACATCGTCATCGACGCCACCGCCGGCGCGACCGCCGTGATCCCGCAGGCCGTCGAGATGAGCCGCAACGGCGGAACGATCGTTCTCGGCGGGCTCAAGGGCAACGCGCCGATCCCCGGCTTCGTGAGCGACCGCGTGGTGCTGAAGCAGCTGCGCATCCAGGGCGTGGGCGGCCACGATCACGCGTCGGTTCGCGCCGCGCTCGCGTTGATCGCTTCGCGCCGGTACCCGCTGCATCTCCTCCGCACCCACGTGCTCCCACTCGACCGGGCCGCGGCCGCGATCGCGCTCCTGGAGGGTGACGGGGATGTCGCGGGCGGGGCCCCGATCCATGTCACATTGATCCCGTGAGCGACGAATGGTTCTTCGCGGGCAAGCGCGCGATCGTCACCGGCGGCGCGTCGGGCATCGGCCGGGCCGTGGTCACCCAGCTCGTGCGGCTCGGCACGAAGGTGTGGTCGCTCGACGTGTCGGAGCAAGACGACGGACCGTCGCCCCTGCTCGTGCCGGCCACCGTCGATCTCATGGACGGCGCCGCGACCCAGGCCTGGCTGGACGACGTGGCCGGCGCCGAGCCGATCGACTTCGTGGTCAACGCGGCCGGGGTCTCGCCCCTGCGCGAGACGATGAAGCGGGTCGTCGGCATCGACTTCCTCGCGCTGCACCGCATCTGCCACTGGGCCGCGCCGCGGCTGAGCCCGGGCGGTGCGATCGTCAACGTGGCCTCGGTGGCCGGGATCTACGAAGCCCACACCGAAGTCGCGCAGACCCTGATCACCGCAGCCGACGCGTCCCTGGCCGCCGATCCCGCGGGCACCGCGGGTCAGGTGGCGTTCTTCGACACCGCCCGCTCGACCATCGACGGGCCCGGGATCGCGTACGCCTACGCCAAGCGCGCCGTCATCCTGCTCACGATGCGGATCGCGGCCGAGGTCGCACCCCGACAGGTGCGCGCGAACTCGACCTCGCCCCACGCCGCCGCGACACCGATGCACTACGCGATCAAGCGCAACGAGCCCGAGATGTACGCCCGGGCGAAGATGACCTCGACGTTCGGCGGCCGGTGGTCGTCACCCGACGAGCAGGCCGACGTCGTGGTCTTCCTGCTGGGGCCGCGGGCGAGCTACGTGAGCGGCGTCAACCTCGTCGTCGACGGCGGGTGGCACGCGGCGATGCAAACCACGAACCCGGAGCTCGCGCAGCACTGACGAGCCGCGGTCCACTCAGACGGGGAGGCCGAAGAACCGGTCGGCGTTGCCGGCCATGACTTCGGCTCGCTGCGCGTCGGTGACGTCGTCGCGCTCGAACATCTCCTTCACCGCCCCGGGGAACTCGGCGTCGTAGTGCGGATAGTCGCTGGCCCACAGCACCGTGCCCGGGCAGAGGTCGGCCACCGCGCCGACGATCCGCTCGTCGGCCTCGGCACCGATCACGCACTGCCGCATGAAGTACTCCGACGGCAGCATCTTGCAGTCGGGGACCATGCGGCGGAGCTGGTTCCAATTGGAGTCGAGGCGGTCGAGCCAGAACGGCAGCCACCCGCAGTTCGACTCCATGAAGCCGAACTTCAGCGTGGGGTACCGCTCCATCACGCCGGACCGCACGAGACCGAGCAACGCCAGCATCTGCTCGAACGGGTGCGACACGCAGTGCCAGTCGAACATGTTCTGGCAGCGGTCCATCCCCGCGAACGGAATCATCGGGTTGACGCCCTCGTGGAAGCAGATCGGCAAGCCGGCCTCGGCCGCGGCCGCGAAGACCGGTTCGTAGGCCGGATCCCCCACCTGGCGCTTGGTGAACGGATCGGGATTCGGCCGCGCGCACATCGCGACCACGCCCCGCTCCGCCGCCCGCTCGACCTCCGCCACCGCCCCGTCGACATCGGCCAGCGGCAGCAGTGCGGTGGCGAACAGCCGGTCGGGGTAGGCGGAGCAGTACTCGACGTAGAAGTCGTTGAGCGCCCGGCAGTACGCGGTCTGCGCGGTGGGATCGGGGACCAGCGGCGCGAAGAGTCCGAGGGTCGGGAACATCACCGCGGCGTCGATGCCCTCCAGTTCGTGATCCTCGATACGCTGGTGCGGATCGAAGCCGCCGGGCATGCCGTCGTCCCACGAGCGCAGCGCCGGGCTGGCGATCCCGCCCGGGACCACGGCGTCGCCGCTCCCGAAGTCGCCCGGGGCGGGGGGTGGCCCCCCGTCGAACGACATCCCGGCGTAACCGTCGTCGCGCCTGCGTACGGCGGGCGCGTGCTCGAGGTGCTTCGGATCGATGCGGCCCTCGAACACGTCGGTCGGCTCGAGGAGATGGCCGTCGGCGTCGACCACGCGCACTCCGTCGTACATGGCTCGCTCCCGTTCGGCAGGGGTCGGGATCAGGTGGGTGGCGAAGGGACCGGGGGCGGCGCGGGCGCGAACTCGGTGGCCCGGGGACCCATGTAGTAGAAGGAGATCCTCCGACTCCGGAAGCGCCAGCCACCGGGTGTGCGCACGTACTCGTCGTGGTACGTGCCCGCGCCCTCGATGTTGGGTTGGCGCCCCGTGTTCACCGCGAACCGGCTGCGGCCGGTGGCCGAGTCGGGGCCCGTGAACTCCGTGAGCTCGTCGGTCGTGAAGTGGGCGGCGAAGTCAGCCTGCTGCATGGGGCCGGCCAACGCGGCCCGGAGCTCGTCGTGACCGCGGGCCCAACCGACGTACGCGAGCTGGAGCAGCCCGTCGTCGGCGAAGAGGGCGACGAACGCTTCGAGCTCCCGGTCGTCGTAGTGGTGGTTGTAGCGGGCCCGGAGCTCGTGGATGGCGATACGGTCGGCGAGCCGCAGCGGGTCGTCGCGGTCGGCCGTCATCTTCGTGAAGCTAACGCGCGACCGCCGAGGATGCACGGGTCGGTCACGACCGTGGAATCGGGCAAGATGCGGACCCAGTTCTCCCACCGACCCGGAGGTCTTCC
>JADGOM010000240.1 GCA_017882925.1 Acidimicrobiia bacterium | reverse complement strand
GCTAGCCCCAGACCGGGAGGTTGTGCTCACCCCGCTGGGCCGGGGTGTCGATAGACGGGTGTGCCGGTCACAGGGATCTCCCCGCGCGCCCGCCTCCGGGTACGGGCCTCATGATCCGCCGGCTCGCGCGCCCGCTGCTCTACCTGGGGATCGTCGGCGAGGTCCTGACGCTCTCCAAGGTGCACGCGGTCGCCCACAGCTACAGCTACAGCGACTCGTCCCGCCTGGCCTGGTCGATCGCCTACATGGCGCTCCTGGCCGTCACCGCCTACGCCGTCGGCCTGCCCGACGTCGGCCGCACCCGCTCGGCGTTCGTGGCCGCGGTGGTCGCCGCGGCCGGGGGCGTGCTCGAGATCTCCGTCGTCCAGGCCTTCGTCGGGGACGCGCTGCTGCCCCGCGCGGTGGTGTTCGGCACCGGGATCGTGTTGGTGCCCTGGTACGTCTTCGTCGACGTGATCGGGCGCGACGTCCGCAGCGCGGCCGCCGGACGCGACCGCGTCCTGTTCGTCGGTGCGGTCGACGAGGGCGAGAGCCTGCGGGCCGAGCTCGAGGACGCGCCCGAGCGTCCCGCGATCCTCGTCTCCGCGCTGTCGGTGGAGGAGGCGTCGCCGATCGGCGTGAGCGACGAGTCGGTCGTCGACCTCGCCATCGACCTGCAGGCGACGGTCCTCGTGCTGAGCCGCGCCGCGCAGGAGGACGAGGGGATCGTCAGCCAGGCCGCGACGCTCCACGAGGGCGGCGTGCGCGTCCGCACGATGACCGGGTTCTACGAGGAGTGGCTCGGCAAGCTGCCGATCAGCGAGCTCGAGCGCGCGTCGCTCATGTTCGACATCCGGTCGGTCCACCAGATCGGCTACGTGCGCACGAAGCGCATGCTCGACCTCGCGGTCGGTGTCGTCGGGGCGATCCCATTCGTGCTGGTGCTGCCGTTCGTGCTCCTCGGCAACCTGGTCGCCAACCGCGGCCCGCTGTTCTTCGCGCAACCGCGAGTCGGGGTCGACGGCCGGCCCTTCTCGATCCTCAAGTTCCGTTCGATGCGACCCGGCCCGAAGTCCGAGGGCACCAACGCGGCGTGGACGGGGGAGTCCGACCCGCGCGTCACGCCGTTCGGGCGGGTGCTGCGGGTGTCGCACCTCGACGAGCTGCCGCAGGTGCTCAACATCCTGCGCGGCGATCTCTCGATCGTGGGCCCGCGCCCCGAGCAGCCGCAGTACGTGAAGGAGCTGCGGGAGAAGATCCCGTTCTACGACCTGCGCCACCTCGTGCGCCCGGGCCTCACCGGCTGGGCCCAGGTGAAGTACCACTACGGCGCGGACGAGAACGACGCGCTCGAGAAGCTCCAGTACGAGTTCTTCTACCTGCGCCATCAGGGCCTCGGCCTCGATCTGCGCATCATCGGCCGCACCACCCGCTCGGTCTTCGGGGGTGAGGGCCGATGACCGGCACGCACGTGTCGCCGTCCACGCCCACGCCCCCATCCGCGGTGGGGACCGCGGCCGCGCCCCCCGCCGGTCCGCCGGTCGACACCGAGCCGGAGTTCCGGGGCTTCGCCGCGGCCGGGAGCCGGGTCGCGATCGGCCGCCAGGTCGCGAGCGGGATCTTCATCGTGGCGCTGTTCGCGTTGCCCAACCTCGCGTCGGCCCACACGACGTCGACCTTCGTCTGGGCGTACTACGGCATGCTCACGATGACGTCGCTGTTCGGCTTCGGGCTCGAGCGGGCGTCGGCCATCGTCATGACCGGTCACGGGCCCGCGGACCGGGGCCGGCCGCTCGCGCCGCTCGTGCTCCTGCGGATCCTGCTCACGCCGCTCAGCGCGCTCGGGCTCGTCGCGATGTTCGTGTTCGTGCGGGTCGACGTGAGCGTCGGCGTGGGGGCCGCCACCGTGCTGTGGATCTTCGCGGTCGGGCTCGAGAGCCTCGCGTTCGGGGCCCGCCGGTTCCTCGGCGATTCGTCGACCGAGCCCCGGGCCATGTTCGGGGCCCGCATCGCCCAGACCGTCGCGCTGATCGCGCTCGCGGAGGCGGGTGCGTCGGTCGGCGTGCTCGTCCTCGCGATGGCGCTCGCCGAGCTCGGGGCGGCTGCCTGGGCCTGGCGCGACCTCGGGCGCGGACTCCTCCCGACCCACGCGGTCCACGGGTTCCGGGCGCTGCCGTGGGCCGAGCTGGGCTTGTCGGGCGCGATCGAGTTCGTGGCCCTCGGCTACCTGCGGGCCGACATCCTCATCGTCGGGCGCATCCTCGGGCCGGTACGTGGCGCGGCCTACGGCCTCGTGTACCGCGTGCTCGACGGCCTCACCGGTCTCCAGGGCGGGCTCAGCCTCTGGCTCTTCGCCCACGGCGTCCGCCGACGCGAGGCCGGCGGCGACGAGCCCGACGTGATCCTCGAGCGCTCGCTGCGACTCCTGCCCGCGGTCGCCGCGCTCCTCGCCCTCGTGCCGCTCGCCCTCGCCGGCGTGCTCGGTGACCTGGTGTCGAGCCTGCACGGCGTGATCGACACCCTGCGCCTGCTGATGGTGGTCTTCCCGCTCTACGTCGTGAGCGCGGCGACGCTGCACGTCGAGGCCGGCCGGGGCCGGCACGGTCGTGCGCTGAGCGCGGGATGCATCGCGCTCGCCGCCAATGTGGGCGCGTGCGTGTGGCTCATCCCGGCCTACGGCGTGATCGGCGCGGCCTGGGCGCTCATCGTGTCCGAGGTCGTGCAGCTCATCGCGATCGTCGCGACCATCGACCGGGCCGACCGGGCCTGGGTCTCGGTCGCGGCATTGCGCGCGACGGCCTGCGGGGGCGCGCTGCTCGCGGTCGCGCTCCTGGCCAACGACGGGTACGCCGTGATGGCCGGGGTGCTCGCGGCGGTCGTCGCGGTGGCCCTCGTGGTCGACGGCCGGGCCGGATGGCGGGCCGGGGCGACGGTGGCGGTGGCCGCATGAGCCCCGACGCCGACGTCGACGTCGTCATCCTCACCTGGAACGACGGGCCGCTGCTCGAGATCGCGCTCGAGTCCGCGCTCGGCTCGCGCGGGGTCGCCGTGCAGGTGATCGTGGTCGACAACGCGTCGGACCCGCCCGCGGTCGTCCCTCGCGACCCGCGGGTCGAGCTGCTCGTCAACCGGGAGAACCGGGGCGTGGCCGCGGCCCGCAATCAGGGCGCACGACGGGGGACCGCGCCGTTCGTCTGCTTCCTCGACAGCGACGCCCGGCTGGAGCCCGACAGCCTCGGCCGCCTGCTCGAGCCGCTGCGCGCCGACGCCGACGTCGCGATGAGCGCGCCCGTCTTCAACGACCAGGCTCCGGCCGCGAGCGCGGGCAAGGCGCCGACCGCGTCGACGAAGCTCGCCCGGCTGATGAACCGGCGCAGCGACTACGACACGTCGGCAGCCACCGTGGGCGCGGCGCCGTCCTGGGACGTCGACTTCGCCATCGGCGCGTGTCAGGTGTTCCGTCGCGACGCGTTCACCGCGGTCGGCGGGCTCGACGAGAGCTTCTTCTACGGACCCGAGGACGTCGACTTCTGCCTCCGCCTGCGCGAGCGCGGCTGGCGCGTCGTGCAGGTGCGTGACGCCGGGTGTGAGCACCCGCCCCGCCGCCGATTCCGCGGGCTGCTGTCCAAGCGGGGCGCCGCGCACGCATGGGCCGTCACCCGCTACCTGTGGCGCCACCGCGGGTTCGAGCGGAAGGTGGCGGCCGCGTGACCCTCTTCGACCACGACGCCGACTTCGACCCGAGCCTCGCGTTCCGGCCCGAGCGCGCGTTCGACGTCGTCCTCGTGGCCTACCGGAGCGCCGCTCTCATCGGTGACCGTACCGACGAGGCCCGGGCGCTGCCCGGGGTGGCCGCGGTGGTCGTCGTCGACCACGGTGACGACGGCAGCGACGCGGTCGCGGCCGCGCACGGCGCCCGGTCGATCAGCAATCCGGCCAACCCCGGCTTCGGGGCCGGCCAGAACGCCGGCGTCGCCGCGGGCCACGCACCGTTCGTGCTGCTCCTCAACCCCGACGCCCGGCCCGACCCCCAGGGGGTCGAGGACGCGGTCGCGTACCTGGCGGGGCACTTCGACGTCGGCGCGGCGCAGGGCGAGATCCGCAACGAGCACACCGGCGAGGCCGAACGCAGCCAGGGCGTGAGCCTCGGCCCGGTGCACCTGCTGGGTCGCGCGCTCGGCGCCCGCCGGCTCCTCGCGTTGCGCCCGGTCCGGGCGTTGGCCGCTCACATTCCGTCGCTCCGCGACCACGTCGACCGGGTGCCGACCGAGCCCGTCGACGTCGAGTCGCTCGCCGCCACCGCCGTCATCGTCCGCCGCGCCGCGTTCGAGAGCATCGACGGGTTCGACGAGTCGTACTTCCTCTACGGCGAGGACCTCGACCTCTGCCGCCGCCTGCGTGACGCCGACTGGCGGGTGGTCGCGCTTCCCGGCCTCATGGCCACGCACGAGAACGGTGCGTCGTCGACGACGTCCTGGTCGCGCGAGCTCGAGTGGTGGCGGGGAACGATGCTCTTCGCCGCCCGCTGGTGGTCGACCCCGGAGTGGGCCCAGGCCCGCGTTGCCGCGGTCCTCCGCGCGCTCGCCCTCGCCGCGATGCACCCCACGAAGGCGGTCACCGTCTGGCGCGCGCTCGTCACCCAACCCCGCGCCCGCCGCGCCGCCACCCGCCAATAGCCCCGTGCGTCTCTCAACTACCTATGAGGTAGTTGAGAGACGCACGGAGGTATGGGGCGAAAGGGTCAGGTGATGTCGAGCATGCGCTGGAGGGCAACGCGGGCCCACTGCGCGGTGTCGGGGTCGACGGTGATCTGGTTGACGACCTCACCCCGCACGAGCGCGTCGAGCACCCAGGCGAGGTGGGGCTCGTCGATGCGGAACATCGTCGAGCACGGGCACACGAGCGGGTCGAGCGACTCGACCGACACCTCGGGATGCTCGTGCGCGAGGCGCTGCACCATGTGGATCTCGGTGCCCACGCCGAACTCGGAGCCGGCGGGCGCGTCGGCCACCCACTCGAGGATGCGCTCGGTGCTGCCGACGCGATCCGCGAGCTCGCAGACGTCGTGCGCGCACTCCGGGTGCACGATGACCTCACCGCGCGGGTGTGCAGCGCGGAACGCGGCGACGTGCTCGGGCCGGAAGCGCTGGTGGACCGTGCAGTGGCCCTTCCAGAGCAGGAAGGTCGACTCCTTGACGTCGCGCTCCTCGAGGCCGCCGAGGTCGAGCCGCGGGTTCCACACCCGCATGTCGGCCTCGGTGTAGCCCATCGAGTAGCCGGTGTTGCGACCCAGGTGCTGGTCGGGGAAGAAGAGGACCTTGTCGCCGCGGGTGAAGGCCCACTCGAGCACGGCGCGCGCGTTCGACGACGTGCAGACCGCACCCCCGTGCTCGCCGACGAACGCCTTCAGCGCGGCCGATGAGTTCATGTAGGTGATCGGCACGATGCGGTCGACGGCGGTGACCGCGGCGACCTCCTCCCACACGGTCTCGACCTGATCGATGTCGGCCATGTCGGCCATCGAGCAGCCGGCGTTGAGATCGGGGAGCATCACGCGCTGGTGGTCGCCGGTGAGCACGTCGGCCGACTCGGCCATGAAGTGCACACCGCAGAAGATGATGTCGGTGGCCTGGTCGTTGTCCTGGGCGTACTGCGCCAGCTTGAACGAGTCGCCCCGCTGGTCGGCCCAGCGGATCACCTCGTCCCGCTGGTAGTGGTGGCCGAGGATGAGCAGCCGTTCACCGAGCTCCGCCCGGGAGGCGCGGATCGACGCCTCCAACGCTTCGGGGGACGCGAGGGTGTAGCGGTCCGGCAGGGGAACCTGGAGACGGGGCATCTGATGTTCCTCCCAGTGGGAGAGCCCCGGTGATGGCCGGCGGGGACAGCCTGGTCGCCCACCGCGGGGTTGTCGGCCCCGGGACTTGATGATGTGTGCCGGATACCAGGCCGGCTCGGAGAGCATAACGAGGAGAACCGCCACCGCAATCCCAAGCTCTCGAAAAGCTCTCGACCCTGAACTGCCCGAACGGGTTGCGCAGCAACTGGGATAATCGGTGCATGGTTCTGCGCCCTGCCACCGGCACGATCCCCGAGGCTCCGGGCTCCTACCAGTTCAAGGACGCCCAGGGCCGGATCATCTACGTCGGCAAGGCCAAGAGCCTCCGCAGCCGGCTCAACAGCTACTTCGCGAGCCCCGAGCTGCTCCTGCCCCGCACGCGCCAGATGGTGGCGTCGGCCGAGACGGTCGAGTGGATCGAGGTCCGCAACGAGGTCGAGGCGCTGTTCCTCGAGTTCAACCTCATCAAGCGGCACAAGCCCCGCTTCAACATCCGGCTCAAGGACGACAAGTCGTACCCGTTCCTCGCCGTGACCCTCCACGAGGAGTGGCCCCGGGCGATGGTCATGCGGGGCGCCAAGAAGAAGGGCATCCGCTACTTCGGCCCGTACGCGCACGCCTACGCGATCCGCGAGACGCTCGACCTGCTCCTGCGCACGTTCCCGATCCGCACCTGCACGCAGTCGAAGTTCGACCGCCACCACCGGCTCGGGCGACCGTGTCTCTACGCCCACATCGAGAAGTGCTGCGCGCCGTGCGTCGGCGCGGTCACCCCCGATGAGTACGACGACCTGGTCCAGGAGCTGGTCGACTTCCTCGACGGCGAGACGTCGGGCATCCTCCACCGCCTCGAGCGCCAGATGCTCACCGCGGCCGACGAGCTCGAGTTCGAGCGCGCCGCACGGCTGCGCGACCAGCTCGCCTCGGTGCAGAAGGCCATCGAGCGTCAGCAGATGGTGGGCACGAAGGAGGAGGACTACGACCTGCTCGGCCTCGCCGAGGACGAGCTCGAGGCGAGCG
The DNA here is from genome assembly GCA_017882925.1 of Acidimicrobiia bacterium. Taxonomy (GTDB): domain Bacteria; phylum Actinomycetota; class Acidimicrobiia; order IMCC26256; family Chersky-534; genus Chersky-534. The sequence goes on along the minus strand of JADGOM010000240.1, from coordinate 6,861 downwards.
TGCAGGTGTTCTTCGTGCGCCGGGGCCGCGTCGTCGGCCGCAAGGGCCTCGTCGTCGACAAGGTGGAGGAGCTGACCACCCCTGCGCTCATCGGTCGCATCATCGAGCAGCTCTACGGCGACGCGCAGTCCGACGACGTGCCCCGCGAGATCCTCGTGCCCGAGGCCCCGGAAGACTGCGAGCTCTACCAAGACTTCCTGGGCCTCACCCGCGGCACCAAGGTGCGCATCCGGGTCCCGCAGCGGGGGGCGAAGCGCGAGCTGCTCGCCACCGTCACCCGCAACGCGGCCGACGCGTTCGCCCGCCACAAGCTGAAGCGGGCGTCCGACCACAACGCGCGGGCCCGCACGCTGATGGCCCTGCAGGACGCGCTCGGGCTGCCCGAGGCGCCGCTGCGCATCGAATGCTTCGACATCGCCCACATCTCCGGCACCGACACCGTCGCGTCGATGGTCGTCATGGAAGACGGCCTCGCGAAGCGCTCCGACTACCGGCGGTTCAAGCTCCGCCACGCCGAGGGCAACGACGACTTCGCGTCGATGGAGGAGGCGCTCACCCGGCGCTTCTCCAACTACCTGAAGGAGCGGGACGAAGGCGCGCACGCCGGCAAGCGCTTCTCCTACCCGCCCAACCTGCTCCTGATCGATGGCGGCAAGGGCCAGCTCGGCGTGGCCGTCCGCGTGTTGGAGGAGCTCGGGCTCGAGGAGATCAACGTCGCGAGCCTGGCCAAGAAGTTCGAGGAGGTCTACCTCCCCGACCGGGCCGACCCCGTGCGCATCGCCCGCGACTCCGCGGCGCTGTTCCTGCTCCAACAGGTCCGCGACGAGGCCCACCGGTTCGCCAACACGTACCACCGCAACGTGCGGGGGAAGTCGATGACGCAGTCGGTCCTCGACGACGTCCCCGGCCTCGGCCCGACCCGCCGTACCCGGCTGCTCAAGCAGTTCGGCTCGGTGAAGCGGCTGCGGGAGCTCACGGTCGACGAGCTACAGGAGCTCTCCTGGCTGCCCGACAACGTAGGTGCGGCCGTCTACGCCAAGCTGCACGGCGAAGCTGTGGCATCGTTGACCCGGATGTCCCAGCCCGGTGTCGAAGGCGATCGCGATCCCTGATCCGCACCCCGAATCCCGACCCCCGGTGAGCTGATGGCCGAACAACTCGACGTCACGATCGTCACCGGGCTCTCCGGTGCGGGGAAGTCGCAGGCCGCGGCCTGGCTCGAAGACCTCGGCCTCTTCGTCATCGACAACCTGCCGCCGGCGCTGATCCCGAAGGTCGCCGACCTGGCGCTCGGCGGCGACCGTCCTCACCGCTACGCGCTGGTGGTCGACGTCCGGTCGGGCGCGTTCATGGACGAGATGACCGAGGCCCTGGTCGAGCTGCGCTCGCGCGGCGCCCGTACCCGGATCCTGTTCCTCGAGGCGTCGGACGAGACGCTCGTGCGCCGGTTCGAGAACACCCGGCGCCGGCACCCCCTCGCCGACGGCGGCCGCGTCACCGTCGGCATCGCGCGCGAGCGCGAGCTGCTCGAGGAGCTCCGGGCCGAGGCCGACGTCGTGCTCGACACCACCGGGCTCAACGTGCACGACCTGCGCAACCGGCTGCAGACGATGTTCGCCACCGACGCGCCCGAGACCGCGATGCAGACGAGCATCCTGAGCTTCGGCTACAAGCACGGGCTGCCGCTCGACGCCGACCTCGTGTTCGACTGCCGCTTCCTGCCCAACCCGCACTGGATCGAAGACCTCCGCCCGCTCACGGGCCTCGACCCGAAGGTCCGCCGCTACGTGATGGCGCAGGAGGAGACCGGGCCGTTCCTCGAGGAGCTCGAAGGACTGTTCACGCTGCTGATGCCGGCCTATGTGCGCGAGGGCAAGAGCTACCTCACCATCGCGATCGGCTGCACCGGCGGCCGCCACCGCAGCGTCGTGGTCGCCGGGGAGCTCGCGAAGATCTTCGAGCGCCTCGGCTTCCACCCCCACGTGTCGCACCGGGACATCGAGCGTGCCTGAGTCGTCGCTGCCGCCCGAGGTCGGCCCCGTGGGCGCCGACGGCGCGGTCCGCCCCGGCACCGCGCCGTCGATCGGCCGCGTCCGCCGCCCGTCGCCCGGTACCCGCCCGCGTTCGTCGCTCGTCTACCGGCCCGAGCCCGAGCCCGAACGGTTGGAGGCCCCGGCCTCCGGCGGGCCGAGGGTCGTCGCCCTCGGTGGAGGCCATGGTCTCGCGGTCGTGCTGCGGGCGGTGCGGCTCTACAGCCGCAACATCACCGCGATCGTGAGCGTCGCCGACGACGGCGGCTCCTCCGGCCGCCTCCGCGCCGACTACGACATCCCCGCGCCCGGTGATCTGCGCAAGGCGCTGATCGCGCTCGCCGGCGACGACTCCCCGTGGCGCGACGCGTTCGAGTACCGCTTCGCCGGCGGCGAGATCGACGGCCACGCGCTCGGCAACCTCATGCTCGTCGGCCTGGCCCAGACCCTCGGCGACTTCACCGCCGCGCTGGCCGAGGCCGGCCGCGTGCTCGAGTGCGTGGGCCAGGTGCTCCCGGCCACGCCCGACGCCGTGGTCCTGAAGGCCGACATCGAGGGCGAGTCGGTGGAGGGCCAGGTGGCGGTGGCGAGCAGCCGGGGCCGCATCCGCCGGGTGGAGCTCGTGCCCGACGACGCCCCCGCGTGCCCCGAGGCCATCGAGGCGATCCGGGCCGCCGACCAGATCGTCATCGCCCCGGGCTCGCTGTTCACCAGCGTGCTACCGGTGCTGTGCGTCCACGAGCTCCGGGCCGAGATCCAGCTCGCCCGGGCCCGGGTCGTGCAGGTCGCGAACCTGCGGGCCCAGGCGCCCGAGACCACCGGCCTCGACGCCACCGACCACCTGCGGGCGGTGCTCGACCACGGGGGCCGCGTCGACGCGTTCCTCTACCAGAACGGCGGTCGCCTGGCCGCCGACGACGATGCGATCTCGGACCTCGGGGTGCTCCCCGCACCCGCCGATGTTGCACGGGCCGACGGACTCGCCCATGATCCGTCGAAACTGGCGAAGGCACTCAAAGCTCTGCTCTGATCAGGGCCCCTGCGCCCCTCACCCGCAGCTTCGGCGCGGTTTTCAGCCAACGGAGGCAGTTATGGCGGTACGTGTCGGGATCAACGGCTTCGGCCGGATCGGGCGTTCCTTCTACCGGGCGATCCTGGCCCGGGCGGCGGCCACCGACGTCGAGCTCGTGGCGGTCAACGACCCCTTCGGCGACGCCGAGGTCATGGCCTTCCTGCTGAAGCACGACTCGGTCGCGGGCACGCTGGGCAACGAGATCAAGGTCACCGACGGCGGCTTCTCCGTCGACGGCGCCTCGGTCCACAAGCTCGAGGTGAAGGACCCGACCGAGATCCCGTGGGGCGAGCACGGCGTCGACATCGTCATCGAGTCGACCGGCCTGTTCACCGCCCGCGACGGCGCGGCCGGCCACCTCAAGGGCGGCGCGAAGAAGGTCGTCATCAGCGCGCCGGCGAGCGGGGTCGACGCCACGATCTGCATGGGCGTCAACGAGACCGTCTACGACCCGCAGAAGGACGACGTGATCTCCAACGCGTCGTGTACCACCAACTGCCTGGCACCCCTGGCCAACGTGCTCAACAAGAAGTTCGGCATCGAGCAGGGGTTCATGACCACGGTCCACGCCTACACGACCGACCAGTCGCTGCAGGACCTGGCCAAGCCGACCCGGAAGGGCGTCGCCGACCTCCGCAAGATGCGGGCCGCGGCGCTGTCGATCATCCCCGCGAGCACGGGTGCCGCCCGCGCCATCGGCGACGTGCTCCCGGAGCTCAAGGGCAAGCTCGACGGGATCGCGCTGCGCGTCCCCACGCCCACCGGTTCCATCACCGACCTCACGGCCACCCTCACCAAGTCGGCGAGCGCGGAAGCGGTCAACGCCGCGTTCGCCGAGGCTGCTGCGGCCGCTTCGTACCGCGGGGTGCTCGAGTACTCGGAGGAGCAGCTCGTGTCGGCCGACATCGTCGGCAACCCGAGCAGCTGCATCTTCTCCGCCCACGACACGATGAGCATGGGCAGCCAGGTGAAGGTGTTCGGCTGGTACGACAACGAGTGGGGCTACTCCAACCGCCTCGTCGACCTGTCCGAGTTCCTCGGCGAGATGCTCTGATCCCTCCCCGCGCCTGATGGACATCTCCCAGATCCCGCGGCTGGAAGACCTGCCGCTGCACCCCGGTTCGCGCGTCCTCGTCCGGGTCGAGCTCAACACGCCGCTCGACCACGGCGAGGTGGCCGACGACCTGCGCCTCACCACCGAGCTGCCCACGATCCAGTGGCTCTCGGATCAGAAGGCGAAGGTCATCCTCGTCGGTCACCTCGGGCGGCCGAAGGGCAAGGTCGACCCGCAGTACTCGCTGGCGCCCGTGGCCCGACGGCTCTCGGAGCTGCTCGGCAAGCCCGTGCCGCTCGCCCCCGCGGTCGTCGGCCCCGAGGTCGAGGCGCTGATCGCGGCGATGGCGCCGGGAGACGTGCTGCTGCTCGAGAACGTGCGCTTCGAGGCGGGGGAGACCGCCAACTCGCCGGAGTTCGGCGCCGCGCTGGTCGCCCTGGCCGACTGCTATGTGAACGAGAGCTTCGGCACCTCGCACCGCGAGCAGGCGTCGTTCATGGCTCCGCCCGCCGCGCTCCCGAGCGCGGCCGGTCGGCTGCTGTTCCGCGAGGTGGAGCAGCTGTCGAAGCTGCTCGACTCGCCCACGCACCCGTTCGTCGGCATCCTCGGCGGGGCCAAGGTCTCCGACAAGCTCGGGGTGATCGAGGCGCTGCTCACCAAGTGCGACACGATCCTCGTGGGCGGCGCGATGGCGTTCACGTTCTTCGTGGCCAAGGGCTACGCGATCGGCGACTCGCTCGTGGAGCCCGACCAGGTCGAGGCGTGCAAGCGCCTCCTCGAGTCGGGCCGGGTGCAGATCCCCGTCGACGTGGTGATCGCGCAGGAGATCTCGGCCGACGCGGAGACGCGCACCGTGAAGGCCGCGAGCGGGATTCCCGCAGGGTGGAAGGGGCTCGACATCGGGCCCGAGACCGCGGCGCTCTTCGCCGACGCGGTGCTCGACGCCCGCACGGTGCTGTGGAACGGGCCGATGGGCGTGTTCGAGCTCGCCCCGTTCGCGAGCGGCACCCGCACGGTGGCCGAGGCCGTCGGCCAGTCGAAGGCGTTCACCGTGGTGGGCGGCGGCGACAGCGCGGCCGCGGTGCGCCAGATGGGCCTCGCCGACCAGATCGACCACGTGAGCACGGGTGGCGGCGCGTCGCTCGAGTTCCTCGAGTACGGCGACCTCCCCGGCATCGCCGCGCTGCGTGCCTCCCGGCGCAAGGAGCCTTCATGACCAGCACCGCCCGGCGGCCGATCATCGCCGGCAACTGGAAGATGCACTACACGCACCTCGAGGCGATCCAGGTGGTGCAGAAGCTCAGCTACCTGCTCCGCAAGGACGACTACGAGGTCACCGACGTGGTGCTGTGCCCGAGCCTCACGTCGTTGCGCACGATCCAGACCACGCTCGAGGCCGACAAGATCCCGATCGAGCTCGGCGCGCAGAACGTGTTCTGGGAGGAGAGCGGTGCGTTCACCGGCGAGGTGAGCGCACCGATGCTCGCCAAGCTCAACGTGCACTACGTGATCATCGGGCATTCGGAGCGGCGCCAGATCTTCGGTGAGACCGACGAGATGGTCAACAAGAAGCTGAAGGCCGTCCAGAAGTTCCTCATGACCCCGATCGTGTGCGTGGGGGAGACGCTCGAGGAGCGCGAGGCGGGGGAGACCGCGGCCCGCCTGTCGGGCCAGGTGCGCGGCGCGTTCGCCGGCATCAAGGCCGACGCGGCCGCCGAGTGCGTGGTCGCCTACGAGCCGATCTGGGCGATCGGCACCGGCCGCAACGCCACCGCCGAAGACGCCGGCACCACCATCGGCGGGATCCGCGCCACCCTGGCCGAGCTCTACGGCGAGACCACGGCCGAGCAGATCCGCATCCAGTACGGCGGGAGCGTGAAGCCCGGCAACATCGCCGAGCTCATGGCCCGGCCCGAGATCGACGGCGCCCTGGTGGGCGGGGCGAGCCTCGACCCCGACGACTTCGCCAAGATCATCTGCTTCGAGCGCTGACGGGCCCGCCGCCCGGCCGCTCCCCGCTGCGCCGGGGTGGGCACGGAGGCCCGTGAGCCTTGTATTAGAGTCCCCGGAGCACCCGGAAAGGACCTGGCCACCGTGCTGAACGCGCTCATCCTCGTGATCCAGATCGCATCGAGTGTCGCCCTCATCGTCCTGATCCTGCTCCACGCGGGTCGCGGCGGTGGTCTCTCCGACATGTTCGGAGGTGGCAGCCTCGGTGGCTCGATGGCCGGCTCCACCGTGGTCGAGCGCAACCTCGACCGGATCACCGTGGCGATCGCCATCGTGTTCCTGTTCTCGACGGTGCTGCTCGCGCTGCGCCTGCAATAGGGGTCGCAGCCAGCCCCCGGCGGTCCCGCGGGACGGCTTCGCGGCTTGGCTACAATGCCTCCCTGCTCGTACGAACGCGGGCACCACGTCGGAGTGGCGGAATAGGCAGACGCGCCAGCTTGAGGGGCTGGTGCCCGAAAGGGTGTGGGGGTTCAAGTCCCCCCTCCGACACCAGCAACATCGCAGGTCACAGAGTCGCACTCGACCTGTAGTGACCTGCCTGGTCACAGGTTGATCACAACGGTCGCAAGATCGGCCTGTTTGGCGCCGGTCGAGACGATCAGGGCGCCGCGCGGAAGATGAGCCCGGCAACCTTCTCCGCCGCGCCGATCTGCATCGTCGGCGTCACGTGCGAGTAGATGTTGTCCGTGATCATC